>CALMKX010000025.1 GCA_937867335.1 uncultured Acidobacteriota bacterium
GGTCCTGGCTGGCCAGGGCCACCGGCGGCAGGCCGGCCGGCAGCGGCGGGGGAGCGGGCGCGGGAGCTCCTTCGGCCACCTCGAGGGTGGCGAGGAGGGCGCCTTCTCCTACCTTGTCTCCCACCTGCACTTTCACTTCCCGCACGGTGCCGGCGAAGGGGGCCGGCACGTCCATGCTGGCCTTGTCGCTTTCCAGGGTGACCACGGGGTCGTCCAGGGCGAGGGTGGAGCCGGGGCGGATCAGCACCTCGATCACCGTCACGGTGTCGAAGTTGCCGATATCGGGCACGACGATCGAACGAAGCTCGGGCATGGCTTGATCTCTCCCCATCCGGTCCTAGAGATGGAGCGGATCCGGCCGTCCCGGATCGATCCCGTACTTCTTGACCGCTTCGGCCACCTTGGCCGGGGGCACAGAGCCTTCATCGGCGAGCGCCTTGAGCGCGGCCACGGCGATGTGGAAGCGGTCCACCTCGAAGAAGCTGCGCAGCTTCTCGCGGGTGTCGCTGCGGCCGAAGCCGTCGGTGCCGAGCACCACGTAGCGCTGGGGAACGTAGGCGCGGATCTGTTCGGCCACGTTCTTGACGTAGTCGGTGGCGGCCACCAGCGGCCCCTGGCGGCCGGCGAGCTGGCGGCTGACGTAGGGCTGCCGCGGCGGCGCGGCGGGGTTGAGGCGATTGAAACGCTCGGCGGCGCGGCCCTCGCGGGCGAGCTCGGAGTAGCTGGTGACGCTCCAGACGTCCGCGGCCACGCCGTGCTCGTCGGCCAGGATCTCGGCGGCGGCGATCGCCTCGCGCAGGATGGCGCCGGAGCCGGCGAGCTGCACGCGGGGCTTCTTCTTGCTCTTGCTCTCGGCTTCGGAGAGCAGGTACATGCCCTTGAGGATGCCGTCTTCGACGCCCGGCGGCAGGGCCGGGTGGCTGTAGTTCTCGTTCAAGGCGGTGATGTAGTAGAAGACCGGCTCCTGCTTCTCGTACATCCGCACCAGGCCGTTCTGGAGGATCACCGCCAGCTCGTAGTTGAAGGCCGGGTCGAAGGCCACGCAGTTGGGCACGGCGGAGGCCTGGAGCAGGCTCTGGCCGTCCTGGTGCTGGAGGCCTTCGCCGTTCAGGGTGGTGCGCCCGGAGGTGGCGCCGATCAGGAAGCCGCGGGCCTGCATATCGGCGGCGGCCCAGATGAGGTCGCCGATGCGCTGGAAGCCGAACATCGAGTAGAAGATGAAGAACGGGATCATGTGCACTCGATGGTTGGCGTAGGCGGTGCCGGCGGCGATCCAGGAGGAGACGGAGCCGGCCTCGGTGATGCCCTCCTGGAGGATCTGGCCGCTCTCGGCCTCGCGGTACCACATCAGCTGCTCGGCATCGACCGGGGTGTAGTGCTGGCCGAAGGGAGCGTAGATGCCGACCTGCCGGAACAGGCCTTCCATGCCGAAGGTGCGGGCTTCGTCGGCGACGATGGGCACGATGTTCTTGCCGATGGCGGGGTCGCGCAGCAGGTTGGTCAAGGCGCGCACGAAGCCCATGGTGGTGGAGGATTCGCGGTCGCCGCTGGCCTCGAGCAGGGCCTTGAAGGCCTCGAGGCCGGGCACCTTGAGCGGCGCGAGCAGGGGCTTGCGGGCCGGCAGGGGGCCGCCCAGGGCGTTGCGGCGCTCTTTCAGGTAGAGGATCTCGGGGCTGGTATCCGGTGGCCGGTAGAAGGGGGCTTCGGCGATCTTCTCGTCGGAGATGGGGATGTTGAAGCGGTCCCGGAAGGCCTTGAGGTCGGTTTCGCCGAGCTTCTTCTGCTGGTGGGTGATGTTCTGGCCCTCGCCGGCCTCGCCCATGCCGTAGCCCTTGACGGTTTTGGCCAGGATCACCGTGGGGGCGCCGCGGTGGGCGGTGGCGGCGGCGTAGGCGGCGTAGACCTTGTCCGGGTCGTGGCCGCCGCGGGAGAGGCGCCAGAGGTCGTTGTCGCTCATGTCGGCCACGGCGGCCTTGAGCTCGGGATATTTGCCGAAGAAGTGCTCGCGGATGTAGGCCCCGCCCTTGGCGGCGTAGGCTTGGTAGTCGCCGTCGAGGGCCTCCTCCATGCGCTTGCGCAGCAGGCCCTTGAGGTTCTTCTGCAGCAGGGGATCCCAGTTGGAGCCCCAGATCACTTTGATCACGTTCCAGCCTGCGCCGCGGAAGACAGACTCGAGCTCCTGGATGATCTTGCCGTTGCCGCGCACCGGGCCGTCGAGGCGTTGGAGGTTGCAGTTGACCACGAAGATCAGGTTGTCGAGCTTCTCGCGCACGGCCAGCGAGATGGCGCCGAGGGCTTCGGGCTCGTCCATTTCGCCGTCGCCGAGGAAGGCCCACACTTTGCGGCCGTTGGTGGTGCCGATGCCGCGGTGCTCGAGGTACTTCATGAAGCGGGCCTGGTAGATGGCCATCAGCGGGCCGAGGCCCATGGAGACGGTGGCGAACTGCCAGAAGTCCTTGAGCAGCCAGGGGTGGGGGTAGGAGGGCAAGCCGTGGCGATCGACTTCGCGGCGGAAGTTCTCGAGCTGGTCTTCGCTCAGCCGGCCTTCGAGGAAGGCGCGGGCGTAGATGCCGGGGGCGGAATGGCCCTGGAGGTAGACGAGGTCGCCGCCGTGCTGGTCGGAGGGGGCGCGGAAGAAGTGGTTGAAGCCCACTTCGTAGAGGGTGGCGGCGCTCTGGTAGGTGGCGATGTGGCCACCGAGGGCGGAGTTGTCGCGGTTGGCGCGCACCACCATGGCCATGGCGTTCCAGCGGATGAGGCTCTTGATGCGCCGCTCGAGGTTGGGGTCGCCGGGTCGCGCGGTCTCGTGGGAGGGGTGGATGGTGTTCAGGTAGGCGGTGGTGGCGTTGTAGGGCAGGTAGGCGCCGGAACGCCGGGCCTTCTCGACCAGGGCTTCGATCAGGAAGTGGGCGCGCTCGGGCCCATCCTTGTCGATCACCGCTTCGAGGGCATCGAGCCACTCCGCGGTTTCGATCGGGTCGAGATCTCCGTTCTCTAGCTCATCGGACATGGAAAATCCTCAGTGGAATGGGCAGCCGGGCAATGACCTGGGAGGGGCTTGCCGGGGAGGCGGAAAGCGGACAACCCTTCCGGCCGGGGCCGATTATGTCAGGTTGCGGCCAGGATCGGCCCGGTCGGCGTCTGCGGTCGCCGCCCTCGACTCGCCACGGACAAACTTCGGGGCCCTGGGGCACGTACACGGGAGCGGAGCGTAAACTTGCGCGTGTGCGGAGAAGTCCACGAGTGAGCTCGGGCGTTGACGGCAGGTGGGGACTGGGGCTGTGGGCTCTCGCCGCTCTGGTGCTGGCCGGCTGCGGGCGCTCGGCGACGGGTGGCGTGGCGGCTGCGGCGCCGCCGGTGCGCCCGGTCTTCAGCGGGTGAACTGGATCTGCCCCTGCGGCAGCAGGTACAGCACGAGCGCCCGGCCGCCGCTCACCGTGGGCCGGTGCGCCGTGCCGGGACCGTAGACGCACCAGCCCGCGGGCCGGCCGTCGAAGCGGGCCTCGCCTTCC
>CALMKX010000026.1 GCA_937867335.1 uncultured Acidobacteriota bacterium
GCTTCTCTCGCCAAGCCAACAACAGCTTGCGATCCACCTTCAGATCTCGAGCCACTCCCGCCAGCGTCTTGCCCGGCCCTCGAGCCAAACGAACCGCCTCTCGCTTGAACTCCTCACCGAAATGACGACGCTGACGACTCACTCTCCACCTCCTGGCCCATTCTCAGGCCAATGGAGGCGTCCACCAAAACGGGGCAAGGCCACCTATCGGCTGGCCAGCCGGGCCGGGGTTGCTGGAAAGGCACGCCCGCACCTGGTAGCTCGAGCGCCCGGTGGGAAGGTCCACATCGATCAATGTGGTTCCTTGGAGGCTCAGGGCCACGATCTGGAGATCGATCGTGGCCTGAGAACCACAGCTCCCCAGCCCCTGTTGGAGCCGAGCTACGATCGTGTCCGCGCGGGCAGTGTCGGTTCCGGCCAGAGGCACGCCCCGAAACACGACCTCCTCGGT
The DNA here is from genome assembly GCA_937867335.1 of uncultured Acidobacteriota bacterium. Classification (GTDB taxonomy): domain Bacteria; phylum Acidobacteriota; class Thermoanaerobaculia; order Multivoradales; family SZUA-115; genus JAXLQX01. The sequence continues at coordinate 452 of CALMKX010000026.1, forward strand.
AGACACAACGCTGCCCGGGCCGAAGAAATCCAGAGGGAGGTAGCTGAGGCTCATCGAGGTAGGGCCATCACCGCTGGCGGCTGCTGGCTGGCCCCGGCGAACCCTGCGCCTCGCCGCCTTGCAGGACCACGTCGTGCGGCAGCGATGCGGCCGCGTTGATGCCTCCGGGTCGCGTCTTGTCGAGTGCGGTATCGGGCCGGTCAGTATCACCTTGCCTCGCGAGCATAGGAGGGTCAGAAGGGGTCAATTGGTGGCGGTGGGTCTTTGCTCCTGTCTCCAGGTTCGGTATTGAGAGCAGGTGGCGGTAGAGTCGGACCTGGGTCATCCAAGCTCGGGCCAGGCTCAGCGTCTCCACGGAGGGAATAGACCAAACCGAGCAAGCCTGCAGAGATGACGAAGTCCGCACCGAGCAGGAAGGCCCAGCTTTCCTGCCCGGCCCCCCGAAAGAGCGGAATGAGGATCTCGATGTTGACCGCTAGTGCCCAAGTCAAGCCGACCAGGGAAAGCCGGAAGCTCTCAAAGCGAAAGCGCCGCATCTGGCGGATTGCAACGTGGCCTGAGAAGGCGCCGAGGCCCGCGGTCAAGTAGAGCCATGGCTCGATCAACAAGTTCCCTGCTTGGTCCCAGCGGCCAACGACCGTCACACCCACGCCGAAGGTCTTGGCGAGCGCGTAGGTCGCCCCCCCGACACCAACAGCCAGAATGCAGCCCACCACCTCCGACGGGCGGGAGCGAAGCGCTCTCCCGATGGGCCAAAGCAAGAGGCTGCCCAGAAACAACGCAGAGAGGACGAGAAAAACGAAGATAACCCACCAAAGCCAACCCGCGGTCATAGAACACCCCTCTCTTGGGCCAGCCGGTTCAGCTCCCCGGCGGCCTCGCACCACTGGGCCACGACGCTTCGCGGGTCTTCGAACTCGAAGGCGAAGGCGTCGCGCAGAGGTTCGCACGCTGCTGAGTTGTGCTGGTACTCGTCAAGGACACGGTGGATTCCCCCGCGTTGAGCCTCTGCGTCGAGTCGCCGGCCCCCCGCCTTTGCAAAGTAGGCGAGGGAGTCACCGTCGCCTCGCAGAACCAGCTCTCGTGCTGCCAGGAGCCTACCGAAGGCCCGGGATAGCTCGTCCTTCTTCGCTTGGTGCGTCCTCGAGACAGGCACCGAGATGAGGATCTTGAAGCTCCGTGTATTCCGGAGCGCATCTGGCTCCAAAGCCTCGAACAGCCCGACAACATGCTGCTCGAACTCGAACTCAACTGGTCGCGATATCTCCCCGGGCGACAAGCCGGCCTCGGGTGGCAGCGTCATAGGCGGCAGAGGTCTCGACGTTCCCTGGACCGAGGCAGAGTTAGGCCTTGGCGGTTGGTCTCCTGCGCCGCAATCTTTCGTTGAGCTCAACTCCTTGGGCAGCTTGGGCTTGACCCTAGCTCCCTGCCAAACGAGCACCAAGGCGATCGCCACGAGAGCGAGGATCGGGCCCCAGACGAGCGCACCCCTCGAAGTCGGGGTAGGCGCTGACCAACCGATCGGCCGAGGAGACGGCCGGGAGACACTCTCGACAACCCGATCCGGCAGAGGCGCCGGCAGCGGGGGAGAGTGGGGCCGCGACGATAGAGGGGGCTGCTCTCGGCGGGCACGCTCCATGGCGGCTTCCGCCCTTTCGTCCACGGGCTGAGCGAGCACAAGCTCGAAGCCAGTGAAGCGGCTCCGGTCCTGGTGCCGGAATCCTGTGATGCCGAGAATCGAAGGCGGAGTCTGGCCGCTCTCCAGGTACTGCGCTAGCAGGGACCGGACTTTCCGGTCCGAGCTTCCTGGCACGAACCTCTCAATCGGCGGGTGAGTGGTGTAGGCAGGCCGAGCCACCAGCGGTGCCTCGTGCTGCGGGTTCACCCACGATATGGGGCTAAGGGGAAGGGATGCCTCCGTAGGTTTAGGCTCGGGTGCTTCGAGGACGCTTCGTGCAGCGCGCTCAAAGTCGACGTTGACGAGAGCCACGCTGAGGTCTTGCGTCGCTTCAAACCACAGGCCCACGACGGCCCAGCTAGGGCGCCCGGCTCGGTCTGGAGTCTCGATCGTCACGCAAACCAGGTAGCCGCTTGAGTAGCCGCCCCGGGGCCTCACGCCCCCCAGGGCGTAGCCGAAGTCTCGGGGCTGAGCTTGGGCCGACGTAGCGTTGCAGTAGCCGACGAACACACCCTCGAGATCCCGCCTCGTAGCCAGTACGCCGCTTGCGACCTTGACACCCCAGTCCCGGCCGCGGACAGGGCTCCAGGTCTGGTTGTCGAAGAGGAAGTAGTCGACAGCCTGGGGCGTCATGGGCAGAGGCTCTTCAGGGTCCAGCTCCTCACGGCAGTCGAGAGCTGGAGCAGCTGTTGGCCCGTCGCGGTCCACTGGTAGTAGCGAGCCCGGACCAGGGCTTGGGGAAGATCTTCGCTCTGAAGGTCTCGAATGGCCCTGCAAAGCCTACTGGTTTGCTCAGCGCTCGCGCGCATGGCTTCCAGGGCCTCGCCCAGCTTGGGACTCTCGCGCTCTCCCCAGGGCCTGCCTGGCATCAGGTTGGGGTCGAGCAGAGCCCGTGAGTGAGCCAAGATGATAGGGCAGCGCGCGCAAAGGTCCGCACTGGGCCAGTCCCGGGGCTCCACCGTCGGCAGATTTGCACTGGCACGAAGTGCCTCGAGCCTCCTCATGGCTTCGCAGAACTGAGCCGCTTTCTCGATCGCTATTCGCAAAGGCTCGAGAGGGCCTTGCTCGAGACTCTGCGCGGAGAGGCACTTCGCTGTCTCTTCGAGCCGTCTCTGAGCGGCAGGGATCAACAAGTTGAGAAGTGCCGCTGGCAGCTGCCCAGAGGAGCTCGATTGCAAGGTCTGGATCAGCTCCTCGGCGTCCGGCGAGCAGTGAGGGCTGGGTGCTGCTTGCGGGCCAGGCGGAGCCGGGGAGGGAACCTCCTTTGTTGGCTTCGGCTCCTCGGCCTGCTCGGGCGTTACCCCTTCTTGGGGAGGCTGCTGTTCAGGGACTTGCGGCTGCGCGAGCAATACGCTCGTCGCCAGGAGCAACAGCAGGCCCAGCGCCGCTCGGGCGCCTTGGATCCTACTCATAGAGCGAGCACGACTCCGGCTCGTTCTCGAGACCTTGACACAGAGCGCGAAGGCGACCTCGGAGCTTGCTCCGCAGAGAGTCCCCTAAGCTGCCCGAAGATCGGGAAAGCTCCTCGAGGAGGGTGGTGAGGCCGTCGTGAAGCAACTTCGTAGGGTTGAGGGGCGCGTCCCAGTGGGTAGGGCCAGCCGCGTACTCCTCGTACTCGTCTTCGAGTCCTTCTCGAACCCCTCTGACATCCGAAGCAGTGGACAGAGCCGCCGTGGAGGAGGTGCTGGTGAGCGCCCGGTGCAAGACCTCGATGAGGCGGTAGTGCGCCCAAGAGAGCTCCGCCGTCTCCCGAAGGTAGCGGATCTCGGCCTCGTAGATTGGTGTCGAGGCGAGCCTTTCGATCAGCTGCCCTTGGGCGAGAACCGGTTCCCCGGCCATGTCCACCAAGACCTGCCGTGCTCTGGTCGGGAAGGATTGGAGGCCCGATGGCCACGACCCAGGCTCAGCGAGAAAGAGGTAGGAGTTCTCGAGGCCTCCAAGCAGGGCGCTCCAGATGACTCTCCTGTCTGCCGACGAGAGGGGTCGGGTTAGGTCCAAGAGGGCACTCTCGACGAGTGAACGTCGAGTCTCGGCTCGAGAGCGGAGATCTCGAAGCACGGCAATGCAGGCCTGGGAATGTTGCCGGCACGCGTCCGCACTATCGCACGCTGCCAAAGCAGAGGCTGCGATCTCAAAGCGAAGCCCAGTGCTTACAACGGGCGCCAAGGCAGGCTCCATCTCCTTCAGGGCCTCGGCCAGCACGTTCGTTTCCGAGCGATCTAGGAGCGCCCAGCCGACCCGGTCTGCCAGGAAGCTGAGGCTTTCAAGGCGGTGGCTGCTGTCGGGGTCGGTCATGGCTCTAGCGATCAGAGAACGTATCTTCTCGAGGCGGCCGATCGAGTCTCCCGAGGCGCCTTCGATCTCGCTGCTCCAAGCTCTGAAGAGCGCCTGCCTTAGTTCTACCGCCTGACTCTCGAACGCGCGGGCTAGCTCCGGATCGCCAGCGCCTCGGGCGGCTTCGGCGACCTGGGAGAGCCGAACCAACTGTGTCTCGAGACTGTTAGAGCTTCCATGGAGCCAGTCGCTCAAGATCTCCGATCTGGTACTCAGTCGAGGCACGATCTGCGTTCGCCAGGTCTCAGGGGCGGGCTCGACGGGTGTGCCCGACACTCCAACGAGCCGCTCGAGGTCGAGCTGGTGCTCCGCGGTGACCTCGGCGCGGTGAAGCGTTGAGCGCGCGGCTGCAACGATCGCTTCCGAGAGGGTCTGCATTGCAGTCCCCACCGCGTCCGGTTTCTCACCGGCCGGCTCTCCTCCGACAGCTTCGAGAAGAGGCGGCAGCTCCTGGGTCGCCAAACGCCGGAAGTCCCCGCTCTGAACCTCGGCTGTGTAGGCCCGGATCACACGCACCCGCTCCTGGACCTGCCGGTTTTCGTGGTAGGCGGCGAAGAGGAGGCCACTGGCCCCCAAGAGCGCAAAGATGATGGCTCCGTTGATCCAAGCGCGACGACGGGAGTGCGCCGCCTCAGCAACCTGCTGGGCTGCTGCGACGGCAAGTTGCCGCTCTAATGCGGCTGCTTTGCGCTCTTGCTCCTCCAGGGCGGCGCGCTGTCGAAGTCGGATCGCCGGAACTACGGCGCGCAGCAGGTCCAGCACGATCTGGGCGGGTTCCTCATGCCAAATCCTGCCGTCCGCTGAGACCTTGATGGGGATTCCTCCCCCGTCCGCGGTGTAGCAGCTGATCTGTCGAGCGATGCCGAATGGGCGCCCTCCGTTGAGATACTCAGCCAGGTCCGAGGTAAAGATTCGCTCGAAGTCCAACACGCTCGGCAGGGCGTGAAACCGCTGTGCAGTCAGCGCAGGCGCTCGATCCGCCTGGGAGGCCAGCAGCGCGATCGGCCTCCGCTTCTCGCGGCAGTGGGTGATCATGTAGTCCACGCTGATGCTGAACGGATCCTCTGTGCCAGCCTCCATGGCCTGATCCAGGTCCACCGAGCTAATCAGCAGAACCACGGCGTCAGCCCGTTCCAGAATCTGATCTACCTCTCTGTAGGCTGCGTTGGCCTCTTCATCGCTTTCGTCGGCGAGGGCTGCCTTGGGATCGGCGAATGCGCGGAAGTGCCCACCTGCGAAATCTCGAAGGTCGAGCTGGAGCCTCCCGTCCGGCGACATGGGGAGAGGCTCGCCACGAAGCTGGATCAGGAGCCGAGCCGCCTCGATCTTGCTTGCCAATGTGGACGGGATCTGGCCCTTTGCTACGATCGCCCTCTCGACCACCTCGAAGTGCGAGGCCCCTCCGAAGTCACGGTCGAAGGTCACTGTCAAGTCCGGGCTGACAGCTCTGGCGAGGCTGCGGAAGAGACACGTCAGAAAGACCGACTTGCCCGCTGCCTCAACACCGCAGACGGCAACCGAAGCCCCCGGCATCGAGCTAGTCGGACCGCCGGTGGGCTTCGAGGTAGCCGGGTTGTTCGATAGGTCCATGGTCACCCTCCTCGAAGCGATCTCCGTCGTAACCCGGCTCGATCGCGCTCCTTCTGCCGACCCGAGACTCTTCGAATCACGAACCCACAGAGGTTGTATGTCTAGAAACGCGGGAAGGCGGAGTGCTAGGGGCCAGGAAAATGTGGCCGGTGATTTCCCCAGACCCTCCACCGCCGCCCGCTCCAGCCTAGACCGAAGGCCGGGGCTAACCGCCTCTCTGCACCTACGTTCAGGAGGATTGCCCTTCCGACCGAGAGCACCAGACTCGTCTTGGGGCTGAGGCTGCAAGATTGGGGACGTCGAAGTAGGACAGGTAGCCCCGGCATCCCAGGCGGTGCTTGCAGCTCGAATCGCCGCCAGGAACTCGCCGCCCGGGCAGGCTGTCCGTTCTTCGTACTAAGCGCAGTCTCGTTCGGCTCCCGCTCGGCTTCGATGTCGACCGAGATAGGGCGCGCATTCACAGGTTAGCGAGGATGCTCTGCTCGCACCAGGCCACACCTTGGCGGCTGGGCAACCTGCGCCTGCGCACAACCCTGCGCTATGCTGCCCCAGTCTTGTCGCGAGATTGGTTAGACTGCCAGAGGGGGGCTGAGCCTGAATCGCTGCCAAGCTGCCCCGGGGTCGGTGAAGTGCAGAAGGATACCGTGCCCTTCCGTCAGCAACCTTAGAGTTGCCCTCTTGGCCCGATCGAGTAGTGCCGGACACCAGCTTCCGAGGGGCAGACCAAGGCGGCGGGCGTGCTCCCCGGGATCGCTACCAGAATCAAGGAGCCAAGGTATGGCGCGCGCTGACCTTCTCTTGGACATTGTTCGCGCCGGCGCGCGCGGAGACCAAGTGCTGTTTCGAAAGACCCTCGAGGCACTGGTGGCCGAGGAGCGCGCCAAGCAGCACCACGTTCTGGCCGACCGGCTGGCCAAGCACCTTCAGCCGAACGGAACCAGCCCCCATGCGCAACCAGTGCCAGCTTCGCGGAACGGACAACCAACCGACCTATTCTTCGAGGTCGAGCCACGTCGAAGTCTTGACGAACTGATTCTTCCGGACCTCGTCTTGGAGGCGTGCCGGGAGATCGTCGAGGAACAGCATCGGGCCGACCTGCTGCGGTCCTACAGCCTCGAGCCACGGCATCGCGTACTAGTCGCGGGACCTCCCGGGAACGGAAAAACGTCACTTGCGGAGGCCCTGGCCAGCGAGCTGGCCGTCTCGCTGCTCGTCGTCCGCTACGAGTCGGTGATCGGTAGTTATCTCGGCGAGACCGCGGTCCGATTGTCGCGGCTCTTTGATCGGGTTCGGACGCAGCGCTGCGTCCTTTTTTTCGACGAGTTCGATGTCGTCGGTAAGGAGCGCGGAGATGCTCACGAGACGGGCGAGATCAAGCGGGTTGTCAGCTCCCTCCTACTGCAGATCGACTCCTTGCCGAGCTACGTGGTCGTAGTGACCGCAACGAACCATCCAGAGCTCCTCGACCGCGCGGTCTGGCGTCGTTTCCAGCTGCGGCTTCGCCTGCCTTCCCCCACCTCGACGCAGGTTCTTAAATGGTTCCGTCGCTTCGAGAATCGCCTCGGAGTCGAGCTTGGCGTGCCTGCAGGCTCGATTGCCAAGCGCCTCAGAGGACTGAGCTTCGCGGAGATCGAGCAGTTCGGCCTCGACATCCAGCGCCGGTACGTGCTTTCGGTCCCGAATTCCGACCTCAAGAGGATTGTGCAAGAGCGGCTAACCCAGTGGGGGCAGCGCTTCAGCCCTGCCAACCCTGCCAGCGACGAGCAAGGCGATGCCTGAACGCCCCCTCCTCATCCTGCCTGCACCCGGCGAGCCAAGGGAGCGAGCGAAGAAGACAGGCGGACCAGGCTCACTCGGACTACCGAGCAGACCACGGCAGGAGGAACGGCTCGCGCCGAAGTTCCTTGCCCTGGAGCAAGCGCTCGAGGCAAGGCGGATTCGACTGCGCACCGAGGCAGTGGGCCTCTCGCCCGAAGAGGTCATCGTGCTCGAGACCGTCGGGCCGGTCCAGGACTTCATCAACGCAGTACGCAAGGTCGAAGGGCTGGAGTGGCTCGGCGAGGTCGAACTGGAGGACTCCCCACCCGATGACGACTTCTTCGTCACCGACGACAAGGGCCAGCGGATCGGCAAACCCATCCGTGGCCGCCTGTTCCTCGTCTTGACGAATCAGCAGGCGCTCCGGCATGTCTTGTCGCTCTGGAGGCAGTGGCTTGCGGGCCACTTGCTACCGCGGGGCTTCCGGAAGTGGGGTGACGTCTTCGCAAGGCTCAGCGACGTTCGGCCTTGGGGCGTGCGTGACAGGTTCATCGAGACGGGAATTCTCGACGACTGGGCCGAGCGGGCCGAGCACGACCAGGAGGCCGTGCCCTGCGAGATCGAACTTTGGTTTCGCGGCGAACCTGAGCGGCGACGCGGCGCCCAGCATCGCGTCTCCAGCCTCGTCAACGCACTGGGTGGCGAGGTGGTGCAGGAAGCGACCATTGTAGAGATCGCCTATCAGGCGCTACTCGTAAGGCTCCCGATCGGTGCAGTGCGCCGTCTTCTCGACGACGCGGAAAGCAACGTCGAGCTTGTCCGTTGCGAGCAGGTCCAGTTCTTCCGCGCAGCCGGTCAGATGGGCGGGATCGTCGATGAGGGTGAGCTTCAGCCCGACCCTGGCTCACCCGGGGAGCCGAGGGCTCCCCTTGGCGCTCCCGTGATTGCGCTCTTCGATGGGCTGCCACTACAAAACCACCAACGCCTTGCTGGCCGGCTCGTCGTTGATGATCCCGATGGATACGAGGCTGAGTATCCAGCCACCGAGCGGTGTCACGGTACCGCAATGGCCTCGCTCATCGTGCATGGGGATCTCGATGCAGGGGAAGTGGCACTCGCCCGAAGTGTCTATGTGCGGCCGATCCTCCAGCCGGACGCCCGAGGATGGAGGCGGCCTCGCCCCGAGACTGTGTCGGAGCGAATCCTCATCGTGGATCTTATCCATCGGGCGGTGCGGCGCCTTCTCGAGGGCGAAGGTGCCGAGCCACCGGCTGCCCCGCAGGTCAGCGTTATCAACCTGTCGATCGGCATTCGGGATCGCCTGTTCGACGGGGCCCTGAGCCCCCTCGCGCGGCTGCTGGACTGGCTAGCGTGGAAGTACCGTGTCCTGTTCGTCGTCAGCGCAGGCAATCACACGCACCCGATCGTGCTCGCTGCGACGGGGCCTCAGTTCCGCGCCATGACGCCGGCTGACGTTCAGGCCGCGGTCGTGCAGGCGGTAGCCGGAGACGCTCGGAATCGTCGCTTGCTCTCGCCGGCAGAAGCTATCAACGTCATCACGGTCGGCGCGCTTCATCGAGACGCATCCACCAGCGCGCCAAGGCCGAACACAACCGATCCGTTCATCGATCAAGGTCTACCGAGCATCGTTAACGCCCAAGGGATGGGCTATCGACGCGCGATCAAGCCGGAGATCCTGGTCCCAGGAGGCCGAGTGGTTCTGCGCGAGGCCATCGCGCGAAAGCCAACGGCGACGCTCGAGTTGTTCACACAGTCCTTGCCGCCTGGTCAACGTGTTGCCACGCCTGGACAGGCAGAGGGCGAGCTTGCGCACACGTGGCATACCCGAGGGACGAGCAATGGCGCGGCACTCACCAGCCGAGCTGCTTCGCAATTATGCGAGGTCTTGGACGCGCTTCGCGCCGATTCGGGGGGAGAGCTGATCGACGAGGTGCCCAGAGCCGTGTGGCTGAAGGTTCTGCTCGTGCACTCGGCTTCCTGGGGCGACGCGGGCGAGGTGCTCGACAAGGTCCTCCGTACGGGCCAGAACAGCCGCCAGTTCAAGGAGTACCTGACCCGTCTGCTCGGTTTCGGCAGCATCGAGCCCGCCCGAGTCTGTGAGTGCACGCGGCATCGCGTCACCGCGCTGGGTGGAGGCCAGCTCCAAGCCGACCAAGCTCACGTGCACCGGTTCCCACTTCCTCCCGGCCTGAGCGGGAAGGTAGGCCGGCGCCGACTCAGCATCACGTTGGCGTGGCTCACACCCATCAACACGAATCACCAGTCCTGGAGGCGCGCAGATCTCTGGTTTGAACTCCCGACGAAACAGCTCCAGGTCAAGCGAGCGCAGGCCGAGTGGCGTGCCGTCCAGAGGGGCACCGTCCAACACGAGTTGCTCGAGGGAGAGAGGGCTGCCGCCTTCGTCGACGGCGACAGCCTCGAGATTCGTGTGAGCTGTCGGCCGGACGCCGGCGCCCTCGAGGACGCTGTGCCCTACGCGATGGCGACGACGCTAGAGGTGGCCGAGGAGATCGGCGTCGACCTTTACGACGAGGTCCGCGTGCGTCTCCATGCCGCCAGGGTCCAAGTGGTTCCCGGGCCTTGAATACTTCAGGTCTCCCGGCGGTGAATCTCGGCCGAGGGGCTGCAACCCGACCAGGCTCTCGATCGAGACCATGCGCACGGCGTTGAGGCTGCAAGGGATGAGCTCCGCGGACCAGGGAAGGTCGGTGGTCACGCTGAGGGCGAAACCGTGGGTGGTGAGCCAACGCGGAGCTGCGATCTGCAATCGAGCGAGCCGTGCTGGAACAGGGCTTCGCTTGCCGAGAATCTGCACCCCTGGAAGTTGATAGGAGGCAACCATGAGGGATGGCGCCATCCTCGAGGAGATGCGGCGAGCGGGTCAGCGCTACATCGAGCGTTTCAGCTTCGGCTGAGAAGCCGTGTTGGCCGATTTTCGCCGCCGCCAGGCGGAGCACGCCGAACGAGTGGCCCCTGCTCCGGCGCGCCTCCCCACGCCCGCCACGGTCAAGAGCTGAGGCTCCGCCCCAGCCCGAGGCCGGGCCGAAGCGGAGGCTAGTGCGCTATGGCCTCCGAACTGGCATCGGTGTTTCCATCAGCGACTACTACGCATGGCTGTCTCGCTCGCAGAGCCGGCGTCAGCTAGAGAATCGCCGAGTTCTGGCCTCGATACGGCAGGCCAATGTGGCTCCGCGGCAGCGCTGAGGCAGCCCTCGGGTGCAGCAGCAGCTTCGGGAGAAGGGCGAGTTGCTGGACGGCCATCAGGTGACTCGGTTTCTCGCAGCTTGCGCAACCCGGCTCGGAGGATCTGCTCCGTCCGGGGGTCGCGAGCCTCGACCCAGCGCCGGCAGAGCCCGAGCACGAACGCCGGGTGCCGCCGGCTCATGTCGCGCAGCAGGTTCGCCACGGACTTTCGGACGTAGGGAGACGGATCCGCCCTGAGGAGCTCCAGCACTCCGGCTAGCGCTTCCGGGCGAGTGCGAGCCAGGCCGCGGAGCCCCTCGCTCGCCGCGCGCCGCAGGTTCGGGTCCGAATCCTGCGCCCACTCAAGCAGCTCAGCGACCACGGCGTCCGCCTGCTTCTTGGCGATCTCCACCAGGCCGGTAGCGGCCACCTCTCGCTCCTGCCAGTGGTCGCTCCCGGCCAGAGCGCGGATTTCGGCGAACGCCGCCTGCGGCTGCGCCCGCCCCCTCGGTACCAGATGAGGCAGGTCGCCAATCTTCGTGACCATCGCGCGAGTATCGCCGCCAGCCCGCTCGGCGGCAAGGCGACGGCCTCGGGCGGAGCACACTTTATGCTTGACATGTGCGCATATCGATGTATGATGATTACAGAAAAGTCTCTGTAATTCAGAATTCGTCGCTCTCGCGTCTCTTGGTATGCAGCTTATCGATGGCGCATCGAGCTCCGGCAGAGTGGTTCCACCGGCTGGGCGGGAGGTGAGACCCAGGCCGCTCTTGCCGAGTGTGAACATCCAACCACGAGGAGACACTCATGAAGAAACTCGGATTTCGGTGGCTTGCGCTCGTGCTCTCCCTGATCTTGGTGGCAGGCTTTGGAGTGTGGGCGGCGAAGAGCTCGGCGGCGGGTAGCTCGCGGTTAACCTTGCCCAGCACGGTGGGTGAGATCGTCGACTGCGAAGCCGATCGTGCGTCGGAAAAGGAGGTCTTCTTTCCTGATCTCGGCTCCTTCTCGATGACCAGCCTTGGCGATGCGCCCCGAATCGTCGCCCGAGTCGGCAGAGCGTTTGTTTCTTCCGCTGGCCTCAAGACCGTGCCGCTCCAGATCATTTCCAATGGTGGTCATAGCTTCGCAGAGGGCCTTGGTGAAACGCGCTTCTGGCTCGATGCCAGCCGCCCGGTTCAGAGCGCCATCTGGGAAAAGAGCCCCGGCACGGAGTTCCCCGCGATCCAGGAGATGCGCTTCCACTTTCTCTATACGGCGGAGGCTTTCCCAGGCAGGGTTTTTCGTTCCATGAATCCCTCGATCATGCGTAGCGAGAACGTCCTGGCGTTTCCACCGCCTCCCGGCACGGTCTATACCCTGGTAAAGCCGATCGACCTCGAGGACATTGCCCATCCGGGCGTGGTGGTAGGCAGAGTCTTGAAGAATCGAGTGGTGATTCCGCAAGCCGAGAAGTAGGCGGAGCGGGCCCGAGGCGAGGCCGCTCCGGCGGGTCCACCTGCGCGGCGAGGCCCCCGGCCGGTGGCGGGGGCCTTTCGCTGCAATTTGACACCGAGGACGAGCCTCCAGCACTGCTGCAGAAAGTCCGCAGGAAAACTCCGATTGCCGGGTTTCATCGCCCGAGACTGCTTCTGCTCCACTCAGGCGGTTTCTGCGCCGCTGACAGGCTCTTTCGCCGAGCGGGTTTCGCAAGCAAAACCTTTCGAAGCCCCAAGCTCCTGCTGTGCCGGGTTTCTGGCACGGGTCGCTCGAGGTGTGACTTTTCGATCAGCCGTTGCGCATGTCTTGTTCACTGGGGAGTCGGATCTTGCTCTGTCGAACGAGGTGAAACGACGGGTTCAGAGCGACAACGAACGACATTCGGCGGCCGGGAGGAGGGCCGATCGATTTTCGAGGCCCGGCTCCTCGCCGTTTCCAGGGCCCGAGACACCAAGGAGAGGAAGATGAAGAAACTCAGTGTTGGCCGGCTGGCGGTGATCATCCCGCTCGGCGCAGTCGCCGTCCTCGCGTTGTGGGCGGCTCAAACCCCGGCCTCGACCCCGGCGATCGCGAGCTGGGTCACAACAGGGACGATCGCTCGCTGCAACGTGGACTTCACCTCGATCCACAACATCGACTTTCCCACCACCGGCCCCTTCACCACCCTGGGGCAAACGGACTCCCCGGAGCTGGTGATCGAGGTTGGCCCCACTTCGATCAACGGCCAGGGCCTCAAGGTGGCGGACCTCTACGTGCGCCAGATCGCCGGCCACGGCATTGCCGAGGGGCTCGGCAACACCTACTTCTGGCTGGATACCTCGAGGCCGGTGGTGAGCACCCTGCAGCAGAAGACCACCGCTTCGGAGTTCCCGGCCATCGAGGAGGTTCGATTCCATTTCTTGTTCCGGGCCGATGCGCTGCCGGGCCAGACCTTCCGCTCCCGCAACCCGGCCGTGATGCGCAGCGACAACGTAGGCGCTTTCCCGCCTCCGCCCGGCACCATCTTCAACTTGAAGAACGCCGTGGATCTTGAGGACGTGGCCAATCCGGGCACCACGGCCGGCCGGGTGACCGGCAACCGCGTGGTGGTGCCGGCCGCCGGCTGAGGCGCGAGGCGAGAAGATGGCAGCGACGGCAGCCCCTGTTGCTGCGGCCGACGGCTCTGAAGCCGAGCCCGAAGCCGCAGCCAGCCGGAGGATGGAACGGCGCCTGGCGGCGCTGTTCCTCCTGGCCCTCGGCCTGATGATCGGGCAGGCGCTGCGCCTTGCGCCGCTCGAGCTGCCGGGCCTGGTGGTGGCCACCCGAGCAGGGGAACGCATCCTGCCGGCGGCGGTGCCTTCGTGGCTCCCGCCGCCGGCCCTGCCGTCGGATCTCGCCGCGCGCCTCGCTTTCCTGGCCGCTCGCTCGGTGGACTGGCCGGGTGCTCCGCCGACCGAGGGCGGCTGCGAGCTCTTCCTGCGAGTCTCGGCCCAGCACTGGGCCCGCCGCCCGACAAGCCCCGCGGAGCTCGTCCGCTGGGGTGCAGCCGTCGGGGGCTCTGCTACCTATCGGCGGGTCTACCTCAGGGCCGCCGACTTTCTCGACGACGACGATCGAGACGGCGATCTCCTCGACCCGGGCGAACTCGGCCCCGGGCCCGAGGGGGCGGAAGCGGAAGTCTTCTGCGGCCCCCTCGCGGCTGCCGAGGGAGGGCCATGAGAGTGCCGCTCTCGGTGGCGCGCTGGCTTCTCGCCGGCGGCCTCGGGCTCTCGCTCGCCGTGGGCCTCCTGGCGGCACGGTCCCTGCGCGAGCTGCGCATCCAGGTGAACGACCTCGACTTCCTCCCCCAGAACGCCCCCGTGCTCCAGGTGGACGAGGAAGTGCGCCGCAGCTTCGGCTCGGACGAGCGGCTGATCGTGGCCTTCGAGGCGGCCCACCGCGAGCTCTTCGACCCGCGGTTCCGAGCCGACTTGAGCTTCTTCCTCGGCGAGCTCAGCCGCAGCCACAACTTGAACCAGCTGCTTTTCGATCGCACCTTCCGCCCCCGCTTCCAACCCGCGGACGTCGCAGGCGAGCCCTATCTGCTGCACCCGCCGAGCGCTGCCTGGGTGGAGCAGGCTCTGGCCAAGACCGCCGTCACCGGCAAACTCGCCGCCGGCCGCTCGCGGCGGGCCGTGTTCCTGGAGTTCCCGGCGCTTTCCGCCTCCGGTGTGGGCAGCATCCAGGAACACGTCGAGAGGGCCAGACAGCTCCTCGAGGGGCGGAGCCCGGGCGAATACCGCGTGCGGGTGCTGGGGCGCCACGTGGTGTTGAACGGCCTCGGCCAGGCCATCTTCAAGGACCTCGCCCGCATCCTGCCCTGGAGCTTCCTTGCCATTGGCCTCCTGTTCTGGCTGCTGTTCCGCTCGTGGGTGCTGGTGGGGCTCACGCTCTTCCAGTCCGGCCTCACGGTGGTGGTTACGCTCGCCGCCCAGGCCCGGCTGGGGCATCCGTTGTCGCTGATGACGGCCATGATCCCGGTTTTGATCACGGTCATCGGCATCGCGGACGAGATCCACTTCTTCGGCACCTTCCTCGCCCTGCGCCAGGCCGAGCCGCAGCGCCTGGCGCCCTCCCTCGCGTGGGAGACGCTGCGGCGCATGTTCGTGCCCTGCACCGCGATGACGCTCACCACGGTGATCGGCTTCGCCACCTTCTGGGCCACCGACGCGCCAGCGCTGCAGGTCTTCGGCTTGATGGCCGGCATCAGCCTGGCGGTTTCCTGGTTGATCAGCCTCACCTTGGTGCCGGCGGTGCTGGCCCTGGTGCCCATCCGCGCCAGCGGCTGGGGGCCGCGGGCCGAGCGAAGGAGCCCCCGCGCCGGCTGGTGGTGGCATCCGGCGCTGCCCCTGGCGCTCTCCGTGCTCGCCTTGCCGGGCCTCCTCCGGCTCCGCGTGGACGACGGCTGGACCCGCAACTTCGCCCCGGGCCATCCGATCGTGGCGGACGTGCGCTGGTTCGAGGGGGAGTCCGTGGGCCTCTATCAGATGGACCTCGAGCTTGCCAGCCGCGACGGCTTGAGCTTCCTCGCCCCCGAACGGCTGCAGGCGCTCGCGCGGCTCGAGCAGGCGATGGCTGCCCTGCCGGAGGTGCGGGCCTCGATCGGCCTGGTGGATCTGCTGCGAGACCGCCGCTGGGAGCTCGGTGTGCCGGCGGGCGAGCGGCCCGCCCTGCCCACCGAGCCGCTGGAAGTCCGCCGCCTGCTCGCCAGCTACCGCCTGTTCAACGAGGACACCTTCGTGCGCCTGGTGCTCTCCCGGGAAGAGAGGGCCACCCGCCTGTTCTTCGCCCTGGCGGGGGACGACTACCGCACGGCGGCCCGCGTGCGCGAAGCCCTGCTCGCCGCCGCGGCGCGGGAGTTCTCCCCGGGGGAGGTGGAGGCCAAGGTGGGCGGCAGCGCCGAGCGCGGCCGGGTGCTGATCGGCTCGATCGTGGGCAACCAGCTGGTGTCGGTGGCGGTGTCGCTGGGGGTGTCGTTCCTCGCCCTGGCCTTCGCCGCCGGGGCCTGGGGCCGGGCCGCCCGCTGCATCCTGGCCAATGCCTGGGCTCTCGCCGTGGTGCTCGGCGCCGCCGGCTGGCTGGGCGTGCCCCTGGGCGTGGC
The DNA here is from genome assembly GCA_937867335.1 of uncultured Acidobacteriota bacterium. Classification (GTDB taxonomy): domain Bacteria; phylum Acidobacteriota; class Thermoanaerobaculia; order Multivoradales; family SZUA-115; genus JAXLQX01. The sequence goes on from CALMKX010000026.1 coordinate 16,114, forward strand.
CTCCTCTTGCTTCCTCGCCCTGGGCGTGGGCATCGGTCTGGATTACAGCATCCACCTCGCCTTCCACCACCCGGGAGACACCGGCGAGGTGGTGCGGCGCGTGCTCGCCAACGTGGCCATCGTGGCGAGCGGCATCGGCCTCTTGATGCTCTCCGCCAACCCCACCATCGCCCGCCTCGGTCTGCTGCTCACGACCACCTTGCTGGTGTCGGCGTACCTGGCGATCGTCAGCTTCGGGCGCAGAAGCGCACTCCAACACTCATTGACGTGAGCGATGCCACCTGGTAGCGTTGACGAAATTCTAGAGAGGCAGTGAAGTCTGGGATCGGCGCCAGGAGCCGACCCGTCCGCCTTCGAGCGGAGCCGGGGAGCGAGGCCTTGTGGGTCTCGAGTCCGGGCGGGCTGGTCCTTCTCCTCTCGACCTCCACCTCCAGAAGGGAGAACCCGAGTGCGCAACCCCCTCACCCTGGCATGCCTAGCCTTTCTGGCCTTCGCGTCCGGAGCCAACGCCGACTGCCCGGCTCCCCGTACCCCGCTTTCGGTGGTTCTGTATCCCTTCCTCCCTGCCAAGGACGCCTACTTCCGCCAAGTGGAGTCGGCTTTCGAGCAGGAGCACCCGAGTATCGATCTCAAGATCGTGGATCTCTCGGCGAACTACTACGATGAGGGCTCGGCCGACGCAGTGACCCATGCGGTCGCCGACGTTTTGGAGCTCGACTCCGTGTTTCTGGAAGATTTCGTGACCAGTGGCCGCATTCGCGAGCTGCCGGTTGGCTCGAAGCGCCCGGCCGGCACCTACTTGAGCGCCGCGGAACAGGCTGTGACGGTGTCTGGCAAGGTTTTCGGCTCACCTCATTGGGTGTGCTCCAACTTTCTCTACAGCGCCGAGAACGACACCCTGGCTCCGGCCAACCTCCACGAGCTCGCGGCTGCCATCGGCGCATCTCATCCACCCGACCGCGGTCTCTTGATCGATCTCAAAGGGCGTTCCACCCTCGGCGAGTGGTATCTCGATTCCTTGCTCGACCGCCACAAGACTCTCACCGCCGCCGACCCCTACCTGACCGAGGCCACCGCCGACGAGAGCGTGTACTCGGACCTCGTCAGCGTCCGTGGCCTCTGCGACGCCGACCTGTGTCGCCAGAGCCAGTACCATGACGCTGCCGGGTTCTACCCCGTTCAGTTCGCCCGCCATCGCGGCCGAGCTCTCGCCGGCTACTCGGAGCGGCTGTACTACATCGGAATGGAGGACTTGACCAATTGCAAGCAGGGCGAGTGCTTGGGATTGGGGCAGGTTCGGATCAAGCCGCTGCCCCTGTCCGACAACGGATCGCAACCCTTTGCCTGGGTCGACAGCTTCGTGGTGGCGAGTTCCTGTTCCGGCGACTGCCTCACTGCCGCCGAGGCGTTCCTCGGTTTCATGGCCGACCCGAAGAATGTTCGAACGACCCTCACGCCCGGCTACGGCGAAGCGCCGCGATACTTGCTGCCGGCCCTCACGGCTCTTTACAGCGACTCCGCCTTGTTGGCCGTGGCCCCGCTCTATGCCACGTTCTACCCGTTGATCGAACACGCCATTCCCGTGCGGGCGCCGCACTTGAATGAGCAGCTGCGCGCGATCGGCACCAAGCTGGACCGGACCATCCTGCCGAAGTGAAGGTCAGGAAGGGATCGAGAGGCCAAGGCTTTCGAGCGGGGCTGTCTCGGAGCTCAGCCGGCCGACCCTGGCCCCAGCCGCTACCCGCTTGGGACTTTGGAAAGCAGAAGCCCACGCCCGGACTGAGCAGTGCAAGAAGGCAGAGGGAGGAGTGGGCCGACAACAGGACCTGCGGAGCTTCCTGCGAGCAAGCCCAGGAGAGGGACGCCCACCAGGAGGATCGTGGTTGCCAGCGGTCGCGAACCGTTCACGAGCCGAATGGAGGACCCACTCCGTCACGCGGCCGGCGAGTGCATCGGCTTCTACCCTGGGCGGAGAGGCCGGGCCTACTTCGGCCTAGAGAATCTCGAATACCTGATAGCGGGCGCCGTTCGCGGTGCGCTCGCCCATGCCGATCGACACGATGTTGTTGAGCCAGTAATAGCTCGGGGCGGCGGTCTCGAAGAACGGTGCGGTACGCAGATAGTACTCCGAGGCCGCCACCGCCTCGCCGGCGGCGATGCGCGCCGCCACCTCGGGCGAGCTGTGGCGCACGCCGCGGTAGGTCATGACGATCAGGGCGCCGTCCTCGGTCTTGAGGCCGAGACGGACGTCTTGCTGGTAGGAGCCATCGCCGCGGGTGAGCAGGAGGTCGGAGCCGGCGTGGGGCAGGATCTCTCCCCGCAGCCGCTCGCCGGCGAACGTGCCGCCCGAGACCGGGATGATCCGCCGCTCGCCGGCGGGCGTCTTGCCGAGAACCTGGATGGGGTGGAGCTCGATCGAGAGGTCGAAGAGATGGCGGGAGCGCAGGGCTTCCATGAACACTTTTCCTTTCGGGAAGGGGGAGGAGCCGATTCACCCTCGCGGGGCACGGAGCCCGCCCGCGCCAGGGGCTGGACCGGTGCCCGGTCTGGAGGATGCGGTGAGCTGGCGCGGCGAGATCCGGCCTAGAGCCAGGCCAGGCTACCTCGGCTAGATTGGCGAAACTCTATTTCTTTCCGGCCACTGGGGTCAAGGCGGGTGGACCGGCCTCGAACTCGCTGCCACCGCCCCGCTCGGGGTCTCGCTTCCTAGGTATTCACCTTGAGGCCGTCCTTGCGGGCGCGTTCCACTACTCTCTTGGCGATCTCCTGGCCCCACTGCTGGCCCGCCTGCATGCTCTCGGCCATCACCGAGGGCAGCACCTGGATCGCCTTGCGGCCGACCGGCGAGGTGTAGAAGGCGATCAGGGCATCCAGATCGGCTTCGTTGAAGTACTTGTCGTAGATCGGCACCACCAGCTCCACCAGGGCCTCGGGCCGAGCTTCCTTGAAGAAGTCCGTCCAGAAGCTGTCGGGCGCCTCCGGCACCAGCTTCTTCAGCGAAGGCAGCATCTGGTTCATCACCTGGACCCCCAGCTGGCCGGCGCCGGTGGCGGCGAGCAGCTGGCGGATCTTGGCTTCCTTGGCCCTGGGCGGGGCAGGCCTGCCCTGGTCCGCGCCGGCTGCAGCTGCCAGGCCGAGGGTGAGCAAGGCGCCGAGCACGAGCCGTGCGGCGAGCTTCTTCATCATGGTCTTCGCTCCTCCAACTTGGTATTTTGCCGCTTCGCCGGAATTTCGAGGACGCTATTCGGCCGGGGCGGCGCTGTCAATCGAGCCCTGGGCTTCGAGCGCCGTCAGGTCCTCCACCCCGGCGAGGTCGGCGAGCAAGCGGGTGTAGTTGAGGAGAATGGTCTGGAGCCGGGCCAGCTCCGTACGGAACTCGCGAGTCTCCTCCTCGCTCAGGGCGGCGCCGCCCACCCTGCCGTGCCACTTGGAGGTGAAGGGTCGCACCGCCTGGTTGAGGACAGGCACGGCGATCTTCGCGAAGTTGATGCAGTACCGCCCCTGCTGCTTGAGGATGCCGCGGGTGAGCGGAAACAGCTGGTGCACGCTCGCGAGCGCCGCGGCTTCCTGGCCCGTGCCGGGCGTCAGCGAGGCCGTGGTGACGCGGGTGATCATCTCCACGTAGAGCTCCCAGGCCGCCGCCCGGTCTTCATCTCGCGGAACCCACTCCATCGCGAGGAAAGGCAGGGTGATCTTGAGGCTGTTCAGGTCCCACTTCTCGAGGAGCTTGCGCAGCTGCATGGGTGCCTTTCCGCCGTTCGAGGCCGCTCAGAAGCCGGCCGCCAGCCACAGGGCGATGCCGCCGCGGGCCGTCCAGCCGAGGGTGCGAAGCCAATTCGTGGTGACCAGCCGGGCGTGGGCTCGGGCGTCGAAGCCCTGGGCGAGCTTCTGGTGCTGCGGCACCGAGAGCAAGAACGTGGTAGCCCAGATTCCGGCCAGGAGCAGGGCGCCCGCCGCCGCCCAGGGCAAGCTCGCCGATTGGCTCCGGAGTGCGCTCACGAGGAGCCCGGCCGCCGTTGCCAGCTCCAGCAGCATCAGCGGCCCGACCACCCAGGTGGTGAGCCTCTGGTGGGTCTTCTCATAGACGGCGAAGCCCGTGCCGCCCACTCGGTCGAAGAGGGGATAGTGCACGATCTGCACGAACCAGATCAGCCCCACCATCGCCCACGTCGAAGCGAGATGAAGCAGAAGGAGAACCTTCATCCGGGTATTCGCCTCCGAGCAGGGGGCCCACCACTCCAGCGGAGCCCCTCGGGCCCTCTCAAGCTCTTCCCTTCCTCTTCTGAGCTGCGGTTTCGGGCACGCTAGCAGGCCGAGTCGGCCGGGGTCAACCGGCCGGGAAGCCCGGGCACCAGCCGTCGGGACACAGGCTAGCGGAGGACGTCTCGCAGACGATCGTTCTCCATGACGAGTATTTGGTCGACGATCCTTCTCAGATTCTCCGGATCTGTGATAGCTTCTTTCTTCCATGGAGGGTCGAAACATGCTCGACGAGGTCGACTCGCAGATCCTGAGCCTCCTGCAAGAGAACGCCCGCATTTCGAACGCCGAGATCGCCCGGCAGGTGGGGATGGCCCCTTCGGCGGTTCTGGAACGCATCCGCAAGCTCGAGGCCCGAGGCATCGTCCAGGGCTACGAGGCGCGTCTCTGTCCGGAAGCGCTCGGGCTCCGCCTGCTGGCCTTCGTGCTGGTGCGCTCGGACGAGCGCGTGGGCGATGGCAGCACCGGCAAGCTCCTGGCGCAGATTCCCGAAGTGGAGGAGGCGCATCACATCGCCGGGGAGGATTGCTACCTAGTGAAGGTCCGCGTGGCCGATGCACACTCCCTGAGCCTCCTGCTGCGCGAGAAGCTGGGCGCCATCCCCGCCGTGCGCTCCACCCGCTCCACCATCGTGCTCGACACTCTGAAAGAAACCACCCGCGTGCCGTTGGCGTCGCTTCCCGGCCCCTCCGAGGAGTCCAGCCATGACTGAGTCTCGCTTCGCCGCTCCTGCCTGGAAAGTGGCCTTCGCCCTGGCCGTGGTGTACGTGGTCTGGGGCTCGACGTACCTGGCGATGGCGATCGCCATCGAAACCATTCCGCCGCTCTTGATGGCCGGCGTGCGCTACGTGATCGCCGGCTCGCTGCTCTACGCCTGGGCCCGCGCCACCGGCGCGCCGCGGCCTCAGCTGGTGCACTGGCGCTCGGCGCTGGTGGTGGGCGGGCTGTTGCTGCTGGGTGGCAACGGTGGGGTGGTGTGGTCCGAGCAAAGGGTGCCGTCCGGCATCGCCGCGCTCCTGGTCTCCATCACACCGCTGTGGATGGTGTTGATGGAGTGGCTGCGGCCCAAAGGCCACCGCCCCGGCCTGCTCGCCTGGTCGGGCCTGGGGCTCGGCCTGGTGGGGCTGGTGATGTTGGTGCGGCCCAGCGCCGAGGGCCGGGTGGACCCGCTGGGCGTGGCGGTGCTGATCTTCGCCACTTTTTCCTGGGCGGCCGGCTCGCTGAGCTCGAGGAGCTTGCCCCTGCCCGGCTCGCCGCAGCTTGCCACGGCGATGCAGATGCTCGCCGGCAGCGTGCTCCTCACCGCCTTCGGCCTGGCGACCGGTGAGGCCAAAGACGTTCACCTCGCGGCGATCTCTTTCCGCTCGGTGGCGGCGCTCGCTTACCTGATCACGTTCGGGGCCCTGCTGGGGCTGACGGCCTACGTATGGCTGCTACGGGTGGTGCCGCCGGTGCTGGTGGGTACCTACGCCTACGTGAACCCTATCGTGGCGGTGTTTCTCGGCTGGCTGATCCTCCACGAACCGGTCACCGGCCGCACCCTGGTGGCGGCCGCCGTGATCCTCGCCGGGGTGGTGCTGATCACCCTCTCGCACCGCCCGGCCGCGAAGCCCCGAGAGCAGGAGACCGAAGCCCTCCCCGAGGGGGAGCGACAGGCGGCTTGAGAGGACGGGGCCGAACCCGGGGCGAGGGCGGTCGCCTTTCGTGCGAAGGCGTCCGAGCACGAGAGGGTGTCTTGATCAGAGATCCCGAGGCTCGAGCCCCGTATGGCGCGCGATCCGAGCGAGCATCCGAGGCCCGATCTCCTCGCCGTCATGAAAGGGGTACACGAAATCGGGCCAGCCAGGTCGCGCCAGCACTCTATGCGATCCCCTCACGCGCTTGAGGGTCCAACCCATGCGCAGAAGGGCCGCGAGGACGCTTCGGCCCTTGGAGCTCGGCCAGGTACTCACGCGGCTCTGAAGGAGATTTCGACCAGCTCTGCCGTGGCCTCGCCATGCTCCAGCCGGTCCGCCAGAACGCGGAGTGCCAGGGCTTCGACCTTGGCCAGGGCCTCCGCCCGAGAGGATCCATAGACCAGCGTACCGGGCAGCTCCGGCACTTCACCGATCCAGCGCCCATCGGTCTCTTCTTCCAGCTCTACGGAGAAAGTCATTGCGGTGCCTCGCTGGGTAGAGGATACGTCAGCCGTCCCTGCCTCCTCAAACAGCTCCTGCCTCCCGCAAGGGGCCCGCCCCGGCTGGCCTGGAACCTCCCTCGCCATACCACCGCAACACTCGCAGGGCGCGCAGGGTATTCCAGCGGCTGGGCTGGCCTTCGGTCTCGCCCATCTCGAGGGCCGGCGTGCCGGGGTAGAGGGCTTCGAGCGCCCACCGGCCTTGCTCGTTGCGCTTCGCGGCCACGAGGCCGACCGCCTCGGCCGCGCGCTCGTCCGGCGGGACGCCGGCGTTGCGCAGGGAGTCGAGCCCCCGTAGCACGTCGTAGTGCCACCAGGTCGGGAAGGCGAAGCGCGCCCACACGGCACTGCCCTTGCGATCCCTTTCGATCACCTCGCCGGTCGACTTGCGGCGGAACAGGCGGCGCTCCAGCAGGTATTCCTGCCCTCGGAGCCGGGCCGCGGCCACCTCGGGGCAGTCTCCGGCGGCCCGCTCGAATTCGAGCAGGGCTTCGAACACGCAGATCGTGGTGTTGAACGAAGACCGCGTGGAGCCGCGCTCGGCCTCGCAGTTCCAGCCGCCGTCCGGAAGCTGCTCGGCCAGCAGGCGGTCCACGAGGCCGCGGACGTCCACTCCGAAGTAGGCGCCGGCGGCCGCCACCTGGCCGTTGATGCAGGGCTCCACCTCACCCGCGAAGAAGGGGTTCTCCGCCACCTCCTCCGGGCCGCATCCCCGCCAGCTCACCTGCTCGCGAACCAGCGCCACGGCCCGCCGGGCCTCGGCGCACGCCGGGGGGAGCCCCATCTCCCGCAGGAGCCACAGCACGTGCATCGTGGAGTTCCAGCCGCGGTTCCAGGCGGCGCCACCCCACAGCCCGTCCGGCCCCTGGAGCGCCAGCAGCTGCGCACCCCAGCCCTCCCTGGCCACCCGCGCCCGCTCTGCCTCGAACACCTGGGCAGGCGCGTCCAGCAAGTCCCGCATCACCTGCCAGCGGATCGCCGGATCGGAATCCAGGAGCCAGTCGAGCACCGAGCTCTCGAGAGAACAGGCTGAAAGGCCGGATGGGGGAGTGACCATCGGGGGCATGCTACCTCCCGCTTCAGCCAAGCTCCCCCAGAACGCCGGCCACCGCCGCTACCGTTCGCTGTACGTCGGCCTCGCGGGTTCGCCAGTTCACCACGCTCACTCGCATGGCTCGTTGGCCGCGCCAGGTGGTGCCGCTCACAAAGGCTTCGCCGGTTTGGTTGATCGCCTGGATTACGGCTTCGGTCCGGGCGTCGTGGTCGGCCTCGGTGGCGCCGGCTCGAGGGTCGAGGAAGCGGAGCAGGCCCTGGTTCAGGTGGGGTCGCCAGAGGATCTCCACGCCCGGCAGCGCGCCGATTCTCGCCACCAGCGCCGCCGCGTGTGCGCAGGTGCGGTCCACCAGGGCCTCGAGCCCCTCGCTGCCCAGCTCCCGCAGGGCGGCGTAGAGCGCGAAGCCCCGCCCCCGGCGCGACCACTCCGGGTTCCAGTCGATCTCGTCCCGGGCACTGCCCTCGGGCGCGATGTAGGAGGCGGCCACCGTCATGGCCGCGCGGTGGGCCGCGCTATCGCGCACGAAGGCCAGGCCGCAATCGAAGGGCACGTTCAGCCATTTGTGGCCGTCGGCCACCCAGCTGTCCGCCGTCTCCACTCCGGCCACCAGGTAGCGCTTCGCTCGGCTGGTGCGAGCGAACAGGCCGAAGGCGCCGTCCACATGCACCCAGGCACCGGCCGCCCTGGCCAGGGGCACCAGGGTTTCGAACGGGTCGAACGCGGCGATGTTCAGGTCTGCGGCGTTGAGCACCACGATCACCGGCCCGCGGCTCCGCCCGAGCTCTGCCTCGAGCGCCTCCGGCGTCACGCGGCCGTAAGCGTCCGTCTCGAGAGGCACCAGGTCCCGACTCCCGAGCCCCAGGTAGCGCACGGCGCGATCCACCGAGCCATGGCGCTCCCGGTGCGCCAGGACGCGAATCCGCGGCGCGCCATAGAGGCCGGCCTCGTGGACGTCCCAACCGGCGGCGCGGAGCACCGCATAGCGCGCCGCCGCCAAGGCCGTGAAATGGGCGAGCTGGCAGCCCGAAGTGAGTGCGAAAGAGGCCTCTTCGGGCAAGCCCAGCAGCTCCTTCAGCCAGCCTCCCGCCACCTCCTCGACCACCGCGGCCGCCGGCCCGCAGGCGAAGAGCGCGGCGTTCTGGTCCCAGGTGGAAGTCAGCCAGTCCGCCGCGAGCGCCGAAGGCAAAGCACCGCCGATCACCCAGGCGAAGAACCGCCCCCCGGCACAGCCCAGGAGACCGCCGCTCGTGGCCGCTACCAGCTCGTCGATCACCCGCTCGGGGTCCATCCCCGCAGCCCCCAGCGGCCCCCCCAGCCGCGCCCGAAGCTCCGCAACCCCCACCATCGCCCCCACCGGCCGATCCTCCAGGCCCGAGAGGTATTCCTCGGCATGATGCAGCGCGCGACGGAGGGCGGGGTGGGTGGGGGAGGGCATGGGAGAGGAGCTTAGCGCGAGGAGTCGCCCAAGTTTTTTCTGCCAGCCTGACAGGCTTTGCGTGAAAAACGCGCCTACCTACTCGGAGGCCCTTCCTGCTCGTTCCTTCCTGCATGCCTCACGCTGGGTGCTGAAGTTCTGGTTGTTGACAAGTTACAGTGTTTGCGGGTCCAATTCGGGTCAATCTGTTGGAGATTGCGTGTCTGCGGCCGGGTTGGGCTGAAGCAGCCTGGCCGGGTGGGCTCGCTGGGACTGGCTGGTGGCGAGGTGCGTTGGGCGCCTGTCGCCGTTGAGGAGCTGGCATGTTTGGAGTGAGAGCCTGTGGGCAGGGTAGCGGGTGGGGGCGGATCGGAGCTCGGGCGGCGTGTGTTCTCGGCGGGCTGCTCGGCTGGGCGCTGGCGCCCGCGGCCTGGGGGGCACTGGTGCTGCCGGACCCGGGCAACGAGGTGTACTACACCCGGGCGGCGGCGGCCGGCGGTGAGCTCAAGGTGGAGCAGAACGGGCTCATTACCGGCAACGCCTGCGCCAACAGCAACGTGGAGCTCCAGCCGGGAAGCCGCATCGTGGGAGACCTCACCACCTCGGGCCAGTTCGGCGGCGGCGGCACGGTGACCGGCCAGGTGACAACCGGCGCGCCGCCCACCCTGCTGCCGGCCCTGGGCACGGAGGCGCAGCTGCGGGCGCTGGCCAACCGGGTGTTCAACTCCAGCCAGGTGTTCACCAACGCGGTGATCGACGATGTGGTGTTCGTGGCCGGCACGGTGCGCTTCGAAGGCAGCCTGCGCGGCACGGGCACGGTGATCGCCCGCGGAGAGATCCGGATCAAGAACCTCCCCGGCAACACCCAGGACACTCTGGACCCGAACACCCGCCTGTCGCTGATCTCCCTGTCCAACCTGCGGGTGGACCAGAACCGCCGTTTCCGCGGCCTGCTGCGGGCGGCGGCGGAGATCGAGATCGAGCAGGGGGCACGGCTCGAGGGTACCGTGGTGGCGGGCAGCAACCTCAAGCTCAAGCGCAACGCCACCCTCACCTTCCTGGACCTCGACCCCCTCGGCCCCACCATCACGCTCGCGAGCCCCGAACCCGGCTCCACCATCACCGAGCGCCGGCCGGCGATCGTGGCCACGTTCGCCGACGATCTCTCGGGCGTGGTGGCTTCGAGCGTGGTGTTCCGTCTCGACGGCCAGACCTTGACCTCTGCCGCCCAGGTGAGCGCGAGCGGCCTGTCCTACACGCCGCCGACGCCGCTCGCCACCGGGCCGCACGAGATCTACCTGGCGGTGGCGGACCACTCCGCCAACACCACGGACGCCCAGTTCCACTTCACCATCGCCGGCACCACCCAGCCGCCCACCCTGGAGCTGCACCAGCCGCCGGATGGTGCCTTCTTCGGCCGCGGCACGCTGACCGTTGCGGGCGAGCTCACCACGCCGGGCGGCTTCGGCGCCCTGAGCCTCACCCTGGACGGCCAGGCGGTCGCGGTCTCGTCGCTGTGCACGGTGGGGGCGGATTTCTTCCGCTGCAGCCTGCCGGACCCGCCGCCGGGCAGCCACACCCTCAACGCCCGGCTGACCGACACGGGCGGCCAGGCGGCCACCGACCTGGTGACCTTCGAGCTCCTCGGGGACACCGTGGCGCCCACAATCGCCATCGTCGAGCCCGCGAGCCCCACCTGGCTCAACCTCGAAGCGCCCGTCGTGGAAGTGCGCTTCGCGGACGCCCTCTCCGGCATCGCCACGGAGACTTTCGCCCTGAGCCTGGACGGCGGGGCGGTGGTGGGTTGCTCGCTGTCGGAGAGCGCGGCCCGCTGCGCCCTGGGGCCGCTCGCCGCCGGGCCCCACAGCCTCGCCGCGAGCGTGCGCGACCTCGCCGGCAACCTCGGCCAGACCACGTTCCAGGCCCAGCTGGTGGTGGACCACGAGCTGCCGCAGGTGGCGATCGAGACGCCGGCCCGGGGGGCGGACGTGAACACCGCCACGGTGCTGGTGACCGGCACGGCCGCGGACGCGAACGGCATCCTCTCGGTGGCGGTGAACGGCGTGGCCGCGACACTCTCGGGGAGCCATTGGGAGGCCACGGTGCCTCTCTCGGGGGAGCGGGTGACGCTGCTGGCCGAGGCGGTCGACGGGGTGGGCAACCACGGCTTCGCCTACGGCGTGGTGGACCACGTGGACGACACCGTGGCTCCGGCGCTGGTCTTCGAACAGCCGGTGGCTGGCAGTTTCGTCAACGAGGACCGGCCGTCGATCGTGGTGCGCTACGGCGACGACGCGGGAGTGGCGGCGGAGAGCCTGCGCTTCACCGTGGCGGGTGAGCCGGTGCCGGTCAGTTGCAGCTTCGAGCTGATCCGCGCCCGCTGCCGGCCGGATGGGCCCCTGGCGGGCGGACCCGTGGAGCTCGCGGCCGAGGTGACGGACCGATTCGGCAACCGAGCCACGGCACAAGTGGCCTTCACCATCGACCCCGAGCCCATCGTAGTAGCGATCGACACTCCCGCGGATCGCAGCATCACCGGCGAGGGTCACGTGGCGGTGGCCGGGCATGTCTCGGCCGGCGTCACCACGGTGTCGATCAATGGCGTCGCGGCCCAGCTCTCGGGCGGCCAGTTCTCGGCCACCGTGCCGCTGCGCGAGGGCACCAACGTGCTGGTGGCGCTCGCCGTCAAGAGCTCCGGCAACACTGCCACGGCGAGCGCCGAGGTCACCCGCGACATCGTGGCGCCGGTGGTGCGCATCGACTCGCCGCACGACGGCTACGTCTCGGCAACCTCCCGGCTCACCCTCGCCGGCGTGGTGAACGATGTGGTGGACGGCGCAGTGCCCACGCAGCTGACGGTGAACGGCATCAGCGCAGCGGTGGACGCCGGCACCTTCCTGGTGGCGGATCTGCCGCTGCTACCGGGCGAGAACGTGCTCGAGGCGATCGCCACCGACGCCGCGGGCAACGAGGGGCGGCACCAGATCCGGGTGAGCTACCAACCGCCGAGCGGCCCCCACCTCTCGGTGGTCTCCGGCGACCATCAATTCGGCCAGCTGCTCGCCGAGCTGGCCGAGCCGCTGACGGTGGAGCTGGCGGATTCGCTGGGCTTGCCTCTTCCCGGCCGCCTGGTGCGCTTCCGGGTGAGCCGGGGCAGCGGCGAGCTGCGCGCCGCCCCCGGCGACGA
>CALMKX010000027.1 GCA_937867335.1 uncultured Acidobacteriota bacterium
CAGGCCTGGGCGCCGAGCGCCGGCACCGGCCAGCTGGTCGGCTCGGCGGGCGAGTTCGAGCTCAAGGGAGTGGGGAAGGTCGCTGGCGGCGCGCTCGGTTCGGCCGGCTCCGGCACCGGCAGGGCCGTGCCCCGCACCGTGAGGTCTTCCATCTCCACCATCTCGCCGGCGTCGTCCAGGGGCAGGGGCAAAACGGGGCTACGGCTAGCCGGGATCCGGCCGGGGGTGGTGCTGCCGGCCGGGGAGAGCACGCCGGAGGCGAGGGCCTCGGCCACCTGCTCGGCACCGGGAGTGGAGTCCTGGCCGGTGTACCACTGCACCAGGCGGAAGATGCGCTCGCGGCTGCCCGGGCTCAAGTACCGGAAACGGACGCCGACGTCGCTCTTACCCATCGGGTGGTCCGGAATCGGATGGACCCACACCACCTCGCCGGTGCCTTCGATCAAGGCCTCGCCGAGGTCGAACTCGAAGGCCACCAGGGAGCCCACCGGCGGCGGCCGGCGAATGGCCACTGCCATGCCCCCGAGGGAGACGTTGAGGAGAGATTCGGTGATCGGATCCACTACACCTTCGAGCTTGAGATGGACCCGCACCGACAGAGGAACCCGGCGGGATTTCCTGGGCGTCGCGTAGTTCACCCTTCAGAGCTTACTAGATCAGGCCCGAAAGCGTCCCCTTTCCCTGCCACGCGCAGGCGTCCTAGCCCGTGAGGCCGACCGCCGCGCTGGCCGGTGGACGCCACCTTCTCCATGAACGTACAATTCTCGAAATGCAATTCAGAACGCACTTTCGATTCTGCGTGAGATCGTCAGTGCTGACACCTTCGACCTCTCTCTGTCACCACCTCCTCCTCCTGCTGGCTCTGCTCGGAACCGTCCCCGCCCCCGCCCAAACCCCCATTGAATGCCCGGACAATCCGCTCGTAGGCGGCAGCCAGCCGGTGTTCCGCATCGAGATGCCGGGGGAGATCACCGTGCCCACCGAGTGCACCTCGGCGGCGATCTACTGCGAAAAGCCCCGAGACGGTGCGCCGCTCCTTCGCACGGTGGACCCGTTCTGCGATCCCCGATTCTCGAGCTGCTCCCTAGAGTTGCGGGCGCCGTTCGCTCTCCCTGGCAACGAGCAGAACTCCCGGCCGCCGATCGGCATCCCCGGCTCGGTGCTGGTCTACTGGTACGGCTCGCCGATCGCCAACACCACCTGCTCACCGCCCAATCACTGCGGCGAGATCAACCTCTGCGGCCTGCCGGGTCTGGATGGCTTCATCGCCGCGGACCGCATCGAAACCTATCTGCTGGTGCCTGGCGTCAGCTGCGCGAGCCTCACGAGCCCAGCGCTTCATGGCTACAGCCTCGCGGCCTACAGCTGCTACAGCGACGTCACCTGCCGCAAGGTGGCTTACGTGCCGCAGATCGACCTCACCGCCCGCGCCGTGGCCCGAGCCTTCGGCTGCATCCCGCTGCGCCACAACGGCTGCAACGGGGGGGACCAAAGCTGCCCCACCTGCCCCGCCCCAGGAACCAGCGTGGGCGGAGACGGCCCCACCTTCGACGCAGCCCAGCATGGCGTGGATGCTGGCCCCAATGCCTCCCTTCGCTATGCCGCGGGAGGCGTGGGCGGCCTCGGCCAGCCGGGCTCAGCGGCGATCTCCCCGGCTCTTGGCACCGGCTGGATGCACGATTACGCCGAACGCATCGTGCCCTATCCGAACCTCGCCCACGTGGCCATGGCGACCCGTTTCGCCACTTTCCGGGAGTTCTGGGACGACGATGCGGATGGAATCTACGACCGCGCCGCCCCCTCCGACGAGTACCGGCAACTCACCTACAACGCAGCCTCGGGCTGGACGCTGCGAGACTTGAACGGCACGGTGACGGCCTTCGACCTCGCGGGCCGCTGGCTCTCCGAAACCGACAAGAACGGCAACGCCACCGTGGGGATGTACAACACCGCCGGTCAACTCACCACGGTCACCAAGCCCGACGGCCGCAGCGAGACCTTCGCCTACGCCGCCAACGGCAAGCTCGCGAGCATCACGGAAATCGGTGTGGGTGGCTCTCCCCTGCGAGCCTGGCTCTACACCTGGCTCGGGCCGGTGCTGACCCAGATCGACCGCCCGGACGGCACCAAGCTGCAATTCCTCTACGGCGATACCCGTTTCCCCGGCTACCTCACCGCCGTCAACCTCCAGGCCGCGGGAAGCTCCACGATCCGCAAGCTCCAGCGGTGGAGCTTCGACAGCACCGGCAACGTGATCCGCACCTGGAAGGGGGATGACTCCTTCACCGGAACCGCCGCCACCGAGAAGTGGCAGCTGGCGTTCGACGATCCCGCCAATCCCGCCGTCACCACCGTGACCGACCCGCTCGGCGTGGTGGCCACCTACCAGCTCGGCAGAGACCCCGGAAGCGGCAAGCCGCGCCTGGCCCAGCTCTCGGGAGACTGCCCGGCCTGCGGCACCGGGCCCAACACGCAGCTGTTCTACGAAGACGCCGCCCATCCCCTGAGGCCTACCCGAGAAATCGACGGCGAAGGCCATATCACCCTGATGGCCTACGACGCCCACGGCATGATGACTTCGAGAACCGAAGCCCTGGGCGAGCCCGAAGAGCGAACCACCGAGTGGCAGTACCACGCCACCTTCCCCGCCTTCCCGACCCTCGCTCGCCGGCCTTCGACGGTGCCTAACGAGCTGCGCGAGACCTCGATGGCCTACGACTCGGCCACCGGAGACCTGCTCTCGAGAACCGAAACCGGCATGGAGGCCGGGAGCGCCTTCGCCCTGACCACCACCTACACGTACAACGCCGCCGGCCAGCCGTTGACGATCGACCCGCCGGGCTACGGCACGGCCGACGTGGTGAGCTTCACCTACGACGCGACACGCGGAGGCCTCCTGCCGCTCACCAGAACAGACCCGCTGATCGGCACCACCACCTTCGGCTACGACGGCTTCAACCGCCGCTCCTCCGTGACCGACCCCAACGGCGTCGAGACCACCACGCTCTACGACAGCCTCAGCCGGGTGAAAGAAGTCCTCGAAGTGGGAGACGCCACCACACCGGAGCAGCGCACCAGCTACACCTACAGCAGCTTCGGAGACTTGATCTGCATCAAGAAGCCCGAAGGCAACGGCCTGGCGTTCGGGTATGACGCCGTGGGAAGGCAAAGCGAGGTCCAACGCGGAACCGCCGTGGCCACTCCGACGCCGAGCTCCTGCCTGCAAACGGCCACCAGCACGCCCCGGGACCGGATGCTCTACACCCTGAACGCCGCCGGGATGCGAGTCAACGAGAAGCTGCAGACGGTGGTGGGCAGCACGATCACCACCCAGGCCGAGACGAGCTACGTCTACTCCACCCGCTGCCACCTGGACAAAGTGATCCAGGCCCCGGGCACGGCCGCCGAGGCCATCACCGAGCACGGCTACGACTGCAATGGCCGGCTCTCGAGAACCTGGGACGCCAATCACCCCTCGAGCGGCCAGACTCTGCCGCCGACCTCCGTTTACGGCTATGACGCGCTCGATCGACTGGTCTCCGTCTCACAGCCCTGGGGCGGAGCGGGCGGCGGCAACGCCGTCACGAGCTACGGCTTCGACGTCCAAGACCATCTCATTCAAGTGACCGACGCCGAAGGCAACCCCACCACCTACAGCTATTCGGACCGGGACTTGATGACGCTGGAAGTCTCCCCGGCTTCGGGCACCACCACTCGCGCCTACAACGAACACGGCGAGCTCGCAAGCGAGACCGACGCCCGGGGAATCACCTCCACCCGCACGCTCGATGCCTTGGACCGCGTGACGCGCCTGGAATACCCCGGCACCGAGCAGGACGTCACCTACACGTACGACGACGCTGCCGTGCCCTTCTCGAAAGGCCGCTTGACGCAGATCTCCCGCACCGGCTCTACGCTCGATTACCGCTACGATCGATTCGGCCGCACCACGCAAGACGGCGCCCTGGGTTACAGCTGGGATCGCAACGGCCGCCGAGTCGGCATCGTGTATCCTCAAGGCGTCACTGCGGCTTATACGTTCGATTTCGCGGACCGAGAAAAGAGCCTCACCGTGACTCCATCCGGCAGCCCCGCCCAGACGGTGGTTTCGGCCACCGGAGCGACCTACAAGGGCTTCGGCCCGCTGGCCAGCCTGCCGCTCGGCAACGGCACCACCGAGACGCGCAACTTCGACGCTCGCTACAGCCCCAGCGAGATCAAGCTCACCGCCGGAGCCACTCCGCGGCTCGACTGGCTCTACACCACCGACAAGGTGGGAAACCCGCTCGCGATCACAGACGCCCTTGCCGCGGCGAACAACCGCGCCTTCACCTATCAAGACATCCAGTACTTCCTCGCCTCCGCCGCCGGCCCCTGGCCGGGGCCGCTGGCCTGGACCTTCGACAAGATCGGCAACCGCCTCACCGAGACCCGTAGTGGCCTGACGGACACCTACACCTACGCCACCAACACCGCCGGAGGCCACTCGCCCATCCTTCAACAGATCGCCCTCGGAGCCGGCGGGACCCGCACCTACACCTTCGGCCCGGCGGGCCACCTGGCCGAGATCGACGCCGCCGGCAACCGGATCACCGTCACCCACGACGAAGCCGGCCAGCTCGGTCAGTTCTCCCGGCTCACCGGCACCGTGCATTCGGACTTCCTCTATGACGGCAGGG
>CALMKX010000028.1 GCA_937867335.1 uncultured Acidobacteriota bacterium
GGCTGTGGGGCAGCACCACGAGGTGGACGGGTGGCGCGTGGGCGTGGGAATCTCCTCGGCGCCGCCGTCGAGGCGCCCTCGGCCCCGCTCTGCGAGCCAAGCCTTACTATCTCACCCTCACAGTGTCGTTGAATGAAGCTGCTCAGTGCTCCGAATTGTCGCTTGAAGTCAAGTTCTGGGAACCTCGCACGGATCGCTTGGCCAAGTTCGCTACCAAGAACATACTCTCTGGCTTTAGCTGTGCTGACCAATAGGTCAACGATGTCGGCCGCTGTGACAAGCATGAGACTCTCCCCCAAAAACAAGAAATCCTACCAAGAGGTAGGATTTCACTGAGGTACTTCATTTGGGAGAGAGCCCTGGGCCTAGGATGAAGGCTAGTCTCCTGGCAGCCTGCTGGACGGTCCGAACTGCCTGCGTTGGTAGAGCAAGATGTGCTGCGCTTGCGGGCCCTAACAACTCCCGACCGCCGAGCGCCTAAGGGACTCCCCTGAGCATCCAACGCCGTGCGGTGGAGGTTGCCATAGATGTTGCCTGGCTGTCAAGTGCTACGTGCCGAACAGCGCTTGCCTCTTGGCCATCCCCGTCTACTCGGGAATCGAATCGCATGTTCCAAACTTGCTCAGCGTGGCAAAGCGGGTGGCGGTGGTAACTGCCCTGTTGAAGGGGGACTCAGTCCGAGGGGCGGCTCGTGTGGTGGGGATCAGGAAAGGCACGCGGGTCCTGAAGCTGCAACGGGACCTTCGAGAGGTGTGCACCCGCTGCATGGTTGAGGCTCTGCGGGGCTTGCCCTGCAAGCGGCTTCAAGTGGACGAAGTCTGGAGGTTCTGCTGGGCTGAGGAGAAGAAGGTTTCGGCCGGGAGGACAGGTGAGCTAGGCTACGGAGATAACTGCGGAAGTCATCTCCGGAGATCCGGAGCCCGCCCACGGCAGCGCTCCCTAAATAGAACGCGCCAGCGTGGGCATCCTGATGGTACTCCCCCGGCTCACCAACGCCCACAGTAAGAAGTTGGAGCACCATGTGTTGGCGCTTGGGTTGTTCTTCTGCTTCTATGCCTCCTGCCGCCCCCACCCGTAGCATCTGGGTTGCCGTTGGCTACCACCGAGACGCAGTCTGAGGAGGGTCAAGCCTGATGAATCACCAGCGGTTGATCGGCCGTTTCATCGTCTGCGACCCCGCGGTCTGCCACGGTCAGCCCACTTTCCGAGGCACGCGGATCCTAGTCGCGGACGTACTGGATCAGTTAGCGAAGGGGCTCGCCTGGGAGACCATCATCGAGGAGTGGCACGGCTTCCTGCAGCCAGCGGCGATCGCTGAGGCCGTAACGTTGGCAAACTCACGGTAGCTACGCGAAATTGGCCCACCCCTGGCTCTGACCAGCAGCCCCCTTCCTCACCCACCCGCCAGCTTGCGGCTCACCAGCATGGAGAGCTCGAGGGCCTGCTCGCCGTTGAGGCGGGGGTCCACCTGGGTCTCGTAGCTCTTGGCGAGGTCCACCTCGCGCAGGCCTCGGGCTCCACCCAGGCATTCGGTGACGTTCTCGCCGGTGAGCTCGATGTGCACGCCGCCCAGATGAGTGCCGTGGGCGGCATGGATGTCGATCGCTTGCTCGAGCTCGGAGAGGATGTGGTCGAAGCGCCGGGTCTTCAGGCCCGAGGCGGTCGAGAGTGTGTTGCCGTGCATCGGGTCGCAGCAGAACACCACGCCGCGGCCGGCCGCCTTGACGGTCTCGATCAGCGCCGGTAGCTCTTCGGCCACCCGCTCATGGCCGAAGCGGTGGATCAAGGTCAGCCGCCCGGGCTCCTCCACCGGCAGCAGCAGGTCGAGCAGCCGTAGCAGCTTCTCGCGCGGCGTCTTGCTGCCGAGCTTGACCCCGATGGGATTGGCGATGCCGCGGAAGTACTCGACGTGGGCGCCGTCCGGGTCGTTGGTGCGCAGGCCGATCCACGGCAGGTGGCAGGCCAGGTTGTACCAGCCGGCGCGATGCGGCACGCGGCGGGTTTGGGCCTGCTCGTAGGGCAAGTGAAGGCCCTCGTGGCTGACGAAGAAGTCCACCCGGGAGAGCTCGGAGACCCCGCGCCGGGCCAAGGTCTCCATGAACTGGATGGACTCCGAGATCGAAGCCACGATGCGCCGGTATTCGCCCGCGAGCGGCGAGTGATCGACGAAGTCCAGATCCCAGTACTCGGGGTGGTGGAGGTCGGCAAAGCCGCCGTCGGTCAGCGCGCGGATGAAGTTGAGCGTCAGGGCCGCTCGCTCGTAGCCGCGCAGCATCAGCTCCGGATCCGGCTCCCGATCTTCCGGAGTGAAGGCGATCCGGTTGATCAAGTCGCCGCGGTAGGCCGGCAGGGAGACACCTTCGCGGGTTTCGAGGTCCGCCGAGCGGGGCTTGGCGTACTGCCCGGCGATGCGCCCCACCCGGATCACCCGGCGGTTGGTGCCGCGGATCAGCACCAGGCTCATCTGCAACAGCACCTTGAGCTTGTTGGCGATGGTGGTGGAGTCGCAGGCCTCGAAGGTCTCGGCGCAGTCACCACCCTGGAGCAGGAAAGCCTTGCCCTGGGCGGCTTCGCCCAGCTGCTGCTTGAGCGATTCGACTTCCCAGGAAGTGACCAGCGGCGGCAGCTTGCCGATACGCCGCACGGCCGCGGCCAGAGCCTCGAGGTCCCGGTAGCTGGGCTGTTGGGCGGCAGGCTTCCCCTGCCAGGAATCCGGGCTCCAGGGCAATGTGGCGACAGCGGCGCGCAGAGCGTTCATCGTTTTCCATGGTACTGCATCCTCGGCGGGAGCCGCGTCGCCCCGGGGCTGCACCCTGCTTGGAACCTGGGGCCCGAGAACCCGTATACTTTTCAGGTCTCGCTGGAATTTGTCGGCAGGTCCTCGACCCGGCCGAACTTCATCTGCTGCAGGAGTTTGCCATGCACTCCCATCGACTCAGCCTGCTCGGCGCGCTGCTCGTCGCCCTCCTCGCCTCGCACTCATCCTGGGCGGAAGGCCCGAAAGCCGCCCCGGCTCTGCAGGAGTCCGTCGAGCTCAACCTGGTGAACCTCGACGTGGTGGTCACCGACCGCGGCGGCCACCGGGTGAGCGACCTCGGCCAGGCCGACTTCGAGGTTCGCGAGAACGGCAAGCCGGTCGCGATCACCAACTTCAGTCGCCTGGGCGGGCTCGCGGCGAGCACCGCCGGGGTGGCCCCGGAATCGAGCCCGGCGCCCGCCCTCGAGCCCCTGCAGGTGGTGATCCTGGTGGACAACAGCAGTATCTCGCCGGTTTCTCGCGAGGCGGTGCTCGAACAGCTACGGCCCCTGCTCGCCGAGAAGCTCAAACCGCAGGATCGCGTGATGGTGGCCAGCTTCGGCCACGCCATCCGGGTGCATCAGCCGCTCACCACCGACCGCAAAGCCGTGCTCGCGGCCCTCGATCAGGTGTCGAAGACGCCCAGCCTGGCGCGGGAGACCGAAGAAGAGCTGGACAACTTCCTCGAATCCCTCGACAACTACCTCGAAGGCGAGTCGGTCGAAGGCTGCAAGAACATCATCGAGCCGGCCGTGGCCCGCTACACCTCGGCAGTGACCCAGCGGGTGCGGGGCTCGCTCAACGCCACCGCCGACCTGCTGCGGACCCTCGCCGCGGTGCCCGGCAAGAAGCAGCTGCTGTTGGTTTCCGACGGCCTGGAGCTGCGCCCGGGCAGCTACCTGATCAGCCTGCTCGCTTCCCTTCCCTCTTGCCCGGATCCGGCCGCCAGCCTGCGCGGCCAGGGCACGTCCATCGCCTTCGCCATGAAGGCGATGGGCGCCGTGGCCAATGCCGCCCGGGTGACCATCTACCCGCTCGATGCCGGTGGCGCTCGCGGCAGCGCCTCCGGCGGCAACACCACGGCCCAGAGCAGCAACGCCGGGCGTCGCCCCCAGGTGGCCGCCGAGCAGCGCTCCGCGCTCCAGGACTCGCTCACCTTCCTGGCTTCGGAAACCGGCGGCAAGGCCTTCTTGAATGTGGTGGAAGTGGCGCCGGTCTGGCAGCAGATGGCCTCGGACGAGGACGGCAGCTACAGCCTGGCCTATGAGTCGCCTCGCCACTACCTGGGCGAGCATCGCTGGCTCGAGGTGAAGGTGAAGAGGCGGGGCCTGGACGTGCGCTACCGCCGCAGCTGGCGCGACGAGTCGGTGGAAGACCGCATGAAGCAGCAGCTCCTGGCCGCCCTCTGGCTGGGCGATACGCACAACCCCCTCGGCGTGCGCCTCGAGCCTGCGGGCCAGGTTCAGACTTCGGAGGAAGGGCCGCTGGTTCCCCTCCGGCTCGGCGTGCCGCTCCAGAACCTGGTGCTCAGCACCACGGCCAACGGCCACGAGGGCCGGCTGAGGGTGTTCGTCACCTCGGCTACAGCAGATGGAGAGAGCACCAACTTCACCACCTCCGAGGTGCCGATCGTCATTCCGGAGGACCGCTGGGCGGCGGCGCAGGCCCAGCTGTGGGGTTACGACATCCGCCTGCTGGCGCGCCAGGGTACCCAGACGGTGGCCGTGGGAATCGAGGACATCGGCGCCGCCACCACCTCGGTGGTGACCCGCGAGGTCCGGGTCGGCTCGCCCTGAGGGGGCTCAGCGAGCGAGCCGCTCGAGGATCTGCCGGTACTCGGCCGGCCCCATCGGCCGCGGGTTCGAGCCGTTCGAGCCGTTGGCGGCCGAGCGCCGGGCGATCTCGTCGAAGTCCTGCTCGGGCACCTCGAGGGCGGTGAAGTCGGGAATCTCGAGATCTTCGAGCCATTCGCCCAGGCAGGCGAGGAATCTCTGGGCAGCGGCCCGCCTCGAGCGCGCCTCCCCCACCAGATCGAGCCGTTCTGCAAGTTCCGCCAGGCGCGCTTCGACCGCCTTGTCGTGCGAGGCCAGCACCGGCGAGAGAAGCACCGCGTTGGTGAGGCCGTGGGGCAGGTCGTAGAGGCCGCCGAGGGTTTCGGACAGGCAGTGCACGGCGGCGACGTCCGCGCTGCCGAAGGCCAGGCCGGCCAGAGTGGAGGCGGTGGCGACGGCTCGACGGGCCTCGCCGTCCCCCGCGATGTCGCGGGCCGCGCGGGGAAGATAGCGCCAGAGCAGCTCGATCGCCTCGGCCGCCAGCGCATCCGAGGCGGGGTTCGAGACCAGGCCGGTGGTGGCTTCGAGGGCGTGAGTGAGGGCGTCGGCTCCCGTCCAGGCCACCAGCCGGCCCGGCAGGCTGGCCAGGAGCTCGGCATCCACCAGGGCCACCCGTGGGTACATGCCGTCGCCCTTCACGCTCACCTTCGCCCTTCGCTCCGGCACGGTGATCACCGAGACCCAAGTCACCTCCGAGCCGGTACCGCAGGTGGTGGGGATGGCGATGAAAGGCAAGGCCGGGCGCGAGAAGCGGTTCCGGCCTTCGAAGTCCACCAGACGGCCGGGGTTGGTGGCCAGCATGGCCGCAGCCTTCGCGGCATCGAGAACGCTGCCGCCGCCCAAGCCCACCACTCCGTCGGCCTCGAAGGCGGAAACCGCCGAGGCGATCCTCTCCACCGTCTCGGCCCGGGGATTGGCCTCGACCTCCTGGAAGGTCTCGACGGCGAGGCCGACCTCGAGCAGAGAACCTCGTGCGCGCTCGGGCCAAGGTGTGGCGGCCAGGCCGGGATCCACCACCAGCAGCAGCCGTTGCGCCGAGAGCTCGGCGGCCACCTCTGGCAGCCGGACCAAGCAGCCGGGCTCGAGGAAGGTGCGGGTGGGGGAACGAAAAGGCATGGTCTCCTCTCTCGGCGGCCCGAGGCTCCTAGCTTCGAATCGCCCCTACCAGGTTGCCCAGGAAGGTCACCAGCCGTTCGAGCTGCGACGCCTGGGGATAGGAGGTCCGCGAGTACTCCTCCTCGAGGTCGGCCTGGCGCTTGAGCTCGTGTTCACGCGCGGCGCGACGGGCGTCCAGGGCGTCGTCCTCCTTCACCCCCTCGAGGCCTCCGGAGCGGATCCAGGCGAGCACGCGGTCGAGCTCGTCGGTGTCGCACCACACGCCGTGCTGGCGGCAGACGTCGAGGATCACGCCGCTTCTCCGGCCGTAGTTCTGGCGGTTCATGCGCATCGAGCAGAGCGGGCAAGGGCGGTAGAGGGCGCCGGCGTTGGCCTGCTGGGGAGTCGGCCTTGCCGGGCCGGGGCCGTGATCCTGCTCGTAGACCCGCAGGCGCTGGGCCGAGTCGGCCAGCAGGCGAAACAGGTCCTTGCCCACCCAGAGGCCGCCGCAACGCCGGCACTCGAGCACGGAGAAGGGCTGCTCCTGGCCCAGTCGACGGCTCTCGAGCAGACGGTCCGGGCCGCAGGCCGGGCAGGGGTGGCGGGTCTCGTCGCGGGCGAGCTCCTCCACCAGTAGGGCGGAACCGCAGTGGTGGCAGAAGCTCGAGCGGCCGCTGGTGCGGGCCATGCAGTGGGGGCAGAGGGTGTCGAGGTCCTGCTCGCGGAGGGTGAAGTCGGCGTCGCAGAAGCTGCAGCGGGCCGCCTGGCCGAGCCGCGGCGCGCCGCACGAGGAGCAACGCACCACCGCTGCTTCGTGGGGGCGGGGGGCCGGCACCAGGATCCGGGTGCCGCAGGAGCAGCGGAAGCTGCTGCCTATCTCGCGCTCGGAAGCGTCGAACTGCCGGCCGCAGACGTTGCAGGCCACGATGAGCCGGAGCATCGGCATGATCTGGGCTATTCTACGCAGCCATCCGAGCCGGATTCCAAGCCCGGCGGCACGGACTTCCCCATGGCAGAAACCGCTTCGCCCTTCGATCCAGCCCTGGAGAGTCTGGCGCAGGCTCTCGAAGCAGCTGCGCCGGGCCTCATCGTGGCGGTCACCGGCGCGGGCATCAGCCTCGCGAGCGGCATCCCGACGTTCCGCGGCAGCGATCCCGGGGCGGTGTGGAAAAAGGACCTGACCGAGCTGGCCACCTTCCGCTACTTCCAGGAGGACCCCGCCGGCTCCTGGCAGTGGTACTTGCAGCGCTTCGACCGCCTGGGGGCGGCCCGGCCCAATGCAGCCCATCTCGCCCTGGCCGAACTCGAGCGCTGGCAGCTCGCCCGCGGCGGCGAGTGGCTGCTGATCACCCAGAACATCGACACCCTGCACGAACAGGCCGGCTCCCGACAGCTGATCAAGGTGCATGGCTCCTCGGATCGCTTCCGCTGCAGCCGCCGAGGCTGCGAACTCGGCGAACCCAGGGGCTCGATCGCCGCTGCCGAGGTGGATCTCAGCGCCTTCCGCGCTCACCCCGGGCGAGAGACCGTGCCCCGCTGCCCCCGCTGCGGCAGCCCCCTGCGCCAGCACGTGCTGTGGTTCGACGAAATGTACACCAGCCACCGGGACTACCAGTGGGAGTACGTCCAGGGCGCGCTCGAGCACATGCGGCTGGCCCTGGCGATCGGCACTTCCTTCGCCGTGGGCTTCACCGAGCGCGTGCTGCAGGCGGCCTACTGGAACAAGGTGCCGCTGGTGGCGATCGACCCCGGGCGGGCTCCCGAGGTGGCGATCCCGGGCCTCGAGCACATCGCCGCCAAGGCCGAGGAGCTCTTGCCGGCTCTGCTGGCCCGGCTCCACCGGCCATGAGCTCGGCCCCAGGCGGCTCCACCGCCGAAACCCGCTCGGCCGTGGGCTTCTTGATCGAGCTCGCGCGGGCGCTCCACTCCTTCGGCAGCCCGGCCCACCGGCTGGAGGCGGCGCTGGCCCTGATGGCCGAGAAGCTCGGCCTCGCGGGGCAGTTCTTCTCCACTCCCACGGCCATCTTCGCCTACCTCGGCCAGGGGGATCAGCAGCAGACCGTGCTGGTGCGGGTGGAGCCCGGCAGCGTGGACCTGGCGCGACTTTCTACCCTCGAGGAGGTGATCGGCGAGGTGGCCGAGAAGCGTCTCTCCGCCGCCCAGGCGGCCGAGCGGGTGCGCCAGGCTCTCGCCGAGCCGGACCGCTGGGGCCCCAGTATCACCACTCTGGCCTTCGGGCTGGCCTCCGCAGCGGCGGCCTGCTTCTTCGGCGGTGGTTGGGCGGAGATCGCTTCGGCCGGCGGCGTGCTCGGGGAGATCACCGTCGTGGTCGCCGGGGCCCAGCCCCGCGCCGACGTCGAGATGTTGGTGACGCAGGTTCAGGCATTGACCGACGAGGGGATGGGCGTCAAGGATGCGTGTGCGCGGGTGATCGCCGCGAATCCGGGTGCGCCGTCGAGGCGTGAGCTCTACGACGCGGTTCTGCGTTCGCGCCAGGGGTGAGCCCCACGGTGGCCGCGGCCTTGTCGAGCGTGATGGTGGCGGTCTTGCCGGTGGTGTTGGAGCCGTCCA
>CALMKX010000029.1 GCA_937867335.1 uncultured Acidobacteriota bacterium
ACCTGCTGCGGGCGGCCGCGCTGCTCGGGCGCCGGGCTCCGTGGCTGGCCATCGCCGGCGACGGCCCGGAGCGGGAGCGCCTGGCCGCCTTCGCCCAGGAGCAGGGGCTCACCCGCTTGCGCTGGCTCGGCTACGTGCCGTACCCGGAGCTGCCGCGGCTCTACGGGGCCTGCGACCTTTTCGTGCACGCCGCCGGCGAGGAGCGCTGGGGTGTTTCGGTCGAAGAAGCCATGGCCTGCGGCCTGCCGGTGGTGGCGAGCTCCCAGGTGGGGGCGGGCTACGACCTGATCCGCCGCGGCGGCAACGGCTGGACCTACCCCCACGGTGATCCGGCCGCGCTCGGCACAGCCCTCGAGCGGGCTCTCCGCCTCAAACGCAGCGCCGTGGCCGCGGTGAACCGCGACCTCCTCGAGCGCTGGGACTATTCGGCCTCCTGGCGCGGTATCCTTCGCGCCGCCGAGCGACTGACCAGCCAGCGCTCGCCCACCCGAGCATGATCCCGGTCACCGTACTCGTCACCACCAAGAACGAGGCCGCTAACATCGAGCGCTGCCTCAGAAGCGTGCACGGCTTCGTAGGCCAGATCTTCGTGCTCGACTCCGAATCGAGCGACGACACCGTGGCGATCGCCCGGCGCTACGCCACCGAGGTGGTCAACCTGGCCTACGAGCATGGCCGGATCATCCCGTGGATCTTCCAGTGGGGGTTGGATCACCTGCCGATCGCCCACGAATGGGTGCTGATCCTCGAGGCGGATCAGGCGGTCACCCCCGAGCTCCGGCGCGAGCTTGAGGCCCTTTTCGCGCGGCCGGAGATCCGGCAGAACGGCTTCTACCTCCACCGCCGGCAGATCTTCCGCGGCAAGCCGCTGCGCTTCGGCGGCTACGGCAGCAAATACATCCTGAAGCTGTTCCGCAGGAGCCAGAGCCAACTCGACCCCGTGGAGCAGGACACCCGGGTGTACGTGGAGGGCGCGGTGGCCAAGCTCAAGGCACCGCTCGAGGAGTGGAACAAGAAGGAGGACTCGATCCTCTTCTACCTCGAGAAGCACCTGCGCTACGCCGAGGCTTTCGCCCACGAGGAGTACCGCCGGCGCCGCGAGGGGCTGGCGTTCAAGGGCGAGCCCCGGTTCTTCGGCACGCCAGACCAGCGCATCCTGTGGATGAAGCAGCGCTACTACCGCCTGCCCCTCTATCTGCGCTCGCTGGGCTATTTCCTCTACCGCTACTTCTTCCTGCTCGGCATCCTCGACGGCAAGAACGGCTTCCTGTTCCACTTCCTCCAGGCCTACTGGTTCCGCCTGGTGGTCGACGTCCGGCTCGAGGAGAAGCTGCGCGAAGGGGCCGGGACGGACTCGCCATGAAGCCCATCCTCGGCTTGAACGCCTTCCACGCCGATGCCTCGGCGGCCGTGCTCGCGGGCGGTGCTCTAGTGGCCGGGGTGGAGGAGGAGCGCTTTCGGCGGATCAAGCACTGGGCCGGTTTCCCCAGCCAGGCGATCGCCCATTGCCTGGCCGAGGTGGGTGCCAGCCGCCTGGACGAACTCGAGGCGGTCGCCGTCTCGCGCAAGCCGAGGGCCTACCTCGCGCGCAAGATCCTGCTCGCCCTCGGCCACCCGCGGAGCCTGCGCCGGGCCGCCGGCCGGGCGCGCAACCTGGGCGCCGTGGCAAGCCTCGAAGGGCGGCTGCGGGAAGCCTTTCCGGGCACACCACCGGCCGTCCACGGTGTGGAGCACCACTTGGCCCATCTCGCCTCGGCCTTCTTCTGCTCGCCCTTCGAGGAGGCGGCCTGCCTCACCGTGGACGGCTTCGGGGACTTCGTCTCCACCATGCTGGCGAAGGGCCGCGGCAACCAGCTCGAGGTGCTCGAGCGGGTGCATTTCCCCCATTCCCTGGGCCAGCTCTACACCGCGATCACCCAGTTCCTGGGCTTCCCCCATTTCGGGGACGAGTACAAAGTGATGGGCCTCGCGGCTTACGGCGAGCCTCGCTTCCTGCCCCAGCTGCGCCAGGTGGTGCCGGCCGAGGGCGAGCTCTTCCGGCTGGACCTCTCCTACTTCCGCCATCTCTCCGAAGGTGTGGACATGAGCTGGGACGACGGCGAGCCCCGCCTCGGCAACCTCTTCACTCCTCGATTGGAGCTGCTGCTGGGCCCGGCCCGAAAGCCCCAGGAGGAGCTCGACCAGCGCCACAAGGACCTCGCCGCCTCGCTGCAGGCCCTCTACGAGGAACGCTTCTTCGCCCTGGTTCGCCGGGTGCTGCGCCTGACCGGCTGCCGGCGGCTGGCCCTGGCCGGGGGTTGCGCCATGAACTCGCTGGCCAACGGCAAGCTCTTCCGCGAGACGGACACCGAGGAGGTGTTCATCCAGGCCGCCGCGGGGGACGCCGGCACTTCGCTCGGCGCGGCCCTCTACGTGCAGCACGCCGTGCTCGGCCAGCCACGGAGCTTCGTGATGGAGCACGCCTATTGGGGGCCGCAATACAGCAGCGAGGCGGTGCGCGCCGCGCTCGCAGAAGGCCTGCCGGGCTCGGCCGGGCGGGATGGCGTCTACCGGGATGCGAGCGGCGCCGAGATCGCCCTCGAAACCGTGACCGATCCTGCCGAGCTCGCGGCCCGAACCGCCCAGGGCCTCGCAGCCGGGGAGGTGGTGGGCTGGTATCAGGGCCGCTCGGAATGGGGCCCCCGGGCCCTGGGCAATCGCTCCATCCTGGCCGACCCCCGGCGGGGCGACATGAAGGAGCTCCTGAATCGCAAGATCAAGCGCCGTGAGTCGTTCCGGCCCTTCGCCCCTTCCGTGCTCGAGGAGCGGGCCGCCGAGTGGTTCACCGAGCGCTACCCGGATCCCTTCATGATCAAGGTCTACCCGGTGCGGCCCGAGAAGCGGGCGCTGGTGCCGGCGATCACCCACGCGGATGGCACCGGCCGGCTGCAGACGGTGTCCAGGGCCGCCAACCCTCGCTACTGGCAGCTGATCGCTGCCTTCGAGCGGCTGACCGGCGTGCCCATGGTGCTCAACACCTCGTTCAACGAGAACGAGCCGATCGTCAACACCCCGGCCGAGGCTCTCGACTGCTTCCTGCGCACCCGGATGGACCGCCTGGTGCTCGGCGATGTGGTGTTGGTGCGGCGGCAGCTACCCGCCTGCTAAGCTGGGACGAAAATGCTCGATGCGCTCCACCGGCTGACTACCGCCTACCAGCACTATCAGTCCCCCTGGTCCCTCGCTCTGCAAAGGGCCCTCGGCCGCGACCCCATCACCCTCACCGACCGGGCCACCGGCCTCACCTTCCGCTGCCGGGCCGGGGCCGATCACATGGTGGGCGAGATCCTCCACCGGCGCGTCTACGACGTTCCCATGGTGCCGGTGAGAGCCGGGGATCTGGTGATCGACATCGGCGCCAA
Organism: uncultured Acidobacteriota bacterium; assembly: GCA_937867335.1. Taxonomy (GTDB): domain Bacteria; phylum Acidobacteriota; class Thermoanaerobaculia; order Multivoradales; family SZUA-115; genus JAXLQX01. The sequence continues at coordinate 3,402 of CALMKX010000029.1, forward strand.
CCACGGGGTGGCGAGCTGCTATTTCGCCTGGAAGGGCGCCGAGGTGCTGGCCTTCGAGCCCTCGGCTCAAGTGTTTCCCCTGCTCGAGCACAACCTGGCTCGCAATGGGCTCGCGGATCGGGTTCGGGCGGTCGCGGCTGCGGTGTCCTCGTCGGCGGGCGCCTTGACTCTGTTCGAGAGCCCGTTCGCGGGCGGCGGCGTCAACACCGTCTGGGAGGCTTTCGCACGCGGCTCCGGGCTGCCCTATCCGCAACAGACCGAGGTACCGGCTCTCGGCATCCGCTCGATCCTCGCCGAGCTCGGCTCCCGCCCCATCCGGCTGCTCAAGCTCGATTGCGAAGGAAGCGAGCTGGCCATTCTCGAGGCTATTGCGCCGGCGGACCGCGCGCGCATCGACGCCGTGGCGCTCGAATACCACAGCGAGCCCTACTCCTTGGTAGATCTCTTCGACTTCTTGCTCTCCTGGCCCGGCTTCCACCTTTCGAAGCTCTCCACACCAGGCTGGTCCAGCCAGGTGCTCCACCTGGTGCGCTCCGAAGCGGCCCGCCCCTGGGCGATGCGTGAGAGCGGGGAGCAGATCGGAAAAACGGAATGATCTCTCCGCTTCGTCGCCTGTTCTTCCGCTCAGACCGCACGCGAGCTCTGGCCGGTTGGCTCAACGGCTGGCTCCACCCGGAGCGCCGGCTGGCCCTGGGGCACCTGGCCTTCTTCCATGAAGAGGAGGCGCTGGGGCCGATCCAGCGGGAGGAAGCCCTGTTGCTGTTCGCCCTGGTGCGGGTGCTGCGCCCGGCTCTGGTGGTGGAGCTGGGCTTCCACCGCGGCCACAGTGCGCTCAACTTCGTCGCTGCCCTCGATCCCGGAGCGCGGTTGGTGAGCTTCGACATCGCGGAGTCGGCCCGGGAACTCGCCGAGGGTTATCTGGGAGGCCTGCCCGGCTTTCGCTACATTCACAAGTCGCAGACCGACCTCTCCGCCAGCGACTTCGATGGCCAGAAGATCGACCTGGTCTTGCTCGATGCCGCCCACGACGTCGAGCTCAACCAGCGCGCCTACCGGGCTCTCGAGCCCTGCCTGGCGCCGGGCGCGGTGATCGCCGTGCACGACACCGGCGTGTGGCAGCGCTCGACGATGCGGCCTTCCCACCATGAGCGCGCCCGGGAGCGTCCCGCCGGCTGGTTCGACGCCGAGCAGTATCAGCCCTGGCCGGAGGAGCGGCAGTTCGTCAACTGGCTGCGCCAGGCCCACCCTGAGCTCGCCCAGCTCCATCTGCACAGCGAACGCACCGTGCGTCACGGGCTCACCCTGCTGCAACGAAGCGAGGCCCTGCCGATCGCGGCTCCGGGCGACGGCCCGAGCGGGACCTGAGCCTTGGCCTCTCGCCCCACCTTGGGGGTGGTGATCACCAATTACAACACCTGGGATCTCACCCTGCGCTGCGCCGAGCGAGTGCTCGCCTACGCCGGCGGGCTGGACGAAATCCTGATCCTCGACGACGCCTCCTCCACCCCGCCCCCCCGACCTCTCGACCCGAGGCTCCGCCTCGAAACCAACGCCCAGAACCTCGGGCTGGTGAAGAGCCTCAACCGCGCCATGGCCACGCTGCGCACAGATGTGGCAGTGCTCTTCGACTCGGACGCCTACCCGGAGAACGATTTCACCGAGCCACTGCGCCGTGCTTTCGCCGAGGAAGACCGGCTCGCCGTGGTGGGCTTCGCCACGGTGGACGCCGAGGGCCGCCCCACCGGCAGCTGCGAGCCGGAGCCAGGCCTTGCGTCGCTCTTGCTCGGCCAACGCCTTCACGCCGGGTGGCTGCGCTGGTTCGCGCCCAAGGATGGGCCGATCTCGGTGTACACCTGCGCCATGGCTATACGCCGCACGGCCTTCGCCGAGCTCGGCGGCTTCGACGAGAGCTTCGACTGGCTGGATCTCGACCACGAGCTGTCGATGAAGGTGAACCGCTCCACCTGGCACCTGCGCCGGATGCCAGAGCTCCTGGCCTATCACGAGGGCTCCGGCACGCCCCAGACGACCAACGCACGAGTGCTGCGCTTCTACAAGACCCGCTACCGGCTGCTCACGAAGTTCGGCAAGATCCGCCACCCGGCGCTGGTGCGCTTCCTGGTGGTGGCCCGCCTTGCCGCCGAAGCGGCTTGCCTGAAAGTAGCCGGGTGGCTGCTGCCAGACCGCCGCGAGCGGCTGCGCGAGAAATTCGAAGGGCGCAAGGAGGTGATTCGTTACTGCCTTGGCTCCTATCGCAAGGGCGCCGAGGGATGAGCGATCTCGCATCTCCTGCAACGGCCGTCCTGGCAGCGCCTTCTGCCGGCGAATCGGCTGGCACCTCGCCGCGGCCGGGCCACTTCCCCGGGCTCGACAGCCTGCGGGCCTACGCCGCCCTCTTTGTGGTCCTCGGCCACATCCCGATGACCCAGGAGAGCCGAGGCCTGCCTCATCCTTCGCCCGGCGCCCTGTTCTTCCGGGGCGCGCCGGCGGTGTCCTTCTTCTTCACCCTCTCGGGCTTTCTCATCACCTGGCTGCTCCTGGCCGAGCAGCGCCGGCGCGGGCGGATCGACATCCGCGCCTTCTACCTGCGCCGGGTGCTGCGCATCTGGCCGCTCTACTTCGCCACCGTGGCCTTCGGCCTGCTCTTCTACAACTGGCTGGTGACGCGGGTGGGGATGAGCTACGAGGTGCGCTACCCGCTCTGGCTGGCTCTCCTGCTCTACGTGTTCTTCCTGCCCAATCTGATGAACAGCCTCTACACCGTGGGCGGGCTGCTCAACCCCAGCTGGTCGATCGGGATCGAGGAGCAGTTCTACCTCGGCTGGGCGCCGCTGGTGCGCCGCTGGCACCGCCACCTCGGCGGCATCTCGCTCGCGGTGCTGCTGGGCTCCTTCCTGCTCTTCGTCGCCACCCAGCGCTTTCTCGGCCTTCCGGGAGTGGCCGTGAAGTTCTTCGGCCAGCTCAAGTTCCACTTCATGGCGGCGGGCGCTCTGGCCGCCTGGCGCCTCCACCATCGCCCCGAGCGGCTGCTCTCCCTGCCGGTCTTCACCCGGCCCTGGCTGCAGGTCGCCCTGGGGCTCTTCCTGGTGCAGTTCTACCTGGTGGACTTCGTGCCCATGCCGTTCTGGCTCGAAGAAGCCGTGCAGTTGGCGCTCTACACCTGGCTGGTGGTGGAGGTGGGAGCCAACCCCCGCCGTCTCATGCCTTTCGCGAGCCGACCGATGGAATGGCTGGGCAAGATCTCCTACGGGCTCTACATGTTGCACATGGTGGCGGTGTACGCGGTGACGTTCCTCTTCCTGCACAGCCACTGGTGGCAGGCGAGCCTGCCGCTCTATCTCTTCGCCTTCTACGGCCTGGCCCTCGCCCTGACTGTGCTCCTCGCCGCCCTCTCCTACCGCTTCTTCGAACGCCCGTTCCTCGCACTCAAGCACCGCTTGGAGCGCTGAGAGTCCGAAGGCTCTCGGTCGCTTCCAGGCCAGAACCGGTTCCTCTCATCGATTCAGGGAACTCGGATGGCATCGACTGCGCTTGGGCGCGAAGCCGAGGCGGGGCCCAAGCTCTGGCGCCGGGCGAGAGCCAGAGCAACTCCCCGCTCGGTGGGGCTTCCCTACCCGGAAGTGCTTCGAACCAGCCTCTGGCTATGGTATAGATGAGCCCGAGTTTCGTTGAGAGTTTCTGAGCGGGCGGATACCGGGCCGGGCGTCTAGCGTCCCCATCCGGTGGGGCCTCTCGAGCAGTTCGCAAGGAGCCTTCCATGCCTTCCACCCAAATCCTCGAGCTTTACGTTTTCATGTTGGCCGGCTTTGTCGGCTACCAAGTGATCTCACGAGTCCCTCCTCTGCTGCACACCCCTCTCATGTCGGCCACCAACGCCATCTCGGGCATCTCCCTGGTGGGTTCGCTGGTGGCGGCCGGCTCGCAGCATGACCTGCTCTCGACGCTGCTCGGCACCGTGGCCGTGATCTCGGCCACCATCAACGTCGTGGGCGGTTTCATGATCACCGACCGCATGCTCAAGATGTTCAAGAGCGGCGACGAGAAGAAGGGCGAGGGGGCGAAGTCGTGAAAGAGAATCTCGTTCAAGTCACCTACTTCATCTCTTCGCTGCTGTTCATTCTCGGCCTCAAGGGCCTCGCATCGCCGGTTTCGGCCCGCCGGGGCATGTTCCTGGCCGAGTTCGGCATGCTCCTCGCCGTGATCGGCACCCTGGTGCACCACGACATCGTGCGCTACGAGTGGATCGCGATCGGCCTGGTGATCGGCTCGGTGATCGGCGCCTTGATGGCGATCCTGATGCCGATGACGGCAATTCCCCAACGAACGGCCATCTCGCACATGTTCGGAGCCCTCGCGGCAACGCTGGTGGGCGTGATCGAGTTCCACAAGCACCAGGGCGAGATCTCGCGCTCGGTGATGGCGGCTCTCGGCTTCGAAGTGATGTTCGGTGCGCTGACCGTCACCGGCAGCTTCATGGCCTTCGGCAAGCTGCAGGAGTTCCTCAAGAGCGCACCGGTCACCTACAAGTTCCAGAACTTCTTCAACATCCTGCTGTTCTTCGTCACCGCCGGCCTCTTCGTGTACTTGATCTTCGTGCCGTCGAGCTCGGTGGCCTTCTTCGGCATGATCGGGCTGGCCTTGCTGGTGGGCGTGCTCCTGGTGCTGCCGATCGGCGGCGCCGACATGCCGGTGGTGATCTCGCTCTTGAACTCCTACGCCGGCCTCGCCTCCTCGGCCACCGGCTTCGTGCTCTCGAACAACGTGCTGATCATCGCCGGCGCCCTGGACGGTGCCTCGGGTTTCATCCTCTCGATCCTGATGTCCAAGGCGATGAACCGCTCGTTCACCAACGTGCTGTTCGGCGCCTTCGGCAGCGTGGCGGAGGGAGCCGCGGCGGGCCCCGGCCCGGGTGGCACTTCGATCCGCGAGATCACGGCGGAGGATGCCGCCATCCAGCTCGCCTATTCCCGCCTGGTGATCGTGATCCCCGGCTACGGCATGGCGGTGGCCCAGGCCCAGCACCAGGTGCGCGAGCTGGCGGACTTGATCGAGAAGCGGGGGGGCACGGTGAAGTTCGCCATCCACCCGGTGGCCGGCCGCATGCCGGGGCACATGAACGTGCTCCTGGCCGAGGCCAACGTGCCCTACGACGCGCTCTACGACATGGAAGAGATCAACGATCAATTCGAGCGCGCCGACGTGACCCTGGTGATCGGCGCCAACGACGTGGTCAACCCGGCCGCCAAGCACGATCCCACCAGCCCGATCTACGGCATGCCGATCCTGCGGGCGGACGAATCGAAGTCGGTCATCGTCATGAAGCGCAGCATGAACCCCGGCTTCGCCGGCATCGAGAACGAATTGTTCTACAACCCGAAGACCTACATGCTCTTCGGCAACGCCAAGGATTCGACCCAGAAGCTGATCAACGAGATCAAGAACGTCTGAGGCCGGGAGGGCCCGGTTCGTGCCGCGGCGGTACGACCGGGCCCGTGGCTCGGAGTAAGATTGCCGCATGGGTGCCCTCGCCTTGCCCAGGCTCGCCCTCGACCTGCCACTGCCCGAGATCGAGGCCATCTGCCGCAAGCTCCATGTCAAGGAGCTCGCCGTATTCGGCTCCGTGCTGAGCGAGGAATTCCGACCCGACAGCGACGTGGACTTCCTGGCGAGTTTCGAGAACAGCGACCCCGGGCCCTGGCTGAGCTACTTGACCGAGCTGCAGCAAGCTCTGACGGCCCTGCTCGGGCGACCCGCCGACGTGGCCCATCGCCCCTCCGTGGAGAAGAGCCGGAACTGGATCCGCCGGCGAGAGATCCTGAGCTCGGCGCAGCCGATCTATGCATCGAGATGATGCGACTCTGCTCGACAGCCTCCAAGCCGCCGACGATCTGCTGAGGGAGATCGAGGGGCAGACTCAGCAGGGCTTTCTCGGCGATTTCCGCCTGCGCTGCACGGTGCTCTATCAGCTCCTGCTGATCGGCGAGGCCGTCAAACGCCTTTCACGAGAGTTTCGACTGAGCTGCCCGCAGGTGGAGTGGTCGGCGATCGCGGGCATGAGGGATCGGCTCATCCACAGCTACGATCAGATCGACCTCGATTTGGTCTGGGCAGTGGCGACCACTCGAGTGCCTGAGCTGCGCGAGGTGCTCGAGCCGCTGGCCCCTCCCAGGGAGGAGCCTCGCTGACCTTGCCGCCGGAGGTCAGTTCAGCGTTTCGAGCTGGATCACCGAGAAGCTGGCCCCGAGGGGGTCCTGGAGGGCGGCGAAGCGGCCTACGCCAGGGATGTTGGCGGGAGGCGAGATCACTCGGCCGCCCAGCTGATCGGCCCGGGCTGCGGCCTGATCGCAGCTGCCCACCGAGAAGTAGACGGTCCAGTGGGGCGGCTCCTCGGCCGTCTCCTCGTCCAGCTGGTACATCCCCGCCGCCGGATAGGCACCGTGGCTCCATTCGGTGTACTCGCCCTGGCCGAGGTTCTTGACGTCCGCTTGCCAGCCGAACAGGCCTTGATAGAAGCGGCGGGCATCCGGGGCGTCGTAGGTGGCAAGTTCGTTCCAGCACACGGCCCCCGGCTCGTTCAGCCGGGAGGCGCCGATGTGGCTCCTGGCTTGCCAGAGCGCGAAAGGAGCGCCCTCGGGGTCGGCCAGGATCGCCAGGCAGCCCAGGTCCTTGACAGGTAGAGGGTCCACCAGCACCACACCACCGAGTTCGCGGCAGCGGTTCACCACCGGCGCCACCTCGGCCACGGCTACGTAGGAAAGCCAATGCGTGGGCACGCCCTGCGCGCTCTGGGCTGAATCCAGCTCATAGAGAGCCGCGACATCCTGACCGTGGAGCTTGAGGAGCGTGTAGGTTCTGCCCGAACCGGCTGGCGTATCGACCGCGGTCCAGCCGAACAGCCCGCGATAGAAGTCCTTGGCGACCTCGGGATCCGGTGTGGCCAGCTCGAACCAGCAGAATCGCCCGGGGTCGTGCGAGAAGACCTCGGCCATGAACTCGACTCCTTTCAGCACTCACGAGGAGCAGGACCGGATTTTAACCCCGCGGCCCGCCCGCGACGCGCCTCTCAGCCGCTGAGGTCCATCACCTGGCTGAGCTCCCGGCGCTCGAAGAGCAGGTCTGCCGGGAGCCAGCAGGCAAAGCCGCGGCTCGAGAAGAACTCGAGGTCTCCGGGGTAGGTGGGCACGATCCACAGGGGGAAACGTTCGAAGAGGGCGCGGTCCGGCACTCGGCGCCGGGCCTGCACCACGCGGCGCCGCTCCCCCGCGGGATCGAGGTGGGAAAGCAAGTAGGAGATCGCCCGCAGCTGGGCGATGGTGCGCTCATCTCCCAGCTCGACCAGCGGCGGCCCGGCCTCTCGAGGTGCCCCGAACAGCCGGTTGATGCCCGCCACCAGGCCGCGGCGCAGGAACTCCCGCCGACCCATCCGGGGGTCGGTCGTCATCGCGTGCTCCTCCGGGAGACGGTGATGGTCTGCGATGCGGACGACGCGATGGCGCCGTTCGCGTAGCGGATGCGGACGCGCAGGCGCGTACGAGCGCGCGGACAGAGAAAGACGTCATGCGATTGTCTCCGACTGGAAAGTGCGTGCCGGAACGCCGGCGGTGTGGCGCTGTTAGAAGAAGCCACCTGGGTCGGCAATGCGATTTTATACCACCTAATCAATATGTTAGAACAATTCCAGTCTGTGTGCAGACTGGAATTGATCGAAATCTGCAGCTTGCGCGCTGACGGTGCTTGCGGATCGCGGACAGGCTCTTGCCGGTCACTCGGCGAGGGCC
>CALMKX010000030.1 GCA_937867335.1 uncultured Acidobacteriota bacterium
GTTGCCCTGCGGCGGCAACCTGCTGATCGAGCCGGTGCGCACATTGACCGCGATCGACGTGAACTCCGCCTCCGCCACGCGCCGCGCCGGGATGGAGCTGACCGCGCTGACGGTCAATCTGGAGGCCGCCGCCGAGGTGCCGCGCCAGCTTGCCCTGCGCAACCTGGGCGGCATCATCGTGGTCGACTTCATCGACATCGACAACCGCGGGAAGCGCGAGCAGATTCTGCAGCGGCTGCGCGAGGCGGCGGCGATCGACCCGGCGATCGAGTGGATCGGCAACATGTCACGCCTGGGCCTGGTGGAGATCCTGCGCCGGCGGCGCGGCCGCACGTTGGCCGAGATGTGGCGATCCTTGACCCCCGGGCGGGACGGCGAAGCATGACCCAGACAGGTGGCGGCTCCGGAGGCAGCAAGCGGGCAGTCGCCGGGCAGGCGGCCTGCCCGGTCTGCGGCAAGCCGGCCGAGGCCGCCCACCGGCCGTTCTGTTCCGACCGTTGCCGCAAGGTCGATCTCAACCGGTGGCTCAGCGAGGCCTATCGCGTCCCCGCCGCCGAGCCCGGCCAGAACGGCGAAAATCAATCCGAATCCGAGGATTAGGCGGGATTCCCAAGACGATTTCCGGGCTGGACAGGGGCCGGGAATCTGCTAAAAGACCGCCTGCCTTTTCGGCTGGCGTCCGTCGGCCGCACCTGGCGCCCAGGTAGCTCAGTTGGTAGAGCACGTGACTGAAAATCACGGTGTCGCTGGTTCGATTCCGGCCCTGAGCACCATTCTCATCCAGCCTTCAGAGCCAGCCACCGGCACCTTGCGATAGGCCAGGACGTTGGTGTCGACCACCCTCACGGCCTTCCTTCTTCCCGGGCTTTTCACAGCAGCGCGTCGGTCAAAGGAGGCTGGTGGGCGAGTCGCTGGTGGAGGCTACGCAGAGCGGCGACCTTCTCCTCTGCGCTTCGGTGGCGAGCGCTGAGGCTGCTCTCGAGGCGGGAGAGAGCTTCCGGGTTCAGGCTTCTCCGATTCTCACGGGCCACGCCTTTGAGCCTTTCGAGCAACTCCTCCGGAACGTTCTTGAGCGTTAGCGTCGCCATGGCAAGCTCCTCGTGGTGGGGTCCCATTGTGCATCCCTTTGGGTTCCGCGAGAGCCGCTATCCCGCCCTCATCCAACCTCCCCTCGGGCGTCGTAGGAGGTGTGGAAACACTGACCCCTTCACTTTCAAAACGGGAGGTAGTTATGCGGATGATGGCCACGCTTCGGGTTCCGGTCGAGTCGGGCAGTCGGGGGATTCGTGAGGGCTCCTTGCCCCAGCTGGTGCAGGGGTTCCTCGAGAAGGCTCGTCCCGAGAGCGCTTATTTCTACGTGGAGAACGGCCGGCGGACGATGCGGGTGGTGTTCGACCTCGCCAAGTCGAACGACATGATGCCCTACTTCGAGCCCTTCCTGATGGGCCTCGACGCCGAGCTGGAGATCACCCCGGTGATGAACGCCGAGGAGCTCGCCGCCGGCTTCCAGGCGATGGGCTAGGGGGGCTGGGCAGATCGCGCGTAGCACCCGCCAGCGAGGCCGAGAACCTCGCTGGCGAGGCGCTTTCCGGGAGAGGCTACCTCAGGGGATGTCGCAGCCGTCGCAGAGGGTGTAGCAGTGGGACTCCTGGGCGTCGTACTCGTGACAGATGGTCTGCAGCCAGGTCTCGAGGCCGCCCTGGGAGCGGGAGCCGGCGAGGAAGTTGGCAGCGCCGGCCACGCGGGTTTCCGGCTTGCCATCGTGGTTGGCGTCGATCAGGAAGGGGGTCTGGACGCGCAGGCCCGCCGCCGGGTACGACCACGACTGGTTGCCGTTGCCCGGGAAGTCGATCGCCAGGGTCACGGTGCGGCGCGGGGCGGAGTTGCCGGCCACGGGCACGAAGGTGATCCGAGTGTTCACGGCGAGCGGAGCGACGAAGGTGCCGCCGAGCTCGTTCTGCCGCGTGATGCGCATGATGGTCTCGCGCTGAGCGCCATCCAGGCCCACCACGACACGGAAGTTGCCGCAGGAAGTGCGCACGGGGGCGGTGCCCACCAGGGAGAGGGCCTGCACGCGCACGCGAGTGAGAGCGGTGCCACGGGCGTCGAAGGTGGCGTCGTCCAGGCGCTCGACCACGGTGTCGATGCTCTTGAGCTTGGGCGAGTTGGTGGCCATGGGCCGGCCCTTGAGGCCGATCGAGCCGGCGAAGGGAGCCGAGCCTTCGCAGAAGAAGCCGGCCGGCAGGGGGTTCTTGGCGAAGCTGACGAAGGTGGTGCCGTCGGCGGTGGTGGTGAAGGCATCGGTGCCGTGGCGGATCACGTTGTCCGCAGCCAAGAGCGGAAGAGCGCAGAGTGACAAGGCCAGAACGAGAAGCGTGAGCCTGGAGCGCATGAACCCCTACCTCCTGATCAAGACACCGGGAGCCATTCCCGATGTTCCTCGAGGGCGCAGTCGTGTCGAACAGAGAAAGTCCGTCCAGTCCGGTATTTCTGCACAAAAATATAGCACAGAAATGATTCTTCGGTGTTCTGACAAGCTATACGCAAACTCTATGTTCTCTTGAGATGGCTTTCGAGCCCCCGCGGCGGGGCGCCGAGGCGGCAACCCGCCCCCCAGCGCTCGCGCTGAGCGTCGGAGGGCGGTTCTCGGCTAGTTGACCACCACGGCGGCGGGGTAGCTCAAGGTCCGCAGCGGCTTGTCGTTGCTGTCGATGGTGTTGTTGCCGTTGGTGTCGAACCAGATCGCCACCAGGAGGTCGTAGGTTCCGCGGGTGGCGGTTGCCGGCACGGTGAAGAGCCGGGAGACCGCGGTGTCCCGCGACTGCACCGAGAAGCTGGTGCGGGCGAGCACGGTGACTTTCTTGTCGTGGGCCGGGTCCGAGATCGAGCTCGGACCGAGGAGCGAAGCGCCGAGCAGGATCTGCCCCTGGTTCCAGTCGGTGTAGCTGCGCAGGGTCTCGTTCACGGTGATCGTCGTGCCGCGGGTGACGGAAGCGGGGAAGGTCGCGCTGACGAGGGTGAAGGGGCTGGTCATGAACATCGTGCGCATGCCGGTGCCGGAGCCGTTGGCGTTGAAGTAGTGGTCGGTGATCCAGTTCCACAGCTGGCCGCCGCGCGACCACGCCTGGGTGCCCCACTGGCACATGCCGCGGCCGTGGCCGAAGCAGCAGGTCCCCGGGCCTTGGTCGAAGAGGTGGCTGTCCGAGAGGCAAGGCCAGCTCGCCGCCGGGGAGCCCGCCTTGCCGCTGCCACAGGAGAGGTCGGTGTTGACACAGCTGAAGCTCGAGCAGCGCAGCGAGTTGTTCTCGGCGGAGTACTCCGAGCGGGCCACCGCACCGGAGCGCTGGAGCAGGATGCCGGTGGTCTTCTGGGCGGCGGCATCGCAGTTGGCGTTGTAGGTGTTGTTGTACACCTGGCAGGAGGTGGTGGTGCAGATCGAGCCCTGGTTGATCTGGTACCAGGAGCCGTAGCTGCGGTAGGCGATGGCGCCGGAGGCGAGCGAGTTGGCGCCCCAGCTCGAGATCCACTCGGCGCAGAGGCCGCGGGCGAGGTAGACCTCGAGGGGCACCAGGCCGAAGCCGGAGACGTTGATCTGGTCCGGCGGATTGACCAGCTGGAGGCCGCCGGCGGTGGCGGTCACGGCATTCGGGCCGAGGAGCTCGGCCAGGGCCGGTGCGGCCTGCGTCGAGGCTGCAGCTTCCTCTCCGAGCTCGAATTCGTGATCTTCGGTGCGGCCTTCGAGGCGCGGCTCGCCGGCCTCGAAGCCCAGCGGATAGAGCTTGTGACTCATATCGCGGAAGGTCTCGCCCTGGCCGCGGGGCAGATCGACGATGAAGTGGAAGTCGTCCTCGAAGAGGGCGATGTGGGCGAGCCGGACCGAGACTCGGCCGGGAGCCGAGACCACCAGATCGGCGAACTCCGGCACATCGGCGGGGGAGAGCACTCGGGTGCCGTGGGTGTAGAGCAGGAAGTAGCCGCGGGCGTTGGCGGCGACCTGCTTCTCGCTCCCGGCCAGGGTGACCGTGGCGGCGGGAATCGGCTGGCCCGAGTCCGGGTCGACCACATGGCCGTGCAGCAGGGTGGTGGCCGGCAGCTTGTGGGTGGCGATCCACTCCGGCTGCAGCTCGGGGGCCCGCTCCCTCGGCATCAGCCACACTGCGGTTACCGCGCTCGCGAGATCGTGCTGGAAGCGGGCGACCGACATTGCGCGATAACCGGGCGCGCGGATCTCGAGCTGCTGGCCGTCGAGCGAGGCGGCGAAGCGCAGATGCCCGGAAGCATCGCCCGGGCTGGGCGCGGCGCTGTCCGTGCCCACTTGGACCTCGACGCCGGGCACGGCGAGGCCGGTCCAGGCGTCGCGAACGAAGAGCTCCGTGGCAGCGGCCTGCTCGCCGCGCGCGGGCAGGGCCGGGTGGATCAGGCAGGCGAGGCTGAGCAGGCCGGCTGCGAAGCCGAGCGTGTTGGAAAAGCGAGTCCGTTGCATGCGGAACCTCCTGGTCTCTGCGCGACCGGCTCGGGAGACCCGCCGGGCTGCGCTGGGTGACCAACCCGATCGAGCCGAAGCCGCTCGCGGGTTGTACAGCCAGTAGTGTTGCTTTCCGCACAGACGGGACAACGGAAATAGCCTGTTCTCTCGACACCAGCAACAAAAAAGGCCGCCCGGGGAGCGGGCGGCCTGGCTCGGGGGGGCCTGGAGTGGGGTTCCAGGCGCGGCCCCCCGAGGCGGGGAGCTGAGCCTCAGCGCTACAGATCCACCTTCAAGGTCAAGGCCACGAGGTTGGCGGTGTAGTCGCCGTTGCTGCCCACGAGCAGGAGGGCACCGGGCAGGTAGTTCGTGAGACCCTCGTTGATGAAGCTGTCGGCGGTGTAGTCCTCGTACTGGTACCAGGCCCCCACCGTCAGGTTCGCGTTGATGGTGTAGTCGACCTTGAGCTTCGCGGAGAAGAGCTCGAAGTCCTCGTAGTTGCCGATGTCCTGGGCCGCAGTGCGGGCAGGCAGGCCGGCACCCGGCGAGGCGAGCGGCAGGCCGCCGACGAAAGCGGTGAAGTCCGCGTTGCCATCGGCCTTGGCGTAGCTGCCGGAGACGTCGAAGGCCCAGCTGGTATTCGGCTTGGCGGTGAAGCCCAGGCCGTAGGTGTCGTTCTTCTCGTTGAACTTCACCGACCAGCTGTCGATGTCGCGAGTGGAGGGCGTGGCCCCGGACTGCCGGGCCGCCTGGTCCACGTCGCGATCCGAGATGTTGCCGAAGAGGTACAGAGAGGTCTTCTCGTTCGGGTTGTAGGAGAAGTCCAGGTTGTACTGCATCACCTTGTCCTTCTTCAACCCGAACTGACTCTTGTTGTAGTCGTCCAGGCGGTGGGTGACGCCGACGGAAAGAGTGACGGCGTCGCCGAGCAGGAACTGCGCCCAGACGTTCTCCGAGTTGTACTTGCGGGCTGCTTCGTCGTACTTGCGCAGAGCGGGCAGGTTGCTCGCCCCTTCCGGCTCGACGAAGCTCGCTTCGGCTGCGTCGGTGTCGTAGTGGCCGATCGAGCGGTCGCCCAGTTCGCCGCTGGCGCGGACGGTCACCCGCCCGTTCGGCCGCCAGTCGAAGCTGCCCTTGAGCACGTCTTCGTCCGAACTCTTGATCTCGCGGAACTTGCGATCCCAGCTCTTGCGGGCGTAGGAAAGCGCGAGGTCCGCCGTGGGGCCGAGGTTCCAGCCGAATTCGGCGCTGACGTCCTGGGTGGTGTAGGCGTAGGGAACCGTGACGCGGGCGATGTTCTCCCACACGGCGTTGAAGCGCACGTAACCGGGGAACTCGATCCGCTTGGACTTGTTGTCGTAGTCGTAGTAGCGGTAGCGCAGCGTGAAGCTGAAGTTCTTGCCGAAGCGGGTGCCGAGGTCGCCGTTCAGGTTGAGCACCTTGGCTTCGCGGTCGGCGCTCGACACGGGCAGGTTCGCCACGTTGGTGGGATCGAAAGTCCGGCCATCGAAGCCAATGCCGCGGATCGCCGTGTTCAGCGTGTAAGGCAGCAGCGGATCATCCTGCTTCATGTCCGAGTAGGTCACGGCGCCACCGGCGAACCAGTTGCCGGCGAACTTCCAGCGACCGTTGGCGAACAGGCTGGTCATCTTGTTGTCGGCCGCCAGGTCCACCAATCCCTTCGCAGCACCGCCGATCGAGCCCGAACCCGGCGAGCTGTAGGCGCTGGCGTCGGTGGCGTCGGTGGAGCGGAAGGGGTTGTCGTAGATCAACGTCGAGACATTGTTCTCGAACTTCGACAGGCGATAGCCGAAGTTGAGCGCTCCGCCTTTCACCGCCCAACGGCCCGATACGGTGGCGTCGGTGGTGTCGTAATCGATCGGCTCCGGCAGCTCGGTGACGTTGTTGAAGCCGAAGGAGCCGCCGAAGGGCCGGGTGCCGTTGCGGTTCTCGTGGTAGTACTCGAAGGACCAGGAAACCGGACGATCCTTGAGCACATCGAGCCGTGTCGTGGCCCGATCACGCTGGAGGCCGAGGTCCACCTCCTGAGCCGTGGCGAGGTACGGGCGGATCAGGTTGTTCAGGAAGCCGAAGGTGATGCCGGCACGGTCACGGGCGAACTGCGAGACGATCGCGCCCTGCAGAGCCGCCTGGGTGGGATCGGCGATTTCGTAGCGACCGGGGCTGGTCTGAGTCCAGAGCAGCTTGCCGTTGTTGCCGAAGTTGTGAATGATCTTGTTGTAATCGAACGACAGGGCGTACTTGCCGGCCAGGCCGTATTCGATGGTGTAGCGGCCGTCACGCTTGCCGGGCTTGTTGAAGTTCAGGGTGAGGTAGCGGTTGCCGTCCTCGCTCTCACCGGAAAGCGACAGCTTGGGAACCATGAAGCCCGAGCCGAGGTCGCGATACTCCATGAACTTGGCGGAGTCGGTGTCGACGTCCGTATCCAGGGCACCGATGACGAGGGGCTCGAGCTTCAGCGAGAACCCCCCGGACCCTTCAGCAGCAGCGAGGGGCAAGGTCCCGGCGCAGAGCAGGAGCGCGCCGGCTAGGCACAAGAACTTGTGTGGGCGCATGGCTGTCTCCTAATGGGCCAGGTAGGGGCTGGAGGGGTGGTTGCTGCCGTGGATCGCCGCGTGGCAGTCGAGGCAGGCCCGGTTGAACAGTCGGTTGCTGGCGAGAGGGTTCGGCTCCTCGTTCTCCAGCGTCGGCGCCCGCAGACCGTCATACAGGGTTCCAGGGTGCCGGGTGTTCGAGTGGCACTGCTGGCAGATGAACGGCACCGTGGTCCGCTGCAGCTTGATGTGGTTCGAGCCGTGCGGCGTGTGGCAGTTCAGGCAGTTCTCGCGCACCGGCGGGTGCTCCCAGAGGAACGGGCCCCGCTTCTCGGTGTGGCAGGTGTAGCACTGCTCGTTCACCGACGAGGCCTTGATCAGCTTGGCCGTGACGGTGCCGTGCGGGTTGTGGCAGTCCGCGCAGCTGATCTTGCCCTCGCGGATCGGGTGGTGCGAGTTCTTGAAGGTCTCCGCCCGTACGTCCTTGTGGCAGTTGAAGCACTGATCCATGGCGCTGACGGCCTTCAGCTGCGCGTTGTCGGACTTGAAGTTGTGCACCGAGTGGCAGTCCGTGCAGGCCAGGCCCCGGGTCTCGTGGCGGCTACCTGCCCAGTACTGCTGAGCGCCGCTGGTGTGGCAGGTGGTGCAGATCGCTGAAAGCTCCTGGGCAGACTTGCCCGCGAGCGTGGGCTGGTTGGCCTTGATGTCCGGGTCATCGACGTGGAGGCTGCCGGGACCATGGCAAGTCTCGCAGCCGTGAGGGGACTTCGCCGCGAAGCCAGCTCGCCCGTGGGAGGTTTCCGCGAGCTTGGCGGCTTCCTTGTCGTGGCAGGTGGCACAGGTCTCCGAGCCGACATAGGTCGCTGCGGAAGCTGCTCCGGCTTGCGGTGCAGCACGTGCCCAGCCGGCTACCAGGGCGGCAGCCACGACGAGGAGGGTGATGGTGAAACCGCGAAAGCGCATGATCGCTCCTCCTTGGATGGGTGATGGCAACTTCGATCTCCTGAAACGGTCTCTTCTCTGGTCCTCAGGGGCATTGATATCCCCCTGGCGCCGGAGGCCAGAAGCTCCTGCCGGGTGGCTCTTTGAGCATGGGCAGGTAGGGACGCCTACCTACCGGAAAGGGTGAGGCAGACCCGCGGCGGGGAGACAGGGTACTCCGACGAGCAGGCCGGCGGCTAGGGGTTGTGGGACAATCTGGCCAACCACCATGGCCGCGCCTTCCTCTTCCATGCTCTGGCCCGCCTTTTGGGCGGGGGTCGCCACCATGCTGGCGACCGGGTTGGGGGCCCTGCCGGTGCTGTTCGTCCGCCGCGTGCCCGAGCGGCTTCTGGGCGTGGGCTACTCGATCGCCGGCGGCATGATGGTAGCGGTGTCCTTCCTCGATCTGATCGGGCCGGGCCTCAAGAAGGGCGACACTCCGGCCCTTTCGATCGGTCTGCTGGTGGGGGCCCTGTTCTTCTGGGGCGCCGATCGTTTCCTCGAGGTGCGCGACCTCGCTTTCGCCGGCCTTTCCGGGGCCGGTGCCCGGAAGGCGCTGCTGATCCTCGCCACCATGTTCGTGCACAGCTTCCCGGAAGGGGTGGCGGTGGGGGTGGGCTATGCCTCGGGAGAAACTGGCCTGGGCTGGTTCATCGCTCTCGCCATCGCCATCCACAACATTCCGGAGGGGATGGCGATCAGCCTGCCGATGAGCGCCTCCGGCGTGGGCTTCTGGCGCTGTTTCGGCTTCTCGGTGCTGTCCTCGCTGCCGCAGCCGATCGCCGTGATTCCGGCCGTGCTCACCGTGGAGCGCAGCCGCCAGCTGCTGCCCTATGGCCTGGGCTTCGCCGCCGGCGCCATGGTCTACCTGGTGCTCGCCGAGCTGCTGCCGGAAACCTACGAGCGCACCGGCAAGCACGGCACCGCCTGGGGCTTCACCCTCGGCTTCGTGGCCATGCTGCTGGCCCAGAACCTCCTCTGAGTCGCCGTCGGTCTAGCGGCCGGTGATGTAGGTCCACACCGCCTGGAAGCTCGGGCGGCCCGAGAAGATGTCGTTGAGCGACAGGGCGAGAAGCTCGAGGCGGGCGGCGACCGCCTCGGGGGTCGGCTCCTGGCCTGCAATCTTGGCTACGCCTCCCGCCCAACCCAGCACTCCTTCGTGGTAGGCCGCGAGGAACTCTCGCCATTCGGAAACCTGGGCCTCGAGCTTCTGGTGGCGGACCGTGAGGCTCTCGAAGCCGGCCGCCTCGAGAGCTGCGAGGTAATAGTCGAGCGGTCGCACCGGCAGGAAGATCTTGCGCCGCAGGGCGTCGTAGGCGGCCATCTTCTCGGCGTCGCCCAGCACCGGACGGAAGGCTGCCCAGCGCTCCTCGCTCTGGACCCGGGCGATCGCCGCGGCCTGGATCGCCTCCACCGTGGCGTCGATGATCCAGGTGTCCGGTTCCATCTCCGACAGGCCGATGTTGCCGGACTGCACGAACACCTTGCCTCCGGGTGCTAGCAGCTTGCGCCAGGAGCGCAGAGTGTCCTCGAGGTCGTAGTAGAGGTGGATGGCGTTGGTCGAGGCGACGGCGTCGAAGCCCCGTTCGAGGGCCGCCGGCTCGAGCACCTCCTGCATCGTCTGCAGGCGGCGGGCCTCTTTCAGGTAGCGCAGCAAGCGGAACGCCACGCGCTCTTCGCCCCCGAGCTTGTTGAGGGCGAGCCGCAGGAACTTCGGCGAGGCGTCGGCGATCAGCACGCCGAAGTCGAGCCCGGGCAGGCTATCGAGCAGCCGGACGGCGAGGATCCCCGTGCCGCCGGAATAGTCGAGCACCAGGCTGCCGGGGCCCAGATGAGCGCCGAGCTCGGCCACGGTGGGGTCGAGGTTCTTGTACCAGCCGTGCTGCTCCACGGTGTCGTACTTGAGAGCCAGCTCCTCCACGGGAGCCTGGGTCCAGTCCTCCTCGGGAACGCGAACGAAGCCCTGCGGCCAGACGCTTTTCATCCTGCCTCTCCCTCTGCCCGGGTTGGGCTTGCTCGGAGCCTCGAGCTGATTCGACCGGGCGCCGCCCTCGGCGGCCACCCCTACCAGTGCGGAAAGCCCGCCGGAGCGGGGCAGTCGAAGGGGTAAATCCTCAGGCCTTCTGGCCGATCACCAGCACATTACCGGGTGTGGTCAACGGGCGCACCACCCGAACGCGCCGGAAGCCCGCATCCTGGAGCCAGGCCTGATACTCGGCCGCCCGGTAGCAGGCGGCGGTCGAGGTCAAGCGGAAGAAGAGGGCCGCACCGTCGCCGTCCGTGGGCTTGGAGTCCGCCTCGGGCACTTCGATCTCCCAGATCGCCGCGGTGCCCGCCGGCGAGAGCGCCGAGAACACCCGCGCCAGGATCTCCTGGATTGGCTGCGGTTTGAAGTGGTGCAGGATGTTGAACAGCAGGGCCACATCCCAGCCCCCGCCCAGGTCGGCGGAAGTGAGGTCTCCCGCTCGATGCTCCACCAGGTCGTCGATCTTCTCCTCGCGGGCGAGCGCGCGTGCCGGCTCGATCGCCGCGGGCAAGTCGATCACCGTCGAAGTGAGCCCCGGGTGACGCCGGCAGATCGCCGCCCCGAAGAGGCCGTGCGAGCCGGCCAGGTCGAGCAGTCGCCGGGCTCCGGGCCGCACCGGCACCTTCTTGGCCACCACCCGCGCCTGCAGGCGAGCGATGTCCAGCATCGCCCGCTGGTAGGCCGCCCACAGGGCCGGATCCTTCATCACCAGGTGGAAGTCGGCGCCCTGGCCGGTCTCCACCAGCGCCTCCAGGTGGTCGAGGAGCTGCCATTGGTGGTAGTTCCACTCGACGAAGCCCCGCATGTCCATGGGTGAGCCGGCGAGCAGGCTGCGACGCGAGATCCGGCTCAGGCGATAGCCGCGGGGCTCCTGCTCCAGGTAGTCGGCGTAGGCGAGCGCGCGCATCAGAAGCCCGGTGCATTCGGCATCGAGCCCCAGCTCGCCGGCCACGGCTTCCGGGCTCCGCGGGCCGCCGCGGAGGGCCTCGAACAGCCCCAGGCGAACCGCGGCCATCAGCGAGCGCGCCTTCACCAGCCCGTAGAGAGCATCCACGGCCGGGATCGGCACCATCCCCGTGAGGAGCGCCAGCCGTTCGAGGGGGTTGACCGGAATCGCACCGTACTTCATCCAAACCTCCCGCCAAGCGAGCCCGCATTCTAAGCCGTGGCGAGCAGCGCCTAACGCAGTACGTCCAGCACGGGGCGGGGGATGAGGAGATGGGCGGCGGGAACTATGTAGGAGAAACATTATGTAGCAGCTACATAGTTTTGCCAGAGAGGCTGGGCAGGCGGGTTGGCAGCCTCGACCGGTGGCCTCGTCGAGGAGGTGGGGGAGTCAGGTCTCGACTCAACGCAGGCAGATTTTACGTTGGGTCCGACTATTTGTAAATTCTGCCTGCGTTGGGTCGGGCTGGGCCCGGCCGAGAACTCCACCTCCTCGGGTCCGTATCCTTGCGCGAGGAGCGCTCGCCCATGAACCTTCTGCAGGAGCTTCGCCTCGCTGCCAGGAACCTTCGCCGGACCCCTGGGTTCACCGCTGTCGCCGTGGCGGTTCTGGCCCTGGGGATCGGGGTCAATGCCGCTATTTTCAGCCTGGTGAGCTCGGTGATGCTGGCCCCTTCGCCGTACCGTCAAGCGGAGCGGATCTACAGCGTCTACCTCGAGCAAGACGGCTCCACACCGTCGCGAATGCCCCAGCGCCTGGTGTGGTCCTACCCGAAGTTCCAGACCCTCCGCCAGCAGCGGTTGCCGTTCAGCTCGCTCGCCGGCTTTGCCGACCAGAGCTTCAACTGGAGCCGGGGCGAGCGGCCCCAGCGGGTGAACGGTGAGTTCGCCACCGCGAGCTACTTCGACCTTCTGGGGCAGCAGCCCCTCCTGGGCCGCACGTACTCTCCCGACGAAGACTCGCCGGCCGGCGAATCCTCCGTGGTGGTGCTGAGCGAAGGCCTGTGGCGGCGAGAGTTCGGCGCCCGCCCGGATGTGCTGGGCGAGCGGGTAAGCCTCGACCGCAAGAGCTTCACGGTGATCGGCGTGCTGCCGGCCGAGTTCCGAGGGCTGAGCCGCGAGGCCGAGCTGTGGGTGCCGCTGGCGGCAGCTCGCATCCTGGCCTACCCAGAGGCCCTCGAGGAGGAGCACTACCACTGGTTCGAGGGAGTCGCCCGTCTCGAGCCGGGGGTCGCCACGCTCAACCTGGAACAGGTCGCGGCAGCCGGGAGGGCGGTGGAGGCCGCCCATCCGGTGCCGGCTGGCTTCGACGATGGGACCCACTATCGGGGCGGGGCCAAGCCCCTCGCCGAGGCTCGCCGGGACCCTTTGCTGCGCCGTGCGCTGCTGGTGCTCTTCGGCGCGGTGGGGGCGGTGCTCTTGATCGCCTGCGCCAATCTCGCCCACCTGCTCCTGGTGCGGGGAGCGGGCCGCCGCCGGGAGCTCGCCGTGCGAACCGCCCTGGGCAGCACTCGCTGGCGGCTGGTGCGCCAGCTGCTGCTCGAGAGCCTGCTTCTGGCCGGAGCAGGGGCGCTGCTGGGGCTGGTGCTCGCCAGCTGGGCTGTGGAGCTTCTCGCCAGCCTGAGGCCGGAGGCTCTCGGGGGGTGGGGGATCCTGGGTTCCGAGTCCTTGGCCCTGCGCGAGGCCCAACTGGACGGCCGGGTGATGGTGTTCGGCGTAGCCCTGGCGCTCCTGGTGCCGCTCGCAATCGGCCTCGGCCCGGCACTTTCCGCGGTGGCCGGGGACCTCTCGGCCGGTCTCAAGGAAGGTGGAGCCGTGCTTGCCGGGGGTCTCGGAACCCGGCGGCGCAGGTCCCTGGGGCGGGGGCTTCTGGTGGCCGGGCAGCTCGCCCTCGCTTTTGCGCTGCTGGTGGGAGCCGGGCTTCTGGTGCGCAGCTTCGCCGGATTGGCTCGGCTGGAGCTGGGCTTTGCCCCCGAGAAGCTGCTCACGGCCCAGCTCTCCCCGGCCGCCGGAGAGTACGACCAGGCCTCGGGTGCTCACTTCCAGACTGAGCTGATCGAGCGGCTCGAGGCCCTCCCCGGGGTGGTCTCGGCCTCGCTCGCCAGCTGCGCCCCGGTTTCCAGCCGCTGCAACCACACCCGGGTGACCCGACTGGACGGCCGGGAGCTGGAGATGGCGGCGGCACCGGGGATCGGCGTGCACTTCGTCACTCCCGGCCACCTGGCCACCATCGGCGCCCGGCTGCTAGCCGGTCGGGACTTCGCCTGGAGCGACCGCGCCGGCGAGCCCGTGGTGGCCCTGGTGAGCGAAGCCGCCGCCCTCGAGCTCTGGCCCGGCCAGAAGGCCGTGGGCAAGCATCTGGCGGTGGGCCAGGGTGGCTTCAGAGACGCCCAGCAGGCCGAGGTGGTCGGGGTGGTGCGGGATCTCCACTACCGCGGTGTGGAAGAGCCGACGGGCCCCGAAATCTACCTTTCCACGGTGCAGACCAACCCTCTCGGCCGTGTGCTTTTCGTGCGCACCCAGGGAGATCCTCTGGTCCTGGCCGAAGCCGTGCGCACCGTGGTGGCGGAGATCAACCCCGGTCTGCCTCTCTACGGTGTGCGCACCATGGAGGAGCGGCTGGGCGAAGCGCTCTCCCGTGCCCGCTTCGCCACGCTGCTCCTGTCGCTGTTCGCCACTCTGGCTCAATTCCTCGCCGCCCTTGGGGTTTACGGCGTGCTGGCCCAGGCCATCGGCCAGCGCCGTCGCGAGATCGGCCTGCGCATGGCGCTCGGCGCCGAGCGGGCAGCGGTCGCGCGCCGGGTGCTCGGCCAGGG
>CALMKX010000031.1 GCA_937867335.1 uncultured Acidobacteriota bacterium
GCGAGCTCTTCGAGGAACAGCGGATTGCCCCCGGTCTGCAGGTACAGGCTCTGCGCGACGATGGACGGGAACGCGTTCTTCGATCACCTGAACTGTATAGTAGACCAAGATGGGTACATCAACTATCCTGCATTTGCTCCTGATCTCTGGAGGGCAGAGAGCAGACGCCAACGAGCTATCCACTTCTGCCGGAGCATAGGTGCTCAGTTGTTTTCGCGCTACGCTGAACGGGAGGGGAAGAGGTGGAACGAAGCGCGTGTTGATCAGGCCGGAATAGGGTATGGTCTCCTTCTTGCTTTCTCTCACTCGATACCCAAGCTCACGCTTCCCATCCTATGGCTGGAAGGCGATTGTGAGTTTGAAGGTAGGCGGCTGCATTGGGAGCCGCTTTTTAGAAATGCCCAGTAGGTCTATTGCGTGTGTATGAACATTCACGGGAGCAATGAACAGCTTGGGGCTGGGGCGAGGATCTCGCCTTGAACGGGGGTCTTGGGGCGGGGGCCTCCAGCACTCCAGTCCTACGGAAGCACACCGCGTGGCTCAGGGCGTGGAGGTACTCTGCTGCGGATACTCCAGCCCAGACACAGGCATGGCCCTCGGCAACGTCGACTCCTTCCTCCTTAGTCGAGAAGTGCCCACGATCGCAGTGGAACTTCAGGCGGAGTGCACAGCTCTGCTTGGGGCCGCTTATGTGTAGAGAGGGGACCTTCCCCTCTTCCCAGGGAAGACTGCCTCAGGCCTACTCACCGCACGCCGGGAAATTCCATCTGGGGCGGTACCCTCCGCCCGCCCACCTTCCTTTTCGGGCGGGGTTTCAGGCAAAATCAACCTCAGTATGGCCAGTGAGAGCAGTCTTTCCTATACCCGTACCGAGATCGAGAGCTACCTGCCTTCGGGCTGGGCGCTCTCTGCCGAGAAACCAGAAGGCGAGTGGGATTCGAAGGCCGGGTCCTGGACCACCCAAGTCCGCGATGGCGTCGACTTCGAGTGGCCGGTGTCCGTCAAGGCCAGCGAGGCGGCGACCAAAGGCCGCCTCGGCGCCCTCCAGGAAGCCATGAGCCGCGTCTACCGCGGCCGCCTGGGCAAGCCCACCCGCGGGCTGGGTATCGGCTAGAGAGCGAGCCCCCCGGGGCGATCCGCCGGCTCCGGCCTTCCGAACGGCTGACGAGAGGGCCCGGGAGCTCCGGCAGGCCGAGCTTTCGATCCACACCTGGGAGCGTGCAAGGGAGTCACCATGCGCATCGAGCTCACCGACGAGCAGATCCTGCTGCGCGATACCGTCCGGCGCTTCGCCCTGGACGTCGCCGGCCCGCGAGCGAAAGAAATCGACCAGAGCGGGCAATTCCCCCGCGACTTCTTCGACCAGGCCGGCGAGCTGGGGCTGGGCGGCGTGGCCGTTCCCGAGGCCTACGGCGGCGCCGGCATGGACACCGTTTCCTACTGCTTGGTGATCGAAGAAGTGAGCCGAGTTTGCGCCACCAGCGGCGTGATCCTCTCGGTGAACAACTCCCTGGTCTGCGACCCGCTCTTGAAGTTCGGCAACGAGGAGCAGAAGCAGAAGTTCCTCGAGCCCCTGGCGGCGGGTCGCAAGCTCGGCTGCTTCGCCTTGACCGAGCCGGGCGCCGGCTCGGACGCCGCGGCCCTGCGCACCACGGCCCGGCGCGACGGCGACCGCTACATTTTGAACGGCAACAAGGTCTTCATCACCAACGGCACCCACGCCGACACCGCCCTGGTCTTCGCCTCGATCGACCTCGAGCGCAAGCACCGCGGCATCACGGCCTTCATCGTGCCCACCGACTCGCCCGGCTACCACCACGGCGAACACGAGTTCAAGCTGGGGGTGAACGCCTCCGGCACCACCGAGCTCGCCTTCATCGACATGGCCGTGCCGGCCGCCAACCGACTGGGCGAGGACGGCGAGGGCTTCAAGGTGGCGATGTCCACTCTGGACGGCGGCCGCATCGGCATCGCTGCCCAGGCCGTGGGCATCGCCCAGGGCGCCCTGGACGCCGCCCTCCGCTATGCCCAGCAACGCGAGCAATTCGGCCAGGCTCTGGCCCAGTTCCAGGCCATCCAGTTCTACCTGGCCGATATGCAGACCGAGATCGACGCCGCCCGCCTGCTGACCTGGAAGGCGGCCTGGCTCAAGGACCAGGGCAAGCGCTTCTCCCTCGAGGCGGCCCAGGCCAAGCTGTTCTCGGCCGAGATGGCCCAGCGAGTGACCAGCAAGGCGCTACAGATCCACGGTGGCTACGGCTACACCAAGGAATACGACGTCGAGCGCTACTTCCGCGACGCCCGCATTACCGAGATCTACGAAGGCACCAGCGAGATTCAGAAAATGGTGATTGCCGACTGGGTGATCAACAAGAGCTAGAGAGCGGCAGGCGGCGATGAGCGACTTCGGCGGTCCCGAGTTCGGCCTCTCCGAGGAACAAGAGCTACTGCGCGATACCGTGCGGCGCTTCGCCGAGGAGCGTATCCGCCCCGGCCTGCGCGAGCGGGATCAGGCCCACGAATTTCCCCGCGAGGTGCTCGCCGAGATGGGGGAGATGGGCTTGCTAGGCATGATGGTGCCCGAGGAGTACGGCGGCGCCGGCATGGACGCCCTCTCCTATCTGCTGGCGGTCGAGGAGTTGGCGCGGGTCTGCCCGTCGGTGGCGGTGACCATGAGCGTTACCAACTCCGTTTGCTGCTGGCCGATCTGGAGTTTCGGTAGCGAGAACCTCCACCGCGGCCCACTGGCCGAGCTCGCGAGCGGCCGGGCCCTGGGCGGCTTCGGGCTGACCGAGCCCGGCTCGGGCAGCGACGTCGGCTCGATGCGCACCACCGCCCGCCGCGACGGCAACTCCTGGGTGCTCGACGGCGAGAAGGCCTGGATCACCAACGCCGGCGAGGCCCGCTACTTCGTGGTGTTCGCCCGTACCGACCCGGGCGCCGGCAAGAGGGGCATCAGCGCCTTCGTGGTCAGCGCCGACACTCCGGGCTTCTCGGTGGGAGCCTCCGAGGAGAAGCTGGGCCTGCGCGCCTCGAAGACCGCGGCGATCCAGTTCGAGGCCTGCCGCATTCCGGCGGATCATCTGTTGGGGGAGGAAGGCCAGGGCTTCAAGATCGCCCTCGCCACCCTCGGACATTCCCGGCTGGGCATCGCCGCCCAGGCTCTCGGCATCCACACTCGAGCCCTCGAGCTGGCCACGGCCTACTCCCGCGAGCGGGTGCAGTTCGGCGTGCCGATCGCCCAGCACCAGGCCATTCAGTTCAAGATCGCCACCCTCGCCACCGAGCTCGCCGCCTCGCGCGCCCTGGTCTACCGGGCGGGCGCCCAGGCCCACGAGCTGCGCGGCCCGGTCTACGCCGCCCAGGCCAAGCTCTACGCTTCCGAAGCCGCCAACCGCGCGGTCTGGGAGAGCCTGCAGATCCACGGCGGCAACGGCTTCTCCGAAGAGTACGAGATCGCCCGCCTCTACCGCGACGTGCGGGTGACCACCATCTACGAGGGAACCAGCGAGATGCAGCGCCTGGTGATCGCCCGGGGCCTGGTTTCGAACTAGCCGACTCGTCGGCGGGCGAGGAGCGTCACGCCGCCGACCGCCAGCAGAGCCGCCAGCGCCGCGAGCCCCGCCCATCCGAGCGCCGGCACGTCGGGCGAGACGCCGATGCGGGCTCCTTCGAGCAGGAAGGGCAGGCCCTGGCGGCGGTCGGAGCCGCCGTCGTAGATCGGGTGGAAGCTCACTCCACCGTCGTCGCTCTGGTAACCGTCGCCGGTTTCGGCCTGGCCGGGAAGGGTGATCGGCGGGCACCAGGGGCCGGAGTTCAAGGTGCCATCGGCCTGGAAGTCCACCCAATAATGCCCCGGCTCGAGCACCACCCCCACCGAAGCCTGGTTGGCCATCACCGGGCGGTCGGTCTCGACCCCCGAGGTGTCCTCGCGCACCCGGTAGATGCCCGTCCACACCGTGGAGAGCAAGCGGTTGCTGGTGGTGTCGCCGAACACCACGCGGCTGTGCGAGCCGGTGGGCGGACCCTCCCAGATGCGCAGGTTGAGCGCGGTGAAGGTGGAATCCAGGGTGGAGCCGGTCTGATAGCCGAAGAAGGTGACGCGGTCGATCCGCCAGAGCGCGCCGGGCGGCACCTCGAAGTCGTCCGTCAGCCTGGCCTCGAGGGCGAACTGATGGCCATAGCCCAGGGTGGTCATGTTGAGCGTGGAGGTCTGCACCACGCTCTCGTCCGCGCCGCCCACCCCGGTGCCCGGGCTGTTGAGGATCGGCCCGTTGTCGTAAATCACGTCGGCAGGCGGGGTCCACGAGGCTTGTGTTCCGCCTGGAACCGGGGGAGCCGGCAAGGCGGAGCCAGCGGGCGCTTCCTCCTGGTTCGTGGTCGCTCCCAGGGCGGCTGGAGCCAGGATTAGGCAGAGCAGGGCGAACGAGAGACGAGAGAACACAGCCGAGGATGATACGTTAGGTCGGGGCTTTCCCCAGCCATCGCCTATAATCGAGTTTTCTCGGATCTCGGGCCTGCCCGGCCGGCCGCTGGCGACGCTGCGGGCGCGGGCCTGGGGACCTCCCGCCGGCCATCTGGGCCCGGCGAGACGAACGAGAGCAGCACCACCGAAGGGGAACATCGATGTCCGTGAAGACTCTCGAGCCAGAGAAGGGTGTTGCCGAGCTTCAGAGCAGCCTGAGCGAAGAGGCTCGGCGGGGCGCGAGCGAGGCTCGCTCCCGCTGGCAGCGCGCTGCAGAGAAGGTCGGGGCCGGCCGTGGCTCCTGGAAGCGCGATTTCACCACCGTCTCCGGGATGGAAGTCCCGCATCTGGTGACTCCGGATGAAACCGCCGACCTCGACCCGGTACGAGACATCGGCGTTCCGGGCGAGTATCCCTACACTCGTGGCATCCACCCCACCGGCTACCGCGGCAAGCTCTGGACCATGCGCCAGTTCGCCGGCTTCGGCACTGCCGACGACACCAATCTGCGCTTCAAGTACCTGCTCTCTCAAGGCCAGACCGGCCTCTCGGTGGCCTTCCACCTGCCCACCCTCTACGGCTACGACTCGGACCATGCGATGTCGACCGGCGAGGTGGGCAAATGCGGCGTGGCGGTGGATTCGCTCGCCGACATGGAGACGCTCTTCGCCGGCATCCCGCTCGACGAAGTCACCACCTCCATGACCATCAACTCCACCGCCCCCATCCTCTTCGCCATGTACCTGGCGGTGGCCGAGCAGCAGGGCGTGGACATCCGCAACAAGGTCTCCGGCACGCTGCAGAACGACATCCTCAAGGAGTACATCGCGCAGAAGGAGTACATCTTCCCGCCGCGGCCTTCGATGCGGCTGATCACCGACCAGTTCGCTTTCGCCGCCCGCCAGGTGCCGAAGTGGAACACCATCTCCATCTCGGGCTACCACATCCGCGAGGCCGGCTCGACTGCCCTCCAGGAGCTCGCCTTCACCCTGCGCGACGGCATGGAGTACGTGCAGTACGGTATCGACGCCGGGCTCGACGTCGACGAGTTCGCGCCGCGGCTCTCCTTCTTCTTCAACAGCCACAACGATTTCTTCGAGGAGGTCGCCAAGTTCCGGGCCGCCCGCAAGATCTGGGCGACGGTGATGCGCGAGCGCTACGGCGCGAAGGATCCGCGCTCCTGGATGCTGCGCTTCCACACCCAGACCGCCGGCTGCTCGCTGACCGCCCAGCAGCCGGTGAACAACGTAGTGCGCACCACCCTCCAGGCCCTCGCGGCGGTGCTCGGCGGTACTCAGTCCCTGCACACCAACGCCCTCGACGAAACCCTCGCTCTGCCCACCGAGGAGAATGCCCGCATCGCCCTGAGGACGCAGCAGATCATCGCCCACGAATCGGGGGTGGTGAACACCGTCGACCCCCTGGGCGGCAGCTACTTCGTGGAGGAGATGACCCGCCGCATGGTCGACGGCGCCATGGACTACATCCGGCGCATCGACGAGTACGGCGGCATGGTGGAAGCCGTCGAAGCCGGTTTCCCCCAGCGCGAGATCATGGACGCCGCCTACGCCTTCCAGAAAGCCTTCGAGAGCAACGAGAAGCTCACCGTGGGGGTCAACTTCTTCCAGGTCGAGGACGAAAAGCCGATCGACATCCTCTACATCGGCGAGGAAGTGGCCGCCAAGCAGCTGGCGAGCCTCGACGCAGTGCGCAGCCGCCGGGACCGTGGCGCCGTCGCCCGCACGCTCGACGGCCTGCGCCGCGGCGCCGACGCGGGAGAGAACACCATGCCCCTGCTGCTCGATTGCGTGAAGGCCTACTGCACGGTCGGCGAGGTGAGCGACGCCCTGCGCGACGTTTTCGGTACCTACGAGGAGCCCGCCGTTTTCTGAGCCCGACCCTGGGCGAGGAGCGGCGGAACACTTTCAACCCACCTTGATAGAATGCTTGCAAGATGACACAAGGGAACAAGTTCCGCATCCTGATCGCCAAGCCCGGTCTCGACGGGCACGATCGGGGCGCCAAAGTAGTGGCCCGCGCGCTCCGCGACGCCGGCTTCGAAGTCATCTACTCCGGTTTGCGCCAGACCCCTGAGCAGATCGCCGCCACCGCCGTGCAAGAGGACGTCGACGCCGTGGGGCTGTCCATCCTCTCGGGTGCCCACAACGTCCTGCTGCCCGAGGTGGCCCGGCTGCTGCGCGCCGAGCAGGGCGAGGACATCCTGCTCTTCGCCGGCGGTATCATCCCCGAGCAGGACATCGCGCCTCTCAAGGCCTCGGGAGTGGACGAAATCTTCCTGCCGGGCACCACCAGCACGGCGATCGTGGAGTACTTGAACCGGCGCCTCTGCGCCGCTTGACTGCAGCCATTCACGGAGGGGCCCCATGCCTCGTTCGATCTTGCTAGCCGACGACAGCGTCACGATTCAGAAGGTCATCGAGCTCACCTTCATGGACGAGGATTTCGAGGTGACCTCGGTCAGCAACGGCAGCGCCGCGATCGAGCGGCTGGGCGAGATGCACCCGGATCTGGTGATCGCCGATGTCCACATGCCGGGAGCCTCGGGCTACGACGTCTGCCGGATGGTCAAGCGGGTCTACCCCTCCGTGCCGGTGATGCTTCTGGTGGGCACCTTCGAAGCGTTCGACGAGGCCGAGGCCCGCGCCGCCGGGGCCGATCGGGACCTGAAGAAGCCGTTCGACTCCCATGAGCTTCTGAGCACGGTGCGCGAACTCCTGGCGATCTCGCCACCTGCCGAGGCCACCCCGGCACCGCAGGTGGCGGACCCGGGCATCTCGATCGGCGTCGATTCCTTCGACTGGGACGCTCTCTCCCGGGCCTCCGAAGCGCCGACCGAGGCCATGCCCGCTACCTTCGACCTCGACAAGGCTCCTTCCTTCGGCGACCTCGATCTCGAGCCGGCGCCGATGGCCTTCGACGCGCCGGCGCCGACCTTCTCCGTGGAGCCGGTGGGCTTCGGAGACCTCCCCCTCTCGATGGACACCGGCCTGGCCGACGACGAGACCTTGACCCGCCGCCCCCCGCCCCCCGAGGCGGAGACCTCGCGGGCGTTCGCCTTCGCTTCAGGGTTGGAGCCCAGCGTGACGATCGAGCCTCCCGGCCTCGAGGCCGAGGCGAAGGCCGACGATCTCGACGATCTCGCGGCCCCGGCCGGCTTCGCCTGGCCGGACTTCGAGGCGCCGCGGGCCGAGGAGCCCTCGACCCTCGAGCCGGAGGTCCAGAGCTACGCCTACGTCGAGCCCGAGGCTCCGGCGTCGCTCGACGAGACGGCGAGCCCCTCGGCCGAAGACCCGGACTTCGACCCGATTCCCACCGCTCCTGAGCCGCCGCCGGCACCGCCGGTGATGGCGGTGGCGGCACCCGCGGCGCCGATCGCAGCCGCGCCTTCGGGAGAGCTTTCCGACGCCGACGTGGACCGCATCGCCCGGCGCGTGGTCGAGCTGCTGGGTGAGAAGATCGTCCGCGACGTGGCCTGGGAGGTGGTGCCGGACCTGGCCGAGCTCGCCATCAAGGACCGCCTTCGCGAGCTCGAGTCCCAGCTCGGGTCCTGATCCGAGCCGGATCGGAACCGGCTCGCCGCGGCACGCCCACACCGGCCCGGCGATCCACCCTCAGCTTGCCGCCGAGAGGCCCCGACTCTGGAAGACGCGTCCTTTCCCGCTTTCGCCGCCGAAGCCTGCCGGGTAGCTCCCGAGGCTCTGGACAACTGCGTTGTGGTGCGCCGAACGGCGTCCACCAACACCCTGGCGCGAGGCTTCCTCAAGGCTCTTGCCGGCGACGAACTGCCGCTACGCCCTACCCTCTTCTTGGCCTTCGAGCAGACGGCCGGCCGCGGCCGCCGGGGCAACTCCTGGCAAAGCCCGCCCGGTGCCGGCATCTACGCCTCCCTGGCCCTCCCCTTGCCTTCCGCGCTGCGCCTCGAGGCCTTGCCCCTCGCCGTGGGCATCGGCCTCTGCCGGGCTCTCAACCACTGGCTGGGGGAGGGGGTCTGCGGCCTCAAATGGCCGAACGACCTGATGGTGGCAGGCCAGAAGCTGGGCGGCATCCTGATCGAGATGCCGGGCAGCCCCGAGGAAGAGGGGCCCTGGGCGGTCATCGGTTTCGGCATCAACCATCGGGGCGAGCTCCCGGCTGCGAACGCCGTCTCGTTGAGCCGTCTGCTCGCCGACGGCCCGGAGCGCAGAGAGCTGGTGGAGGGCTTGATCCACGCCCTCTGGCAGGAGCTCGAGCGCGCCCAGGACCTGCCAGCCACGGTGGTCCGGTATCAAGCGCATTCCGTGCTGCGACCCGGCCAATCGCTCCAATGCCGCTTGCAAGGGCAAGTGCTCGAAGGCCGCTTCAGGGGCTTCGACGAACACGGCTACCTCTTGCTCGAAACCCAGGCGGGCCTGGCCCGGCTGTCGACCGGTGAGGTGATCGAGAATGGCTAGCCCGCGCGGAGGCTCGCACCTGATCGTGGTGGATGTCGGCAACACCAACACCGTCTTCGGCGTCTACCTGGGCGAGAAGCTGGTGGAGAGCTTCCGCCTGGCGACCGCCCGCGAGCGCACCGCGGACGAGTACGGCGCCCTCCTGGTACCCCTCTTCGAGCGGGCGGGCCTGGCCATGGCCGAGGCGGAGGGGGTGATCATCTCGTCGGTGGTGCCGCCCCTCCATCCCACCCTCGAGCGGCTCTCCCGGCGCTTCTTTGGCCGGCCGGCCCTGTTCATCGAGCCGGGCATCAAGACCGGCATGCCGATCCGCTACGACAACCCGGCCGAAGTGGGGGCGGATCGCATCGTCAACGCCGTGGCCGCCCGCGAGCTCTACGGTGCTCCGGTGGTGGTGGTGGACTTCGGCACGGCCACCACCTTCGACGTGGTCAACGCCGCCGGCGAGTACGTGGGTGGCATCATCGCGCCCGGCATCGGCATCTCGGCTGAAGCCCTCTTCGCCCAGGCCTCGAGGCTCTATCGCGTGGACCTGAAGCGCCCCCCCCAACTGGTGGGCAGCAACACCGCCTCGGCCATGCAGGCGGGGATCTACTTCGGCTACGTGGGGCTGGTGGATGGCATCCTCGAGCGCCTGCTGGCGGAAGTGGCGGGCCTCGAGCGGGTGATCGCCACCGGCGGCCAGGCGGACCTCGTGGCCTCGGGGTCGAAGTTCATCCAGCAGGTCGATCAGGACCTCACCCTGGTGGGCCTGAGGTTGATCTATGAGCGCAACCGGCCTCGGGCTTGAGGAGAGCCCCGAGCAGGCCTACTTCAAGGCGATCGAGCTGGCTTTCCTCCGCCTCCGCGACTCCGGAGGGATGCTCACTCCGGCGGATTGGCAGGTGGCGCGAGGCTGGTTCGCGCAGCAGATCCCCCTGGAAGTGGTGATCCGGGCCCTCGAGGAGCTCTTCGAGCGCCGGCGCCAGAGCGGCGCCAAGAAGCGCTACGTCGGCCTGCGCTTCTGCGCGCCGGCGGTGGAGGCGGCCTGGGAAGAGGTCTCGAGCCTGGAAGCGAGCGGCCGGGTGGCCCCCGGCGAGGAGCTCGACGTTCGAGCCCGCCAGAGGGCCCTCGCCAGGGCCCTGCCCGCGGCCCTGCCCGAGCGCGAGCGCTGGGCTGCGGCCCTGCTCGCGCTCGAAGGCGGTATCGCTCAGGTGGAAGCCGGCCTGGCCGAGCTCGAACTGCGCCTGCACCAGGAGCTGGCAAGCCGGGAGGAAGGGGATCCGGGCGCCGAGGTCGAGCGCCGCCTGGAGCAGGCTCTCGCTCGGCTGGGCAGCCGTCTCTCCGCTCCCGAGCTCGAGCAGGCCCGACAGCGCCTGGCCCGCCAGGCCCTCCGCGAGCGCTGGGGGCTGCCCACGCTCTCGCTCTTCGCTCCGGAGGCCGAGACCGACTCGGGCTAGGGCCAGACTTCGGGAGATCGGGCCAGAACCATTGCGAGCGGTTCGCCCGAGATGCGCCGCCAGAGCTCCTCGAGATCCGCCGGCGGGGGAGCGGTGAAGGCCAGAGGGCGGCCGTCCTGCGGGTGCGCGAGCCGCAGCTGCCAAGCATGGAGGGCTGGCCGGGAGAAGCTCTTGAGCGGGCTCTCGAGAGCCTTCTCGAGGCCGCGCCAGCGCGCCTCGCCGTAGACCGGGTCCCCCACCAGCGGCAAGCCCAGGCTCTTCAGGTGAACGCGGATCTGGTGGGTGCGGCCGGTGTGGAGCTCGAGGGCGAGGAGCGAGAGCCCACGAGCGCTCGCCAGCAGGCGGTAGGAGGTGGCGGCCGGGCGGCCGTCGCTCTTCACCGTCATTTCCTTGCGGCGGCTCGGATGGCGCCCGATCGGTGCCTCGATCCGCCCGGAGCCTGCGGGCGGCCCACCGTAGGCCACCCCGAGGTAGAGCTTCCGGATGCGCCGGGCGGCGAAATCCGCCGAGAGGCGCAGGTAGGCTTCGTGGCTGCGCGCCACCAGCAGCAGGCCGCTGGTACCGAGGTCGAGGCGATGCACGATGCCCGGCCGACCGGCCCCGCCCACGCCGGCCATCTCGGGGTAGCGGCCGAGCAGGAAGTGGGCCAGGGTGCCGCTGCCGCGGCCGGCGCCGGGGTGCACCACCAGGCCGGCAGGCTTGTCGAGCACCACCAGAGAAGCATCCTCGTACAGCACCGCGAGCTCGCCCGGCTCGGCCTCCACTCGCCCTTCCTGGCTGCGCTCGAGCGGGGTGTAGCGCAGCCTCTCGCCGGCCTCGAGGAGGCGCGAGGCCCGGGCCGGAGTGCCGCCCACCGCCACCCTCCCGGCGCGGATCCAGCCCTGGATCTGGTTGCGGGGAAGGCCCAGCTGCCCGGCCAGGAAGCGGTCCAGGCGCTCGCCCGCGGCGGCGGCGGGCACCTCGAGCTCCTGGGCCTCTTCGCTCAAGGGGCGACCTCGGCCTCCGGCTGCGCCTTGCGGGAGCGCAGGGTGTCGAGCACGATCAGGCAGATGCCGATGGTGATGGCGCTGTCGGCCAGGTTGAAGGTATGCCAGTGGTGGCTGCCGAGGTAGAAATCGATGAAGTCGGTCACCGCCCCGGCTCCCACGCGGTCGATCAGATTGCCCAGCGCCCCACCCACGATCAGGGCGAGAGCCACGCGCAGCAGCCGATGCTGGCGCGGCACCTGGAAGAAGTAGGCCACCACCAGGCCGAGCGCCACCACTCCGAGGGCGGCCAGCAGCCAGCGGGCCGAGCCGCCGCGGCCGGCGTCCGAGAACATGCCGAAGGCCACTCCGGTGTTCTTCACGTGGACGAAATTCAGCAGCCCCGGGATGATCGGGATCTCGAAGTAGAGAGGCATGTGCCGGTCCACCAGCCATTTGCTCCACTGGTCCAGGAGCAGCACCGCGAGCGAGAGCAGGCCGTAGAGGGCCCGGCGGCGAGCCGGATCTTGGCGGGTCGGGGCGGCGGCGACGGCGTCGCTCATCTCAAGGCTCCTCTGCGAGGTTTCCCCACAGCTCCCGGGCGGTGAGGGCGACTTCCCGGCATGGCCCGCCGGCGGCGAAAAGGCGGATCCCCGCGGCTCCCCAGGCGCCGGCCGCAGCCACCGCGGGAAGCCTCGCGTGGTCGATGCCACCCAGGGCCAGCACCGGCAGGCCGAGAGCCGCGGCTCGCTCCAGGGCCCCGAGCCCCAGCGGCGGCCCGAAGGCGGCCTTGGACGGCGTGGCGAAGATCGGCCCGAAGAGCACGTAGCTCGCTCCCTCGGCCGCCGCCTGCCGCACCTCCTCGACGGAATGCGTCGAACGGCCCACCCGCAGGCAGGAGCCCGCGGAGGCGACCACTTCCGCCGTGGGCAGGCCGTTGGCGGGCAGGTGGACGCCGTCGAGGCCGGCGGCGAGGGCGAGATCGAATCGAGCGGAGAGCATCATCGAGGTCTCGTTGCCGAGCCGCCGGAGCCGGTCGGCGAGGGCGAAGAGGGTGGCATCGTCGAGGTCCTTCTCGCGCAGCAGCAGGCCGGGCACACCCGCATGGATCAGGCGCTCGGCCCAGGCCTCCACGCTTTCCGGGGCGAGCGCCTTACGGTCGCTGATCGCCAACAGCCGGGGCAGGGGCCTCGGCTTCCGGCTCGGGTCGACGTTGGAAGAGAGCATTGAGGTCGTGGGCGCCCCACACCAGATGGACCAGCCCCAGGCCGGTGACGCTGCCGCGCAGCCAGGGCGCCAGGGCGAGCTGCTGGAGGCCGCCCAGGGGCAGCTGCCAGAGCAGGCGCTCCCAGCTGGGGCTCCAGGGCGCGAGCACCAGCAGCACGCCGGCTTGCAGGCAGTAGAGGATGAAGAGGATCTGCGACAGGGTGCTCAAGCGCATGGGCGGCGGCATTGTAGCAGCCAGCCGCCGCTGCGAGAGCGCGTATCAGGGAGGAGGTGGGCCGCTTGCGCCGGCGCCCGTGCCAGCGCAAGCGGCCCGGAGGGAGGAGAGGTGTTACGGGGGGTCCTTCTCGGGCTTCTCGCCCTCCTCGGCCCGCGGGCGTACCCGAGGGGTCCGGCCTGACTCACTCGGCTGGGCTGAGGGCCCCGGCTTCGCCTCCGCCCCACCTCGCACTACGGGAGGTGGGGGAGAGGGCGCCGGCGGCGGCGAGGTCCATTTCGGTTCCTGAGGCGCGACCCGAGTGGGGGCCGGAGGGGCCGGAGCCTGCGGTGCCGGCAGCGGCCGGGTTCCCAGCCGCACTTCCGGAGCCTTGCCGCCGACCTCTTTGGGCTCCTCGGGCCGCGGCCGTACGCCGGTTACCGGCCGCGGAGCGCGGTAGGCGGTTCCGCTGTCCTGGCGGATCACCGGCTCTTCCACCGTGGGCGCCGTCCAGGTGGGGCGGGGCCGGGGGGCCGGCACCCGCTCCACGGGGTCGGCACCGTGACGTTCATCCGCGAGGGCTTCCCCAAGGCGAAGGTCGAGTTCCACGACGCCGAGCACAAGGTCGACAAGGCCGACCTCAAGGCGGCGATCGAGCGGCTGACGCGGACGCAGAGCGAGATCGTGCCGCTGCCCTTGTGGATGCACTTCCAGAGCCCGTCCGTGTAGCCGCTGCCAAGGCTGGTCCACCAGTTCTTCGGCTCACCAGCGGCCCGAATCGCGAAGTCCGTCATGCCAACGCCGTTCTTGTAGCGCTCCTGCCGCTTGGCGGTGCCGGTTGTTTCATTGTCCATCGAACCCTCGAAGAGGATGTTGGCGATCCACCCGGAAGTCCGAGCGTCGTTGTAGAAGGGCAACGGCCCGTAGCCACAACCCGAGTTGACGTAATAACAGGCGATCGCCCCTCTCGCTGTCCCAGCCCCAACGCTGAGAGCCAGAACAGCGACCATCGCGGCGCAAAGGCCTCCGAGTCTGCACATCTGTCTATCTCCCATGTCGCGAATCGCTGCAGAAAGAACCCTATAACGCACGTTAGGATCAGGTCAAGGAGTTTCGCTCGTCGCTCATGTAGGTCCGGTGGCCGGCTCAAACCGGAGCAAGCTGCTGGACATTCACGTAAGTAGGGAGGCAGGCAGGAGGAATCACCGGCTGACGCTGGCGGCAGGAGCGGGGCCGTGGTACCCGCGTGGTACCAAACCGGCTGTGCGATGCGTCCACCGTGTCTTGGAGGCCGGAAGAACCGCCCAGATATGGCCTACAGGACTAGCTGTGAGCCGCAGGAACTCGGTTGAGGGCCTTGTGACCCTTTGGGTCGTGGAGGTTCAAGTCCTCTCAGCCGCA
>CALMKX010000032.1 GCA_937867335.1 uncultured Acidobacteriota bacterium
CCGGCGCTGCCTTGCGGATGAATTCGTCGAAGCGCGCGCCATCGCTGTTCTGGATGTCGACGAAGAAGAAGGCGGGCGAACGGTCGGGCAGCGCTTGCTGGAATTGCCGGCGCAGATTGCCGTCGATCTGAACCACGATGACCAGCACCGCCAGGCCGAGGCCGAGCGACAGCACGACCGAGGGGGTAAGCGCGCCGGGGCGGTGAATGTTCGCGATCGCGAGCCGGAGCGCCGTGATCTCGACCGACCCCCAGCCCCCCCGTTCGAGCGTCTCGACGTCCTGACCTGCCTGGAAGCGGAGGTAGGACGAAGCGGAGTTGCGAAATCCGTTCAAATAGAGGTGGAAGCGCAGCTCGGAGGCCGGCTCTCGCGAGCTGTTCAGCCAGTGGATCCGGCCCTCGCCGAGGATCGTGTGGGTTTTCGGATCGAGCCGGGCGGCCAGGGTGTAGGAGGCGATCCGCGCAGGCTTGCCGAGTCCCTCGGGAAGCCGCCATTCGGCCGCCATCAATGGAGAAACAGAAAAGCTCGCCAGAACGCTGGCTAGGAGGAAGAGACGCCGCAGGCTCGTTTTTCTTATTGACACGTGGCTATTGGTGCTGTAGTGTACGGAGTCGGGGAGGCAGCATCCTCCTCTCATCCCTCCCGCGGAGGAGCGCCGGCAAGCGCTCCTCTCTTTTTTTGCGGCAGGGCGTTCCCGGCACCGTCTAGCCGCCGAGAATCGCCTTCTTGAAATCGCCGCCGGCCGACGGCTTGGGCCCCAGCCACACGGCGAACAGGGCGTCCGCGAAGGCCTTGCCGGCCACCACGCCCTTCCTTTCTCCCTTCACCTCCACCGTGGTGCCGGTGCCGGGCACGTAGGTGAACACGAAGCGGTCCCCCTCCTTGGTGTCGATCATCCAGCTGCACAGGCTGGCGAAGCCCTGCTTGACCTCCGGGCTGGGGTTCGGCGTGTTGGCCTCGAGCCCTTCCTCCCAGACTTCGCAGCTCTTGGCTTTGCTCACCTCGTAGATCCAGTGCATCACCATCTGTCGGGGGCCGTCGGTGGCCAGGATCTTGGCAGCGTCCTTCTCCTTGGCCGGGAGGTAGAGCCCGCCGACGTAGATCTTGAAGAAGAGCTTGGTACGCAGGGCGATGCCGTTGAGCACCAGGTCCTGGCCGCCGGCGTTGGAGGTATCCGCCAGAGTGACGCCGTTCAAGGTCGCGCCGAAGCTCGGGCTCTGAAGGGCCAGGGCGAAAAGGAGGGCCAAAGCTGATTTCTTCATGTCTTTCGTCTCCATACGAGATCCTCGGGGCCGCCAGCGGCACGAAGGAGGGGGCGAAGGCGCTCGTGGACCCGGGAGAGCAGCGCCCGGCCCGTCGAGCCCTCGCCCATCCTGTCAAGGGGCCTTCCAACCCTCGCTCGGCCGTGGTCGCCCGTCGGTAGAGTAGCGGTAGTGTAGCAGCGGTATTCGGATCTTCGAGCCACGGCGCGGCTGCGAGCCTTCGAGGAGCGAGGGCGGCGGCCGACCTGAAACCCCCGAGCGGCCCCGGCGTACCAGACGCCCGAGGCCGAGGAGAATCGTGCGAGAGCTCGCAGACTCAGAGCTCGTAAGGCGAGCGCTCGAGGGCGAGGAGCTCGCCTACCGGGCGCTGGTGGAGCGCTTCCAGCGACCGGTGTGGAGCTTGATCGTCCGCATGGTCAAGGACCCGAGCCTCGCCGAGGACATCGCCCAGGAGGCTTTCCTCAAGGCCTTCTCGGCGCTCTCCCGCTTCGAGCCCGAGCACCGCTTCTCGAGCTGGCTGTTCAAGATCGCCCACAACACCGCGCTCGACGCCCTGCGCCAGCAGAAGCTGCGCCAGACGGTTTCGCTCGACAGCAGCGAGGAAGGCGAGACGAGCCGGGCGGAGCGGCTCGAGGACGAGAGCGCCGCGACCCCGGAAGCGGACGCCGAGAACCGCGATCTGGGCCGTGAGCTCGAGGGCGCCCTCGCCGAAGTGCGGCCCGAGTACCGCGAAGTCATCGTGCTACGCTTCCAAGAAGGGCTGGCCTACGAAGAGATCGCCGAAGTGATGTCGCTCCCCCTGGGCACCGTCAAGACCTACATCCACCGGGCCCGCAAGGAGCTGGCGGCGGGGATGCGCCGGCGCGGTTATCGGCCGAGCGGCGAAACCGAACGCGGAGACTCGCCGTAGGGCAGGGCGAGCCCGGCAGCGACCGGTCTCGAGAGGAGACAACAACCCGTGGAAGAGCGCCGCAACCCATCGCGCACCGAGCCGACGGCCTTCGACCGCGAGCTCGAAGCCTGGCTCGCCGCCGAGCAGGTCGGTGCGGACGAGATGGCCGAAAGCGCCCTCTCGGCGCTCTTCGCCCAGAGCCCGGTTCTGCCCGTGCCCGAGGGTTTCGCCGCACGCACCGCCGAGCGGTGGCAGGCGCTCTCGGCCGGCGCGCGGCAAGCCGAGAGGCGCCGC
>CALMKX010000033.1 GCA_937867335.1 uncultured Acidobacteriota bacterium
CGTGGCCGCTTGAGCTCGGCGCCGGCTCGAGGGACCTCTCGGGGAGTTCGTTGAAACCTCGCCCCGGGACTTTCCGTCTTACAGGAAAGGCTCGCTCAGGCGAGGTTTCCGCCCCTCGGGAGGTTCTTCATGGCTCTGGCTCAGAATCTGCGGCTCGGCTTCCGCTTGCTCGCCAAGCACCCCGTTCTCTCCATCATTTCGATCGTCACACTCGGCCTAGGCATCGGCCTCACGGCCACGATGTACTCCATCGTGCGTGGGGCCCTGGCGGACCTACCTTTCGACCAGGCCGACCGCATCCTGCACCTGGAGCGCAACAACCTCGCTGCCGGTGAAGAGAGCCTGGAGGTTCCGCTCCACGACTTTCTCGACTGGCGCGCTGCCCAGAAGAGCTTCGAAAGCCTGGCCGCCTACTACGACGGCACCATGAACCTCTCCGGCGGCGAAGACAAGCCCGAGCGGTTCTCGGGCGGCTTCCTCACCGCCAACACCTTCGAAGTGCTGCGAGTCAAGCCGATCCTCGGCCGCGACTTCCTGCCCGGCGAAGATGCCCCGGGGGCCGAGCCGGTCGCCATCCTCTCCCACGACCTCTGGCAACAGCGATTCCACGGCGACCCGGCCATCGTCGGCAAGGCCATTCGCATCAACGGCATCAGCCGCACCGTGGTGGGAGTGATGCCCGAAGGTTTCCTCTTCCCTCTGCGCGAGAAGCTGTGGATGCCTCTGCCGCTCGACACCAGCAAGATCAAGCGCGGCGAGGGCACCACTCTGGAAGTGATCGGCCGCATTCGTAGCGGCCTCACGCTGGCTCAGGCCCGGGCGGAGTTCTCCGGCATCGCCGAGCGCCTCGCCCATCAATATCCCGACACCAACAAGGGCGTCGGTTCCGTGGTGAAGCCGTTCACCGAGGAGTACATCGACGACGAGCCCCGGCAGCTGCTCTACACCATGCTCACCGCCGTCTTCGGCGTGCTGCTGATCGCCTGCGCCAACGTGGCGAACCTGTTGCTCGCTCGTACGGCGCTGCGCTCCCGCGAGGTGGCGGTTTCCTCGGCCTTGGGCGCAAGCCGAGGGCGGATCATCACGCAGATCCTGAGCGAGGCCTTCCTGCTCGCTCTGCCGGGAGCTCTGCTGGGCTTGCTGATCGCCCAGTGGGGAGTGGAGCTGTTCAACCAGGCCCTGCTGCCGGCGGACCCGCCGTTCTGGATCCACATCCGGGTGGACTACGGTGTGCTGCTCTTCGTGCTGGGCCTCGCCCTGCTCTCGGCCCTCGTGGCCGGCCTCACCCCCGCCCTCCAGGCCTCCGGCCGCAAGGCAGGCGAGGTCCTGAAAGACGAAAGCCGCGGCTCTTCCGGCTTCCGCATCGGGCGAATCAGCCGCACCCTGGTGATCGCCGAGGTGGCCCTGTCCTTCGGGCTGCTGGTGGCGGCCGGGTTGACCGTGAAGAGCGTAGTCGAACTGCGCAACCGCAACTGGGGCTTCGAAACCCACCATCTCTACACGAGCCGGATGGCGCTCTTTCCCCAAGACTACCCGGAAGCTCCCCAGCGTGCGCAGTTCTTCCGCGAGCTCCTGGAGAGAGTGCAAGCCCTGCCGGAGGTGAAGTCCGCCGCCATCGTGGACAGCCTGCCGGTGCTCGGCTCAGGGGGTGATTACATCGCCATCGAAGGGCAAGAGCACGCGGCGAACGAGTACCCCACGGCGCGACTCTCGACCGTGAGCCCGGCCTACTTCGACACCGTGGGCGTGAAGGCGGTCGCCGGGCGTCTCTTCGACGACCACGACCGGGAGGGCTCCACCCCGGTCGTCTTGATCAACCAGTCGATGGCCAAGCAGTTCTTCGCCAAGACGAGCCCCCTCGGCCAACGCCTGCGCTGGCCGGCGAACGATCCCAAGGCGGCTTTTCGGACCATCGTCGGCGTGGTGCCGGACCTGTTCATGAGTGGGCCGCGAAACCGCGAGCCGGCGGGCTTCTACATGCCTCTCGCCCAGGGGGATCTGGCTTTCGCCAACGTGATCGCGCGCACCACCAGCGCGCCGATGGACATCGCTCCGGCGGTGCAGCGCTCGGTCAACGCCATCGACGCCAACATGCCACTCTACTGGGTGGAATCCCTGGACCACGCCTTGAGCCGGCGCAACTGGTTCTACCCCGTATTCGGCACCCTGTTCCTGATCTTCGGGGGCGTGGCCTTGTTCCTGTCGGCGATCGGCCTCTACGGCGTGATGGCCTTCTCGGTGTACCAGCGAACCCACGAGGTGGGCATTCGTATGGCCCTGGGAGCCGAGGCCGGCCAGGTGCTGAAGCTGATCCTGCGCAATGGCTCGCGCCAACTCGGTTGGGGCATGCTGGTGGGCTTGGGGATCGCCGCGGCGCTGTCGCAGGGCCTGAAGATGCTGCTCTTCCAGGTCCAGCCCCTCGACCCCACAGTGTTTCTCACCATCGGCCTGGTGCTCGCCGGTTCGGGGCTCGCCGCCTGCCTCATCCCTGCGCGGCGAGCCTCTCGAACCAGCCCGATGGTGGCCCTGAAGTAGCTTCGCGGCCGGAGCGCATCCCGCAGGCTAGGCCGGCGGGATGCGCAGCACCTGCCCAGGGTAGATCTTGTCCGGATCCGAGAGCATGGGCCGATTGGCCTCGAAGATCACGGGGTATTTGTTGGCGTTACCGTAGTAGTGGCGGGCGATCTTCGACAGCGTATCGCCTTTCTCCACGGTGTAGAACTGCGCTTCGGGCGCGGCCGCGGCCACCTCCAGGCGATCGTCCACACCAGCCACGCCATGGACGTTGCCGAGTGCCAGCACCACCTTCTCTCGCTCCGCCTGGCTGGCAACTTTGCCGAAGACGGTGACTCGGTCCCCTTCCAGCTCCACCCTGAGACCTTCGACCTCCAGCTGGAGGTCCGAGACCAGCTTGAGCAGAGCGGCCTGGCGGCGCTGGCGGAACTGCTCGGCCAGCGGGTTGGTCTCAGGCGCCGCGTGCGCCGCCGGGGCGGGCTCGGGCTCGTGGGCGAAGACCTTCGCTCCGGCATCCTTGATGAACTCGAAGAAACCCATCTTCTCGCCTCCTTCCTCGTTTCCGCAATCGCACTTCCACGAGAGCGAACTTTCGGATTCTGACCCAGCGGCGACAAAAACAGAAGGGCGCATGCGGTTTGGCAACTCGCTCCCCTGAGCCTCGTAATGAGGAGGAGCGCCCGCTCGATACGACGAGCTCGCTGGAAATCCTGAACGCCGTCTGGAGGAGCCTGTAATCATGCGAAAGACCGCCCTCGCGGGCTGGCTCGCCGTTCTTTGGCTGGCCAGTACCGCTCCTGTCCGTGCCGTCGACACTCAGGACACCCGCCTGTTGGCGGACCCGGCGGTTTCCGCCGACCACATCGTTTTCGTCTACGCCTACGACCTCTGGGTGGCCAACCTGGACGGCAGCGGCGTTCGGCGCCTGACCAGCCATCCCGGCCGCGAGCTCAGCCCGCGGATCTCCCCGGACGGCAAGACGGTGGCTTTCACCGGCGAGTACGACGGCAACTTCGACGTCTACACCATCCCCCTAGAGGGTGGCACGCCCACCCGGCTGACCTGGCATCCCAGCGACGACGTGGTGCAGGACTTCACTCCCGATGGCCGGGAAGTACTGTTCTCCTCCTGGCGCAACGCCACGGCGCCGCGCGCGGAACAACTGTTCACCGTGCCCGTTACTGGCGGCTTGCCTCACCAGCTGCCCTTGCCGGCGGCCTATGCCGGCAGCTACTCCTCGGATGGCTCGAAGCTCGCCTACAACCCGCTCTCGCCGGCCTTCCGGGTGTGGAAGAACTACCGCGGTGGCACCGCTTCGCGGATCTGGGTCGCGAGCCTGTCGGACCTCAAGGTGGAGCAGGTACCCCAGCCCGCCGGCCGCTCGAACGATATCGACCCGATGTGGGTGGCCGGAGCGCTCTACTTCGTGT
This sequence comes from uncultured Acidobacteriota bacterium, assembly GCA_937867335.1. Taxonomy (GTDB): domain Bacteria; phylum Acidobacteriota; class Thermoanaerobaculia; order Multivoradales; family SZUA-115; genus JAXLQX01. The sequence goes on from CALMKX010000033.1 coordinate 3,945, forward strand.
CGGATCGCGACGGCGAGTTCAACCTCTACCGGCTGGACCCGGCCACTCGCACTGTCACCGCCCTCACCCACTTCACGGACTTCCCCATCCTCGCCGCCTCCGCCGGTGGCGGGCGAATCATCTTCGAGCAGGCGGGCTACCTCCACCTTTTCGACCCCGCCAAGGGCACCTCACGGCGGCTCCAGATCGGCGTCGCGGCAGACCTGGTGGAAGCCCGGCCTCGCTTCGTGGGAGACGGCGACTACCTCGACAGCATGGACCTCTCGCCCTCGGGAGCCCGGGCCGTGCTGTGCTGGCGCGAAGAGATCCTGACCGTGCCCGCCGAGAAGGGCGATGCGCGCAACCTCACCCGCACTCCCGGCGTGGCCGAGCGCGCCGCAGCCTGGTCGCCGGACGGCAAGTCGATCGCCTATTTCTCGGACGCCAGCGGTGAGTACCAGCTGGTGCTCGCCAGCCAGGACGGCAAGGGAACTCCGAAGGCCTACCCGCTCCACGGCGCCGGCTTCTACGAAAAGCCGCATTTCTCCCCGGACAGCCGGCGTGTCGCCTACCAGGACAACAGCCGCACCGTCTGGTGGCTGGACCTCGCCACCGGAAAAGAGACGAAGGTCTTCACGGAGCGCTACTACAGCCCCCTCGACACCTTGACCTACGGCTGGTCGCCCGACTCGCGGTGGATCACTTACACCGCGCTTTCCGAGGCGGGCTTCCAGCAGGTGTGGATCTACTCCCTGGCCGACGGCCAGAGCCGGGCCGTCACCGATGGCCTCGCGGACGCCAGCGACCCGGTCTTCGACCCCAGCGGCAAATACCTCTGGTTCCTCGCCTCGACCGACGCCGGCCCCCTGCGCAGTTGGTTCGACCAGTCGAACGCCGACGCTCGGATGACCAACACGCTCTACCTGGCGGTGCTCAAGAAGGGCGAGCTCTCACCCCTGGCCGCCGAAAGCGATGAGGAGAAAAGCGGCGGCGAGGCCCCGGACGCCGAGAAGCCCTCGGCTGCCGACGAGGGGGGTGGCACCGCCAGGGCCAAGCCCAAGGGCAAAGCCGCCAAGCCCGAAGCCGAGAAGCCGACCGGGGACAAGCCCGAGGTCGTGATCGACTTCGAGGGCCTCACCGAGCGCATCGTGGCAGCGCAAGTGGAGCCGGGCTACCACTTCGGCCTGCAGGCGGCCACCACGGGCGAGCTCTACATGCTCGAGAGCGGCGAAGCGCTGCAGATCTTCAACGGCGGCGGCAACGCCAAGTTGGTCGTCTACCGGCTCAAGGACCGCAAGGAGCAAACCCTCGGCGAAGGGCTGCGCGAGTTCCGCCTCTCCGCGGACGGCAAGAAGCTCCTGCTCCGAACCAAAGGGGGCCTCAACATCGCCGACGCCGGCGGCAAGCTGGACCTCTCGGCCGGCAAGCTCGCCACCGACCAGATCCGCATCCAGATCGACCCGCGGGCCGAGTGGCGCCAGATGTTCGTCGAAGCCTGGAGGATCAACCGCGACTACTTCTACGACCCGGGCATGCACGGCGCGGACTGGCCGGCGATGCGCAAGAAGTACGAAGTCTTCCTGCCGGACCTCGCCACCCGCATGGACCTCAATCGAGTGATCACCTGGATGTTGAGCGAAGTCTCGGTGGGGCACCACCGGGTGGGCGGCGGCGAGCGGCTCTACAAGGCCGAGGGCACCAAGACCGGCCTGCTCGGAGCCGACTTCGAACTCGATTCGGGCCGCTACCGCTTCGCCAAGGTCTTCGGCGGGCTCAACTGGAACCCGGATCTGCGCTCGCCGCTCACCGAGCCTGGAGTCGAGGTCAAGGCCGGCGAGTACTTGCTGGCGGTGGAAGGAGTGCCGCTCTCGGCAGCCGACAACGTTTACCAGCGCTTCGACCAGACCGCCGGCAGGATCGTCGAGATCACCGTGGGCGGGAGTCCCGACGGCAAGGGTTCGCGAACCGTCAAGGTGGTGCCGATCGACGATGAGACCGCCCTGCGCAACCGCGATTGGGTGGAAGGCAACCTGCGCCGGGTGGAAGAGGCGACCCACGGCCGGGTGGCGTACGTCTACGTACCGGATACCGCCAACGACGGCTATGCTTACTTCAAGCGCTACTTCTTCCCGCAGGCCGACCGCGAAGCGGTGATCGTCGATGAGCGCGGCAACGGCGGCGGGCAGATCGCCGACTACTACATCGACATCCTGCGCCGCCGCTACATCGCTCACTGGGCCACGCGCTACGGCGAGGATCTGCGCACTCCGGCGGTCTCCATCGAGGGCCCGAAGGTGATGTTGATCGACGAGAACGCCGGTTCCGGAGGCGACCTGCTGCCCTGGATGTTCCGCAAATTCGGCCTCGGCAAGCTGATCGGCCGGCCCACCTGGGGCGGTCTGGTGGGAATCCTCGGCTTCCCGAACCTGATGGACGGTGGCTTCGTTTCGGCCCCCAACCTCGGCATCTGGACCGAGGACGGCTTCGTGGTGGAAAACGTGGGCGTGGCGCCGGACATCGAGGTCGAGATGCTGCCGTCCGAGACCACTCAAGGGCGGGACCCACAGCTCGAGAAGGCGATCGAGACGGTGATGGCCGAACTCGCCGCCCATCCGGTCAAGAAGCCCGTCCGGCCACCCTTCCCCATCCGCGTGCGCCGGCCGGCCGCGCCGTAGCCCCCTCTCGCTTCAGCCCTCCTGGCGGCGCCTCCAGCTGGCCGCCAGGAGCACGAGGGAGGCCACTACCGAACTCCAGGCCAGCCAGTCGCCCCATCGGCTGTAGAGCGTGGGGCCCCTGCCCAGCGGCAAATCCACCACCAGGCTCACATCCGGCGCCGCGGCGGTCGGCGTTTCGTGGCGGTGGCGGAGGCGGTCGTCCCAGGCCGCGAGAAGCCCCTCCTGGGCGCTCCGGGCGAGCGAGAAGCCCTGCTCTATGGCGCGCATCTGCCCCATATGGGCGTGGAGCGGGCCGTCCGCCACGAAATCCCAGGCGGGCGCCAGCACCAGCCTCGCCCCGGCCTGGCTGTAGCGACGGGCCCAGAGGGGGAAGTCCAGGTCCTTGCAGATCATCACCCCCACCTTGCGCCCATCCAGCTCGAAGAAACCCGGCACCTCGCCCACGGCGTAGCCGGTCTCGAATCCGGGCAGCAGATAGCGCTTGGTGTAGTCCAGCAGCAGGCGCCCGTCAGGGCCGAAAACCAGAGCTGAGTTCAGCCGCTGAGGCCGGCCGATGCGGTTCAGGCCCACCACCAGGTAGACCTGCGAGGCTCGGGCCGCCGCGGAGAACCGCGCGAAAACCTCGTCTTCGTAGGCCGGGGCAATGCCCGTGAGCTTCTCGGGCAACAGCACCACCCGCGCGCCCTGGGCCGCCAGCGCGGCGATCTGCGGCTCGAAGCGAGCCACCACGGCCAGAGCCTCGGCGCGATTCTCGGTCGCGAAGAAGGGCACCGCCGGGTCGGCCGCCGCGAGGCCCACTCGAACCGTGGGCTCCGGCGGGCCCGAAGCGGCCCAGCCGGCTGCCGCCAGGGCCAGGGCCATTCCGAGCGCCGTCACCCCCAACAGAGCCACTGCTCGGCGCGGGCGGTGCCGCTCGCGGAAGGCCAGAGCCAGGCCGCTCGGCACCAGCAGCAGGAGGAAGCTGATCCCGGCCAGTCCGGTCAGGGCCGCCAGCCGGGCCACCGGGGGCACCTCGGCTTGGGTGTAGGCCAGGCTGAGCGAGGTGCCGTGGGGCGAGAGCCGCGAGGAGGCGAGTTCGAAGCTCACCCAGAGAGCCGGCAGGGCGATCAGGGCCGGCCAGCTGCCGAGCCGGCGAGCCGCCCGGCCGGCCAAGGCCACCCCGAGAGCGAAAACCAGCGACGGAACGGCCAGTCCCACAAGGAGGATCGGCCAAGGTGTGACCTTGCCCAGGAAGGCAACCCAGGTGCAGCCGCCGAGAAAGAAGGCGGCGAAAGCCGCCAGCCAGGCGCCGCTGCCCGGGCGTTCGAAGGCGAGAGCTAGAACCGGAGCGGCCGCGAGCCAGCCGAGCCAGGGGATCGGGGCGAGGCCGGTGCCGAAGAAGAAAGCCAGGCCCGAAACGAGCGTGGCCGCGAGCCAAACCAGGATCGACGCACGCAGAGTTCGTGTCACGGAACCTCCAGAGACTTGTGGTGCCCGCTCCTACGGCCCCGCCAGCGAGCTGGTTTCGATCGAACGCTAGAGGTCGTAGCCCAGGCGCAGGATCTGCCTGCTCTGCCGCCGGTAGGCTCCGGCCGTCGATGGCTCGAAGCCCAGCGAGTCCGCGACGCGGTTGATCACGTTGAAGTCCGCGCAGATCACGATCGCGTCTTCGATCTGTTCGTCGCTCACGCCCAGCTCGCGCAGCGGCTCGAGATCCGCCGGGCCGAAGCTCTGAGGCTCGAGGGTGAGCTTCCTGGCCAGGGTGAGGGCCCGCTTCAACGCTTCGGAGATCGGCGCGGTCTGATAGTCCCGCAGCACCGCTTCCACCAGCTCCGAGCTCTCGAATCCCCACGACGCGACCGCGCCGTGAAAGTCCGTTCAATAGACGCAGGCGTTCTGCCGCGAAGTGAACGCCGCGATCATCTCCCGCTCCCCCACGGTCCAGCCCGAAGGTCCTCGCAGGCCTTTGTTGAGCAGCGTGCTGTACGGCTTGCCGAAGAAATCCGCGCGGTACATCATGGTCCGCGCCACATCGGGAACTCGCGAGCGATTGACCACCGTGAGCACGGCGATCAACAGGCGCTTGCTCCAAGGCAATTTGCGCTCGACCTTCTTGAGTCTCATCGCCCTTCTCCCGCCAGCGCCGCGAGGCCGATCCGGTAGCGTGCGAGGCCCGCGCCCACTGCCCCGGCCACGGACAGCTCGAAGATCTCGTCCTGCGAGTAACCGGCTTCGAGCAGGCGGGCCACGTCTTGGTCGGTGATCTTGTAGGCGTGCAGAGCGAGCTTCTCGACGAAGGGCTCGAGAAGGGCCGGCAGCTCGGCGTCACCGTCGAGCCGTAGCCCGGCGGGCGCGGCAGCCCGAGCCGCCACCGCCTGGCGCAGGCCTTGCGGAGTCTCGCCTGGACCCTCCAGAACCCTGCGCCGAAGCCGATCGAAAAGCTCGAAGTATCGGGGCATCGCCACCTCCGGGGTGCTTGTAGAGCTTTGAGGATCCTACAGCACACTCCATCGGAGGTTCACCAGGAACGGTGCGGGAGATCTCAGGCCAGCGCCATCCTGTCCTGGCTCCCGCCTTCTGGGTCCTAGCGGGGCGCGACTTCGAAGCTCCGGGCGGCTGCCTCCTGGCCGCCACCCAGCACTGTCCAGAAGTAGGTCGTTCCGGGCTGCAGCTGCGCCCGCTCTGCCTCAGGGAAGCTCACCCTGCCTTCGCTCGCCAGCGGGCTGGTCCATTGGTACCGGCGCTCGGCGTCGAACACCATCACTTGCTGCGCCTGGCCGTTCGGGGCCGGCGGGAACTGGAACTCCCGAGGAGCTTCGGCGAGCGTGCCGTTCGGAGCCCAGGCGGCAGCCTGGCGAGGAAGCGGGGTGCCCCCGCGCACCACTTCACCGCCCGGAGCCACCGGCCGGGTGGCGAGCCAGACGGACAGCCCCATCGCCGCCACCGCGAGGGAGGCCGCAAGGGCCAGCCAAGTGCGATTGCGTCGCGGCCGGAAAGGCACTACCGGGGCCATCTCCGGGGCGGCCGCGGGGGCTTCTTCAGGGCGGGCGAGCCGAGACTCGAAGCGGGCCCAGGCCGCGGCGAGCTCCTTCGAGGTGAGCTCCTCCGGCTGGTCGAAGGCCTCGAGGCGGGCCAGCTCCTCGGAGCACCAAGCGCACGAGGCAGCATGGGCCAGCACTCGCTCGGCCTCGCTGCCACGCGGGCCGTGCTGGGCTCGGTAGAGCTCGTCGCTGGTCGGATGGGTGCCGGGCGGCAAGGGCGGCAGCAGGATTTCTGGCATGGTCATGTCTCCAGGAGACTCCTCAGGCGTTTCCTCGCGTTCCAGATCTGGACCTTGACGGTCGGCAACGAAAGGGAGAGTCGCTGAGCGATCTCTTGGTAGGACAGTCCCCTCTGGACGTGCAGCAGAAGACATGTACGCATCCCCGCAGGTAGCTTCTTGAGCGCTTCGACAGTGCGCTCCAGATCCTGGCGGTCGCCCGCTTCGACCTCGACCGGCGGATGATGGTCTTCCACCGCTTCCGTCACGGGCTCCGTTTCGGCAGCCCTTCCCCGACGCCGCCATTCGTCCCGCGCCACGTTGCGCGCGATCGAATAAACCCAGGAGGCGAGGCTTCCTTCCCCTCGGTACTCGCCTCTCTTGCGGTAGACGTTCCACAGCGCGGTTTGACTTAGGTCCTCGGCATCGGCGCGTTGGAAGCCCGAGGCGCGGAAGAAGCTCAAGAGGCGAGGGTAGTACTCCTCGAAGACGCGCCGGAAGTCCTCCTCGCGCCCGGCGATCTCCACGGAAACGGCTCCGTCTTCGGCCATTGCCCGAGATCACAGCGAAAAGGCGGGCGTCTGTCAATCGCATCCGGGTGGGCTCCGTCGCCGGGCGCGATAGGATCTCTCGCGATGACGACCCTCGGTGCGGCGCTACTCTCGGTGATCGCCGGGGCCGTGGTGCTGGGCCTCAAGTGGGTGGCCTACTACCTCACCGGCTCGGTCGCTCTCTACTCGGACGCCCTGGAGTCCCTGGTCAACGTGGTGGCGGCCACTGCGGCCTGGGTGGCCCTGTGGGTGGCCGGCCGCCCGGCGGACGACAACCACGCTTTCGGCCACACCAAGGCCGAGTACTTCTCGGCGGTTCTCGAAGGAGCGCTGATCCTCTTGGCCGCCGCCACCATCGTGCGCGAAGCCTGGGGCCGCCTCGCCCACCCCCAGGAGCTCGAAGGGCTGGACCTGGGCCTCTTGGTCTCGGTCGTCGCCAGCGTGATCAACGCTGGCCTCGGCTGGTACCTGCTGCGCCGGGGAAAGGCCGAGCGGTCACCGGCGCTCAAGGCAGACGGGCTGCACATCCTCACCGATGTGGTCACCACCTTCGGCGTGCTCGCCGGGGTCGGCCTCGCCTGGGCCACCGGCTGGTGGATTCTCGACCCCCTGCTCGCCATCGTGGTGGCGCTGAACATCGTCTGGGCGGGGTCCAAGCTGGTCCGGGAATCCCTCAGCGGCCTGATGGACGAAGGCCTGCCCGGCGAAGAGATGACGGCGCTCCAAGACGCGCTGGCCGAGCCGCTTCCCGGGGTGCTCGAGATTCACGACCTGCGCACCCGCAAAGCCGGGCCCGTGACCTTCGTCCAGCTGCACCTGGTGGTGGAGGGCTCCCGCACGGTCGAACACGCTCACCAGCTCTGCGACGAGCTCGAAGCGAAGATCGCCGCCAGGGTCCCGGGAGCTCAGGTGTTGATCCACGTTGAGCCCGAGGCCGAGGCGCAGCACAAGGCCTTCGTGATCCGCCACCGCCAGGGCGCTGAGCCCGGCCGCCCTCCCCTTCGAGAGCGAGGATGAGATGGAATTGAAAGCCATGGTGGCCGGGGCTTCCGGGCTGGTGGGGGGCTTCCTGCTCGAGGATCTCCTCGCCGAACCCCGCTACCAGCAGGTTCTGAGCCTCGGCCGGCGGCAGCTCGGCCTGAACTCCCCCAGGCTCAGCGAGCGGAGGGTCTCCTTCGAAGAGCTGGACTCAGTGACCGATCTCCCGGCTGCGGACCATGTGTTCTGCTGCCTGGGCACCACTCTCGCCCGCGCCGGCTCCAAAGCAGCCTTCCGCCAGGTGGACTTCGACTTCGTGCTGGCCCTCGGCCGGCTGGCCGTGCGCATTGGCGCTCGGCAGTTCCTGGTGGTGAGCTCGATGGGGGCCGATGCCCGCTCCTGGTTCTTCTACAACCGGGTCAAAGGCGAGGCCGAGGAGGCGCTCAAGGCCCTCGGGTTTCCAGGTCTCCAGATCCTCCGCCCCTCCTTGCTGCTCGGCGAGCGGCAGGAGAAGCGGCCGGGAGAACGGCTGGCCATCCAGCTCTCGGGCCCGCTGGGCCCCCTCTTCCTCGGCCCGCTGCGCAAGGCGAAGCCGATCCCGGCCGCCACCGTGGCCCGGGCCATGGTGGCGATCGCCCTCGCCGCGCCGGCGGGAGTCCATGTCTTTGCCAACGACCGCCTCTTCGACCTCGGCTCCCACGGCTGAACGGCACGCCGAGCCTGCCCGAGGCCGCTGGGCTCCCACTCCCTCCGGTTTGCTCCACGTGGGCAACGCGCGGACCGCGCTGGTGGCCTGGCTGTCGATCCGGCGCCAAGGCGGCCGTTTCCTCTGGCGGCTCGAGGACCTCGACCCGCCACGGGTCGTGCCCGGCATGGCCGAGGCCGCCGAGGAGGACTTGCGCTGGCTCGGGCTCGACTGGGACGAAGGGCCGGAGCCGCTGGGCGGGCCCGTCGGCCCGTATCTCCAATCCCAGCGCACCGCCCACTATCAACAGGCTCTGGCCCGGCTGGCCGGGGCCGGCAGGCTTTTTCCATGCCGCCTATCCCGCGCCGACCTCGCTCGCATCGCCACCGCCCCGCACGGCAGCCCCGAAGGGCCGCCCTACCCGGTCCAGCTGCGTCCCGCAGAGCTTCCTTCCGGCTGGTACGAGGACCATCTCGCGGGCCTCTCACCGGCGGCTTCGTTGCGCTTCCGAGTCGACGAAGCCCCCGTCTCGTTCGAGGATCGGCTCTATGGCCCGGCGACCGAGAGCGTGAGCGAGACCGTGGGAGATTTCGTGCTCCAGCGCCGAGATGGGCTCTACGCCTACCAGCTGGCGGTGGTGGTGGACGATCTCGCCATGGGTGTCACGGAGGTGGTGAGGGGCGCCGACCTGCTCGCCTCGACCGCCCGGCAGATCCAGCTGATCGAGGCCCTGGGCGGCAAGCCTCCCGTCTACGGCCACGTGCCGCTGGTGGAGAACGCCCAGGGCGAGAAGCTCTCCAAGCGGGATCGCGGCCTCACCCTGCGCTCGCTCCGCGAGGCTGGAGTGCCCCCCGAGCGCCTGGTGGGCGAATTCGCCTCCTCGCTCGGCCTGCTCGAGCGGCCGGAGCCCTGTCGGCCGCAGGACCTGGTGCCGCTCTTCGACTGGAGCCTCCTTCGGCGCGAGGACTGGACCTTGCCGGAGAGCTTCGGTCGGCCCTGAGCTCCCCTCAAGCCCTTTCCCGCCGGTGCTCGAGCGCCTGGGCAAGCAGCATCAACAGCATCGCCCCGGCCAGGAAGGAGGCTGCCACACCGAGCCTCGATTCCGTGCCGAAGCGACCGGAGAAGTCGAACGGACCGCCCTTGCCGTTGAGAGCCAGGTACCAGAGCGCCGTATAAAGGCCCAGGAAGAGCCTGCCACCTCGAGAAAGGCTCCCGGTGGCGACCGCCAGGGTCGCCACGAAGCCCAGCCCGAGGAGCCACGCGAGCCCTCCGGCCGCGCCGCCGAGCAGGGCGGCGAGTTCCCCCGGCAGGCCCAGGAGAAGGCTCACCAGCAGCGAGGCGCCGAGCTTCCAGGCCAGCTTGGATCTCGGCACGGCCGGCTGAGAGTGGATCAGCGGGGAGGTGCCGGCGAGGCTCTCGCGGGCAGCGACCTCGCTCAGGACCACTCCCAGAAGGAGCAGGAAGATCGCCGCCGGCAACTGGCCGGCACTGCCGGGAAGGGCCGCCGCCAGGGCTGTGCCGGCGAGAGGCCAGCGCTGCAGCCGCGCCTCGAGCCAGATGAGCCTCGCTTCCGCTGCCACGGCTCTCGCGCTGGAGGGTGAGGTCGAGATCGGAGCCAGTGCCACCGCGGGAGCCACGACCCTCGCCGGGGTCCCCTGGGGCGGCACCACCGGCTCAGCGGATTCCTTCCGCCGCGAACGCGCCCGCCCTCTCGCAGGGTCGAAACGGTCGAACACCCAAACGGCGAGCGCGAAGGGCGGAAGCAGCCAGAGCAGGGAGCCGATCCGGGCCCCGACCATGCCGAGACCGAACTGGATACCTGGCCAGGGAACCCGAGCGATCGGCTCATCGATGATGGCCAGGCCCAGGTTGAGGTCGCCGCCGAAACCGTTGGGCAGCGAGTGGTGGAGCACACGCACGAAAGTAGCGAGCCCGACGGGGTCGAAGAGAGGCCAGGAACCCTCTGAGGGAGCCTGCTCGAAGCCTCCGTAGAACTCCCCCGGCAGCAACAGGAAGACAAACGTCCAGAAGAAAAAGTACAGCACCTGGCCCCCACGCCCGCGCAGCCCCGGAGTGACGTCGAAAAGAACCGCCGTGACCGCGGTGAAGGCGAGCCCTACCGGCACCAGCAGCAAGTACGGCGCAACCAGAGGCCAGAGGGCGAACGGACCTTCGCCGTAGCGCAGCCACACGGCGAGGCCCGTGGCGAGCGCCACGCTGCCGAGGACTGAGAGGTAGGCGAAATGGGCCAGCCACTTGCCGAATAGGTAGGCGCTGCGCGTCAGGGGGGTTCCGGCGAGGATCAGCCCGATGCCGCTCTCCCGGTCTCGGCGCACCGAGCCCGCCACCAGATAGAAGCCGATCAAGGTGAGGAACAGAGCCGCCAGCACAGCGGCCGAGGCACCCACGAAGGAGGTGCTGTAGCGTCCGGACTCGAGCTCACCGTGGGCGTTCTTCCAGGCGATCGAATAGGCGCCCGAGGTAGGGCTCGGCACCCAGAGGAACGACAGCACCAGCAGGCCGATCAAGCTCACCAGGGTGGCCGGGGAGCGCAGCCGGCCAAGCAGCTCGGCCTCTACCTGAGCCCGGGCACTGCGCCAGAGGTTCGAGCTCGCCATGTCTAGGACCCCCACCGGCTGAGCCAGAGATAGGCGTCCTCCAGCGAAGGCTCGACGGCCGTGGCCCCGGGCAGGGAGGATGGGTCCCCCACGAAACGCAGTCGAGTTCCCTCGGCCTTGCGGACCAGGCTCGACACCGCGACTCGGCTCTGCACTTCGGCCAGTCGCTCGGAAGGCACCAGGGCCTCGAACACTCGCCCCTGAGCTCGCCGCAGCAGCTCTTCCGGCGTGGCGTGCGCCAGCAGACGGCCCTGGCGCAACACGGCGATCGAGCTGGCAATGGCCTCGACATCCGAAACGATGTGGGTGGAGAGGATCACCAGCCGGCCGTGGGCGATCTCGGCCAGCACGTTGCGAAAACGAACCCTCTCTTCGGGGTCGAGGCCCACGGTGGGCTCGTCGACGATCACCAGACGCGGATCCCCCAGCAGCGCCTGGGCAATACCCACTCGCTGCTTCTGGCCCCCGGAGTAGCTGCCCAGCGGCCGGTCCGCCATCTGGCGCAGGTTGGTCAATTCGAGGAGGTGGTCGATCCGCGAGCCCAGGTCCCGCTCGGCGACCCCTTTCAGCCGGCCGAGGTAGCGCAAGAACTCGCGCGCCGTGAGCTTGGGGTAGACCCCGAAATCCTGGGGCAGATAGCCCAGAGAGCGCCGCAGGCCGTGAGGGTCGGCCAAGACATCCTGGCCTTGCCAGAGCACAGTGCCACCGGTGGGCCGGGTCACCGTGGCCAGGATGGACATCAGGGTGGTCTTGCCGGCGCCGTTCGGCCCCAGCAAGCCCAGCACTCCTGCGGGCGCTTGGAGGGAAAAATCAGCCAGGGCCGTCACGCCGCCGGCGTATCGCTTGGTCAGGGATCGAACTTCGAGCATTCCGCCACCTCCCGCCCTAACCACGCAGAGAGGCTCGGAAGGTTTCAGCGGCGCGGCGAGGAAATCAGGCTTTCTGCAGCCGCTCCTCGCCCTGCACCCAACCGTCGCGCAGGCGCACGATACGGTCGCCGTAGGCGGCGTTGCTCTCGGAGTGGGTGACCTGGATGATGGTGGTGCCGTTCTGGTTGAGCTGCCGGAACAGCTCCATGATCTCCCGGCCCTGCTCGGTGTGGAGGTTGCCGGTGGGCTCGTCCGCGCAGAGCACCCGGGGGTTGATGATCACCGCCCGTGCCACCCCCACCAGCTGCTGCTGCCCACCCGAGAGCTGGTTGGGAAAGAGGTCTTTCTTGCCCACGATGTTGAAGCGGTCCAGGGTGTCGGCCACCAGCGCTTCGCGGTCCGCGCGCTTGATGTTGAGGTAGGAGAGGGGCACGTCGAGGTTCTCGGCCACCGTCAGGTTGTCGAGCAAGTGGTAGCTCTGGAAGACAAAGCCGATGTTGCGCTTGCGCAGCTCGTTGCGCTCTTTCATCTTGAGAGCGTGCACCGGCTGATCGAGGAAGCGGTAGTCGCCGGTCCATTCGCCGTCGAGCATGCCCAGGATGTGCAGGAGCGTGGTCTTGCCCGCGCCGGAAGGCCCCATGATGGTGACGAACTCGCCCTCCTCGACGGCGAAGTCCACTCGCCGCAGCACGTAGGAGACGCCATTTCCCACCCGGTACGCTTTCTCGACGTTCTTGAGCTCGATCAGGGGAGCCATGAGACCCTCTCTCTCCTCGCTGCCCGGCTAGCTCCAGTCGACAAGAGGGCGGCTGCCGGCGGCCTGAGCCGTCGGGGAGCCGTCCCCTGGGTCCTATGCGGGAGCTCGAGCAGGAGGGCTTGATCCGCTAGCGGAGCACGTAGCCGCTCTCGGCCAGCTCTTTCTCGATTCGCGCCGCTGCCTCGCTCTCTTCCACCACCTGGCCGTCGAAGAGGTGAACGGCGCGCTGGGCATGGCGGGCGTAGCGCGGATCGTGCGTCACCATGCAGATCGTGGCGCCACCGGCGTGGAGCTCTTCGAGCAGAACCATCACCGCTTCACCGTTCTTCGAATCGAGGTTCCCGGTGGGCTCGTCCGCGAGCAGGATCGAGGGATCGCCGACGACCGCGCGGGCCACGGCAACGCGCTGCTGCTGACCGCCCGAGAGCTGCGAGGGGAAGTGCTTCATGCGGTGGGCCATGCCCACCCGCTCGAGAGCCGCCTGGACCTTCTGCTTGCGCTCGGCGGCCGGCATGCCGCGGTAGGTCAGGGGCAGCTCGACGTTCTCGTAGACCGTAAGATCGCCGATCAAGTTGAACGCCTGGAAGATGAAGCCGATCTCGCGGTTGCGCACGCGAGCACGCTCGGCGAAGCTGAGGTTCTCCACCGGCCGGCCATTGAGCAGGTACTTGCCGGAAGTCGGCGTGTCGAGCAGGCCGAGGATCGACAGCAGCGTGGTCTTGCCGCCGCCGGAGGGGCCGGCGATCGCCACGTATTCGCCGCGGCGGATCTCCAGGTGGATGTTCGCGAGGGCGTGGGTCTCGACCTCGTCGGTGAAGAACACCTTGGTCACGCCGTCCAGCTTGATCAAAGGCTCGCCTGCTTCGCTCATGGTTTCCCTCGCTTGTGGGTCCGGAGATCGTCCGACGGTGTCGGTTTCATCCTAATACGACTGACGACCCACTGCAGTTTCAGGCTTCTAGGCCAGTCTTCAGTTCAGTCGGATCTTCTCTTGCTCGTCGAAGGCCGCGGTGTCCGAGAGGATCACCTCGTCGCCTTCGGCAAGCCCGTTTTTGATCTCGATGGTGTTCACCGAGGCCCGTCCCAGCTGTACCGGCACCCGCACCGCCGTGCCGTCCGGCTGTACCTTGAACATCGAGACCTGGCTCTCCGCCTGGCCGTAGGCCGGTCGGCCCGTGTAGAGCACGTTGGCAAGCCGCTCGATCTCGACGGTGCCTTCCACCGAGAGGTCCGGACGGGCGCCCTTGGGCAGCTCGCCCAGAAGCTCCACGTCCACGGTCACGGCGCCTTCCCGCACGGCCGGGTCGATGCGCTTCACCTTGCCCGGGATGATGCCGTTCCGGGTGTCGATCTCGGCGTTCTGGCCCAGGACCAGGTCCTTCGCCTGCACCTGGGGAATCTGCAGGATCGCCTTCAGGTGGTTCGGATTCGCGACCTTCGCCAGGTTGGTGCCGGGTGCCACTCGCTGGCCCACCTCGACCGGCACGTCCTGGAGCACACCGGAGATACCGGCACGCACCCGCAGTTTGGCTTCCTGGCCGGCGCGCAGATCGTAGACCGCCGACAGCTGCCCCACCTTGGCCTTCTGCGAGGCGAGCTGCGCTTCGACCGATTCCTTCTTCTTCTCCACCCGCTGGCGCTCGATCTCGCTCTGCTGCTTGAGCTGCTCGGCCCGCAGGCGAGCTCGCTTGAGGGTGATCTCCGGAGTCAGGCCGTCGTTGGCCAGCTGCTCCTGGGCCTGGGCCTCGAGCTTGGCGGACTCGTAGTCCGCCGCCACTCGTGCCGCGTCGGCCTCCTGGTTGAGCAGCTCGCTCTGCAGCCGCACCTCGAGGTCACGGGTCTCCGCCCGGGCGGCCTCGAGGTCGAGCCGGGCATCGAGGGCTCGTTGTTCCGTCTCCGGATCCGAGAGCTCGAGGATCACCGTGTCCGGCTCCACCACCGTACCGGGCAGGATCAGCCTCTTCTCCACCTGGGCGGGAGTCTCGGCCGTGATCCACTGGATCTCCTCGGCTCCCAGGGTGCCCGGGCCTCGTACCTGGCGAACCATCTCGCCCCGTTTCACGGTATCGGTCCAGACCGTCTGCCGCTCCACCGTCATCAACGCCCTCTCGAGAGTTGCGACCTTGTAGCTGCCGAAGGCCAGGACCAGCGCCGCGATGCCGCCGATGATCAGCTGGCGGGTCCGGCGTTGCTTCAGATGGGATGGATCTCTTGGTTTGTCCATGGGTTGAGCCTCATACCTCGCAAACAAACTCAATGCCGTGAACGGGCAAAAAGAAGACAACCCGTCCGGGAGCTAGGCTTTCCGCGGGTGGCCTGCTCCCGCAGACTCGGTCGATGACGTGAAACTAGCACAGCCCCGAGAAGGGCCAGTCTCTCAAAGCCTGGCGCTTCCTCGGCCGCCCCGAAGGTACCTGTCCCTCGCCACGCCTTCGCGACTGTTGTACGTGGAAGGCGAGCCAGCGTTTCAAGATCGTGGCACTCGGAGCAGCCCGTCAGCTAGAGGGATTCGTCCCATCGAACGAGTCGGTATGCCGAAAAAAACCACAGCCCCCGGGGCGACCGACTTGGAGTCAGGCCTCCTCGGGGGCTGTCAAGGCTCTTCGGGTTCGAGACTAGACGTCGAGCTGGCGGAAGAAGTTGTTGCGGAGCTTGTCGTTGAACTGGTGGTCGGTCAGCCGGTAGTAGATGGTCTGAGCGTCCCGGCGCGGTGCCACCAAGCCATAGGCGCGGAGCTTGGAGAGGTGCTGCGACACCGCCGAAACCGACACGCCGAGCATCTCGGCCAGGTCGCACACGCACAGCTCCTTCATGTTCTCGAGCAAATACAGGAGCTTGAGTCGGGTGGCGTTGCCCGCGAGGTTCAGCAGGTCAGCTGCCTCTTCGAGGTCGGGCGACGCCTCCAAGTTCTGCCGGATCTGGGAGATTTCCTTCTGGGAGATCGTGGTTCCTTCCGTCTTCATACTCACCTCCTTGAGCTTGCGACGGTTTGGGTTTGAGAACTCAGTGCCTCAGGGCGAAGGCACGCGGTCCCTGGTTCAGCCTTCTTGCTCTTCAAATCGACCGGCTCAGAGCGAACCAAGCAGGCGCGCAACCTCAGCGCTCCGGCGCAGTCACTCTTACGGTACTGATTATACGCTAATCCTGCCGGAATTTCAGCAAGACCCGAATGATTCGCACGCCTGAACGATCGCTGGCAACTGCCCTCGGATCTCCTCCGGGCACCCGTCCCCCGAGGGCTGGATGACCGGCAAGTCGTTCCAGGATAAGATCTTGGCACGATGAAGCAAGTTCTGCAAGACTCTTCGCTCAAACCCCATGCCTCCAGCATCTTCGCCTCAAGCAGGAATCCCAGATGGCTGTCTGAGATTTACTGACTACCCTAACTTACTTCCATTCACGAATCAAGGCCTCACTTGCGGGCGCCCTAACCAACCAGACGCTCCTGGTACTCATTCTTTCAAGTGCTCCAGATCGCTGAAACGTGGATGCCGAAAACGCGGGAAGGGAGATTTTTTCTTCCGACCCCCCTTTTCGTCACAGTTCGAGGCGGCGCAGCCGCAGGGCGTTGCCGATCACCGAGAGGGAGGAGAAGGTCATCGCCAGGGAGGCCAGCATGGGTGAGAGCAGGGTTCCAAGCCAGGGGAAGAGGGCGCCGGCGGCCACCGGGATGCTCACCAGGTTGTAGGCGAAGGCCAGGAAAAGGTTCTGGCGGATGTTGCCCAGAGTGCCCCGGGCGAGCCGCAACCCGCGCAGGGCGCCTGAGATGTCCGGCGAGAGCAGGGTGAGCCCGGCGCTCTCGATCGCGACATCGCTGCCGCTGCCCATGGCCAGGCCCACGCGAGCCCGAGCCAGGGCCGGAGCGTCGTTGACGCCATCTCCGGCCATGGCGACGGCTCGCCCTTCCGCTTCCAGCTGGGCGACCACCTCGCTCTTCTCATCGGGCCGGACCCCGGCGAAGACCTTCTCGATGCCGAGCTCCTGCGCCACGGCGCGGGCAGCGGCTTCGGAGTCACCGGTCAGCATGATCACTTCGAGGCCGGCCTCGCGCAGCTCCCGCAGGACCTCGGAGGTTGCCGGGCGAACTGGATCGGCAGCCGCGAGAAGCCCAGAGGCCCGGCCGTCCCGAGCCACCCAGATCACCGTCCTACCGCCTGCCGCCAGAGCCTCTTCTCGGGCCACCAGGCGGTCCAGCTCGATTCCCTGGGCCACCAAGAAGGCCCGGTTGCCCACCACCACCCGACCGCCCTCGACCTCTCCCACCACTCCCAGCCCGGGTACCGCCTCGAAACTCTCGGGGGCCACCACGGCCGCCTCATGCTCAAGGGCCGCCTGCAGCACCGCCGAAGCCAGGGGATGCTCG
The DNA here is from genome assembly GCA_937867335.1 of uncultured Acidobacteriota bacterium. Taxonomy (GTDB): domain Bacteria; phylum Acidobacteriota; class Thermoanaerobaculia; order Multivoradales; family SZUA-115; genus JAXLQX01. Next base: position 20,658 of record CALMKX010000033.1, read on the forward strand.
CTCGCCCGCTCGAGGGCCGCCGCCCAGCCCAGCAGATGCCGGGCAGAGACCCCCGGCACTGTTTCGACTGTCGTGATCCTCGGCTGGCCCAGGGTGAGGGTACCGGTCTTGTCCACCACCAGCGTGTCCACACCGGCCAGGGCCTCGAGGGCTGCCGCGTTCTTCACCAGAACGCCGGCCTCGGCCCCCCGCCCTACCCCCACCATGACCGACATCGGCGTGGCGAGACCGAGAGCGCAGGGGCAGGCGATGATCAACACCGACACCGCCGCCACCAGGCCGTAGGCCAGCCTGGGCTCCGGGCCGAGGGCCAGCCAGAGACCGAACGTGAGAACGGAAACCAGGAGCACGGTGGGCACGAACCAGCCGGCGACACGGTCGGCCAGTCCCTGGATCGGCGCCCGGCTGCGCTGGGCCTCGGCCACCAGGGCCACGATTCGCGCCAGCACTGTGTCGGCGCCCACTCGGCGGGCTTCGAAGACGAAGCTGCCCGTGCCGTTCAGGGTACCGCCGGTCACCGGGCTGCCGGCTTCCTTGGCCACCGGCAGAGGCTCGCCGGTGAGCATGGACTCGTCGATCGCGCTCCGACCCTCGATCACCACTCCATCCACCGGCACTCTCTCGCCCGGACGCACGCGGACCCGCTCCCCCACCTGGAGAGCGGCAATCGGCACTTCGACCTCTCGGCCCCCGGCTTCCACGCGGCGGGCAAGGGCCGGCGCGAGCTTCAGCAGGGCACGGAGCGCGCCCTGGGTGCGGCCGCGCGCTGCGAGCTCGAGCACTTGGCCGAGGAGGGTCAAGGTGACGATCACCGCGGCGGCCTCGAAGTACACGGGCACCGCACCACCGTGCACCTTGAGGCTCGCCGGGAAGAGGCCGGGGGCGAGGGTGGCCACCAGGCTGTAGCCGAAAGCCACGCCGATCCCGAGGCCGAGCAAGGTGAACATGTTGGGGCTGCGGCGGCGGATCGAGGCCACGGCCCGCTCGAAGATGGGCCGGCCGGCCCAGAGAACGGCCGGGGCAGAAAGCACCAATTCGATCCAGCCGAGCCAGGGAGCGAGGGTACTGTGCTGGAGCGGCTCTCCGGGAATCAGGTCGGACATCGCAAGGAGGAGCACCGGCAAGGCGAAGCCGCCGGCCACCCAGGCCCGCCGTCGCATGTCCACCAGCTCCGGGTTCTGCTCCTCCACCGCCGCGACCGCTCGCGGCTCCAGAGCCATGCCGCAGACCGGGCAGCTCCCGGGCGCTTCCTGTACCACCTCGGGATGCATCGGGCAGGTGTATTCCACGCGGGCTGCCGGCAGGGCCGGGGCCATGGGCTCGAGGGCCATGCCGCAGATCGGGCAGGGTCCGGGGCCGAGCTGCTGCACCTCGGGGTCCATCGGGCAGGTGTAGAGCGTGCCTGGAGGCACCGCAGGCGGGCTCACCGGAGCCTTCGCCTCGGCGTGCGAACAACAACAGCTGTCGGCCGCGGCCTGCGGGGCGAGGTAGGCCGCCGGATTCGCCTCGAACTTCGCCTGGCAGCCGGCGCAGCAGAAGAAGTAGTTCTCCCCGCCGTGCTCGCTGCGGAACCGAGCCTTGGCCGGATCCACCTTCATGCCGCAGACCGGGTCCACCGCCGGGGCCTGCGGGGCGAGGTAGGCCGCCGGGTCCGCCTCGAACTTCGTCTGGCAGCCGGCGCAGCAGAAGAAGTAGCTCGCCCCGGCGAGCTCGCTGCGGAACCGCGCCTTGGCCGGGTCCACCTTCATGCCGCAGACCGGGTCGATCACGCTCGCCAGCGAGCTCGCTTGCGTCGGAGTCCCTGGGTCCACCATCTCGCCTCCCTGCCGTTGCCGGCCGCCGCCTGCCTAGGGCCGTTGACCCTCCTGGAGCTCGCCCATCGAGCTCGAGGCGCCAGCGCTACCCGGAAAATCGAGATCCACCCGAGCGAGCCAGTAGTGCTCCAGCGCTACCCGGTAGGCCTCTCGAAGCTCTCCCAGCCGGCGTTCGGCCAGCAGCACCTGCGGGTAGGCCGCGGCCATCTGATGGTATCGCTCCAGATAGAGCTGATGGGCTTCCTCGGCACGCGGCAGAATCCGCTCGCGGTAGGCCTCGACCGCCGCCCGGGCTTGACGGTAGCGGTTCCAGATGGCGTCGAGCCGGGCCGCAAGGGCCAACCTCGCGTCGCGCTCGAGCGCTTCCGCCGCCGCCAGCTCCGCCCGCGCCGCCACCACCCCGTCCTGATTGCGGTTCCACAGCGGCAGCGTGAAGAGAGCCTCGCCGAAAAACTCGCCGCCGAGGCGGGACCCACCGTCGGCCCGCTCGCGGTTGTCGAGCACGCCCGCGGTCAAGCCCAGCTCAGGCCCAAGGCGGGCCTTCTCGAGAGCCACTCGCTGGGCTGCCGCCACGACCGCTCGGCGCTCGAGCTCGAGCTCGGGCGCCGCGGCGAGGGCGCCGCTTCGCCAGCTCTCTTCGATCGGGTCCGGCGCGAGATCTTCGAAGGTATCGGCCAGAGGGCGGGCAGCGAGAGCCGTGTCGCCCACCGCCGTCGCCAGCTCGGCGCGGCGCGCGGCGAGGTGCTGTTCGGCCTCTGCCACCGCGAGCTCGGCGCGCTCGGCGTCGACCTCGATCGCCAGCTGGTCCGGACGATCCGCGGCACCGGTATTGAAAAGCTGCGCCGTCACCTCCACCGCTTCGCGGGCCAGGGCGAGCACCTGCTGCGCCTGGACCAGAGCCCTCTGGCCGCTCACGGCGCGGTAGAAAGCCCGCCGCACCTCGGCCTGCACGCCGGCGCGGGCGAGAATCAGTCGTCCTTCGCTCGTACCCGCCTCGGCCTCGAGCCAGGACCGGCTGCGCGAGAGCTGGCCGGCCAGAGGCAGCTGTTGGCTCCACACCAGTCCGACCTTGCCGCGGCTGGGGCCGCTCTCGAGGGGCAGCTCTTCGGCTTTGAGCCCCAGAGCCGGATTGGCCAGCCGGCCGGCCTGGCGAGCCTCGGACCGGGCTGCCTCGAGTCGTGCTGCGGCAGCCGCGAGGAGCGGACGCGCCTCGACCGCCCGGGCTTCGAGCTCGGCCAGGGTTACCGCCTCGTCGGGTATCGCGGGCGCCGGAGCCTCGGCCGCGGGTGGGGATTCGTGGTGGTGATGGTCGTGCTGGGCCAGGCTGGGCCTGCCGGCAAGGGTTGTCCAGCCGGCGAGAGCCAGGAGCCAGCCACGCGAGGAGGGGCTCATCGGCCACCTCCGGTGGGATGGTGGTGGTGGTGCTCCGCAGGTTCGGCGCTCTCCTTCTGGCGCCGCTTGAGCTCCTGGATGTGCTGGTATTTCTCCGGCGAAAGCACCCGAACCAGCGTCATCATGCCCATCATCCCGGCGGTCCAGGTGGGGCGCAGCCCGAAGGTCTCGGGCTTCTCGACTTCCTGGTCCATGGCCATGAACATGTCCTGCGGGTAGCCGGGAACCTGCCGCGCCTCCGGCGGCACCGGGTTGAACTGCATCGGCCCTGCGTGGCCCGCACCGTGGTGATGGCCCATGGCCTGGTGACCCGTCGGCTGCTCCTCGTTGCCGGCCCCGAGGGTGCGACCGAAGCTTGGCCCCTGGGACTCGCCGAGAGCGTGGCCGCCGTGAGGCATGCCCATGCCCTCCTCCATCGAGCCGCCGCCGGCGACGCCCAGGCCGGGGCTCGACAGCGGCCCCACCATCGAGACCATGTGGTTCATCATGTGGTGCGGCAGATGGCAGTGGAGCATCCACTCGCCTTCTCGCCGGGCCACGAACTCCAGGTCCCGGGCCTGGGCCACGCCGACGATCTCGGTGTTCCCCGGCCGCCAGGTGGCCTCGGGCGCGCGGCCACCCTCGGTACCGGTGACCACCCACTGATGCCCGTGCAAATGCATGGGATGGTGGTCCATCCCCAGGTTGACGAAACGCAGGCGGATCCGCTCCCCCACCTGGGCCAGCATCGGCGTGGCCGCCGGGCCGCTCTTACCGTTGAAGGTGAGCCAGTTGAATTCCATGGCCAGGGTATTCGGGGTCGGGTTGCCCGGCAGGATGGCCCACTCCTGCAGCAGGATGGCGAAGTCGCGGTCTACCCGGGGCAGGTGCGGGCGTCGCGGGTGGACGATGAAGAAGCCCACCATGCCCATCATCTCCTGCATCGGCATGTGGGAGTGGTAGAAGAAAGTACCGTTCTGCTCGAGGGTGAACTCCACCTCGAAACGGCCGCCGGGAGCCACCGGATCCTGCTGCAGGCCGGGAACTCCTTCGAGCTCCCAGGGCGTCTCGAGGCCGTGCCAGTGGATCGCGGTCTCTTCTGGCAGCCGGTTCTCGAGCACGATACGCACTCGATCCCCTTCCACCGCCTCGATCGTCGGCCCTGGCGTGGAGCCGTTGTAGCCCCAGGTGTTGAACGGCTCGCGCCAGGGAACGAAGCGCGACTGGACCGGCTCGGCCACCAACTCGAAAACTTTCACCGGGCCATCCCAGCGCCAGGGCAGCCGGGGCACATCAGGAGTTTCGACCGGTACGACTCCGGGCGGGAGCGAGCCCGCCGGCCCGGCGCCTCCGCCCGTGGGGAAACTCGGTTCCGCCACAGGCGAGGCGCCGGCCGGCAAGCTTCGAGCCGCCATCAGAGCCGCCGCGGTCAGCGCGCCTCCCCGCAGGAAGGTCCGTCGATCCGTGGCCATGCTTTCAGCTCCTCGGTCGGCTCAGTTCGGGTGATGGTGGTGGTGATGGTGAGCGTCGTCGCCGCCCTCGGCGTGGTGCGGGCAGGCGCCCTGCCCATCCGCGCCCTTGGCCATGGCGCCACAGCAAGCGCAGCAACCGGCACCCGCGACGTCGGCCGCAGGGGCCTCATGGCTCTTGGCCGCAGCGCCACAGCCCGCGCAGCACCCTCCCGCCTTGCCGGCGGCTTCGTGATGGCCGCAGCAACCACCCGCGTCGCCGGCGGCTCCATGGTGAGCGCAGCAGCCCTGCTCGGCACCGCCCTTGGCCCCGTCCTTCATGGCGTGGTGATGGGCGCAGCCGCCGTGCTCGGCCATCGCCTTGGGGTCGGCCGGCGCGCCGACGGCAGGGTCCTGCGCCGGAGCGGCGTCCTTGTGCATGCCAGCGCAGCAGCCCTGCGCATCGCCTTGAGCTCCTTGGCAGCAGGCGCAGGCCTTGGCAGCGGGAGCGGGAGTTTCTTCGGCGAAGAGAACCGGGGCCGTCGCAGCGGCCACCAGCAGGCTGAACAGCACGAGGGCGAGCTTGGTCGAGAATCGCATGATCGTCTCCTGATCGGCTCGGCGGCCGGGAGGCCCCGCCCGCTGCAGCTGGACACACTCCAGCCCGCAGCCGGCGAGCCACGGCTCGCCAAGAGGGACCGTGCACACGCACGGTTCAGGAGACGGCGATCAGATCCGGAAGACGCAGTTGCGCAGGTGGAGGCTCGGCCCGCGGGGCGGCGGGTGCCAGACTTCGGGGCGCGCGTCCTGCCGGGGAGCCGAGAGCTTCGGCGCCGACGCGAGCAGAACCGCTAGAGCTCCAGGGTCGGGCGAGGGTGGCGCGCTGGCCGGCGCGGCCACGGCCCGCGGAACCGGCGCGCAGCACAGCGGTGTGGCCGAGTTGCGGGGCTGGGTTTCGGCCGAGTGCCGGTGGCAGGGCGGCTGAGCCTGGCTCGCATGCCTTGGGCAGGATTCCTCTGCAACCTTGTGGCTGCTTCGAGCGCAGTCGGAAACCTTGTTGCACAGAGCCAGGGCCGCCGATGGCACGAGGGCCAGCGACAGGACGAGGGTCCCTGCGACCCAGGATCTGGCTCCGATTCCCCTCATGAAAATCAGTATAGACCCGATTCCGGCTCGAGGAGCACTTTAAGACAGAATGAAGCTAGGCTGGCCGACAGCGGCCAGCCGGATGTCCCAGAAGGCCGACCGATTCGCCCGTGGCAGGCGCTCGCCGGGCGCCTGGAGGAGCATGATGCAGGATCTCGACTTGGAAAACGTCCGTACTCGCATTCAGCAGATCGACCGCGATCTGATCTCGCTCGCCGCCGAGCGCGTGGAGCTCGCCCGCCGCGTGGGCGAGATCAAGCGCCAATCCGGCCAGCCCATCGTCGACTACGGCCAGGAGCTCAGGGTGATGGCCAGGGCCCACGACGAGGCCGTCCAGAAGGGGCTCGATCCGACCATCGCCGAGAACCTGCTCACCCGGCTGATTCGCGCTGCCATCACGGTGCAGGAGGCCGACAACGTGCGCTCCGCGGCCGGCGGCGTGGGCAAGCGAGTGGTGCTGGTGGGCGGTGCCGGACGCATGGGCCGATGGATGAACTCGTTCCTGGCCGCTCAGGGCTACGACGTGGGGGTGATCGACCCGCGGGGCTCGGCCGAGGAGGCCCAGCGAGTGGGCCAGGACCTCGCCGACGCCGACCTGGTGATCTCCGCCGCCCCGCCCAGTGCCACCGCCTCGCTCTACCGCTCCTGGTGCGCCGTACCGCCCCGCGGGGTGATCTGCGACCTGGCGAGCATCAAGACACCGCTGATCGAGCCCATCCGCGCCCTCCAGCGCGCCGGCGGCCGAGTGGCCTCGCTCCACCCGATGTTCGGACCTTCGACCGTGGTGCTGCGCGGCAACGATGTGGTGGTCTGCGACACCGACGACGAAGAGGCCACCCTGGCGGCCGAGGAACTCTTCCGCCCCACCACCGCGAGGCTGATCCGCATCCCCCTGCTGCACCACGATCGCTTCATGGCCGACCTGCTCTCGCTCGCCCACGCCACGGCGATCGTCTTCGCCCTCGCCCTGCCGGACACCGGCCCGCCGCTCCAGAGCCCGACTTTCCGGACTCTCGAAGCCCTCGCCACCGCCGTGGTGCGCGAGAGCCCCGACGTCTACTTCGAGATCCAGGCCGACAACCCTCACTCCCTCTCCGCGGTCGAACGCCTGCGGGCGGCCGTCGAAGAGCTGCTCTCGGTAGTCCGAGCCCGCGACCGCCGCGACTTCCACCGCCTCATGGAAGAAGGTCAGCGGCGCACAGCGATGGCGACCGCAGGACTGGAGGGATCGACCTGGAAGTGAGGGAGGGGATGATCCCCTAGGCAGCCGTCTGGGCCGCGAAAGCCTCGGCCGTTTCCTCGGGAGAATGGCGAATCAGAAAGCGGCGTGAGCGCAGGGCCGGTGGCAGCTTGGCCGGGTCCAGGTCCCCAGGGACGATCGCAACCAACCGTTTGCCCGTGCCGAGGGCGAGGCCCAGTTCGAAGTTGAGCCAGGGGCTTTGCAGGCTCTCTTCGGAGAGCACCAGAATCAGCGCCTCGCTCTCGCGCAGGGCCTCTTCGACGCTCTGGCCCACCAACTCGCCCGGGCGCACCTTGAATTCGTCGAACCAGACCTGCAACCCCAGGTCTTGCAACGAGCGAGCGAAGGCGCGAGCCCAGTCGGCGTCCTGGTGCGAGTAGGAGATGAAGGCCAGCGGCTCCCTCATGACGGACTCCAGTCTAGCGCAACCCTGTTCATTCGGCGGGAGAGCCCGAGCGCCCTCGAAGCTCTCGTAGGTACTCCTCGATCTTGTTGAGCTCGACGAGGTTTCGGCGCTTGAGAAAGACGGGAATCCCGGCCCGAGTCTGAAGTTCGCCCGGAGTGATCCCGAGCAGCAACGCCACGATCGGAATTCCCCTCCCCCAGGCGGCACCGATCTCCGCCCACACGTAGGGGCGCTCGAGTGCCCAGGGAGTCAAGAGGACCACCAGCTCGTCCGCCTTGCTCAGAACCTCTTGGATCTGTTCTTCGAAATCCACACCGATCTCGATGTCGGCCTCGTCGAGAAACGGCGTGGCCCCGCAGGCCGACACCTCTCGGGCGATCTGCTTCGCCACCCAGGTGTCGGCTCCGCTGTGGCTGATAAAGACCAGCCTGGCCGACTGAGTCATCGTCGCTCGAGCCTACTCCAAGTGCGCCGCAGCAGAAGCTCCTACCAGCCGCACTGACGACCGCGATTCTGCTCGTCCAGCCACTTCTTGAGCGGGGCGAAGTAGTCGAGGATCGCAGTGGCGTCCATCTCGCGGTGGCCGGAGATCGCCTCGAGGGCATCCGGCCAGGGGCGGGAGAGGCCCATCGCCAGCATGGTCTCGAGTCGCTTGCCGGCCTCTTTGTTGTCGAACACCGAGCAGCGGTGGAGCGGGCCGTGGTAGCCGGCGGCCTCGCACAAGGCCCGGTGAAACTGGAACTGGAGGATATGGGCCAGGAAGTAGCGGGTGTAGGGCACGTTGCCCGCCACGTGGTACTTGGCACCGGGGTCGAAGTCTTGCTCGGAGCGGGCCACCGGCGGTGCCACGCCCTGGTACTTCGCCACCAGCTCCCACCAGGCCTGGTTGTAGCGCGAGGGCGGAACCTCTCCCGAGTAGACCTTCCACCGCCACTGGTCCACCAGCAGTCCGAAGGGCAGGAAGGCCACCTTGTCGAGCGCCTGACGCAGGAGCAGGCCGATGTCCTTGCTGGGGTCCGGCTCGGCGTCGATCAGCCCGATCTGCTTCAGGTAGGAGGGCGTCACCGAGAGCGCGATGGTGTCCCCCACCGCCTCGTGGAAGCCGTCGTTGGCGCTGTCCTGGTAGAGGAAGGGCTGGTTCTTGTAGGCCCGCTGGTAGAAGTTGTGGCCGAGCTCGTGGTGGAT
>CALMKX010000034.1 GCA_937867335.1 uncultured Acidobacteriota bacterium
GTCCACCACGTCGGCCACCCGGTGGTGGACGGCGAAGCGATCGCGGTCCTGGATCTCCACCACCACCTCGAAGGTGGGCGGAGCCTTGCGCTCGAGCACCGTCTTCTGGCTGCCCCGGCGGCGGGCCTCGTCGTCCGAGAGGGTCACCGCCTGGATGCCGCCCACCAGGTCGGAGAGGGTGGGGTTGCGCAGCAGATTGTCCAGCGTGTTGCCGTGGGCGGTGGCGATCAGCTGCACGCCGCGCTCGGCGATGGTGCGGGCGGCCATGGCCTCGGCCAGGGTGCCGATCTCGTCGATCACCACCACCTGGGGCATGTGGTTCTCCACCGCCTCGATCATCACCGCATGCTGCTGGTCCGGCGAGGGAACCTGCATGCGCCGGGCGCGGCCGATGCCAGAATGCGGCACATCGCCGTCACCGGCGATCTCGTTCGAGGTATCGACGATCACCACCCGCTTGCCGAGGTCGCTCGCCAGCACTCGCGCGGCTTCGCGCAGGAGCGTGGTCTTGCCCACGCCGGGCCGGCCCAGCAGGAGCAGCGACCGCCCTTCCTCGATCACGTCGCGCAGAATGTCCACCGTGCCGAACACCGCCCGCCCCACCCGGCAGGTGAGGCCGATCACTTCCCCCACCCGGTTGCGGATCGCCGAGATGCGGTGCAACGTGCCGCCGATGCCGGCCCGGTTGTCGCCGCCGAAGCGAGAGACCCGGGCCACCACGTGGGCGAGGTCCTCCGCGGCGACCGGCCGGGGCAGCAGGTCGATCGCCCGGCCATCGGCCAGCCGAGCTTCGGGGATGCGGCCGAGGTCGAGCACGATCTCGATCAGCTGCAGGCGCTCGGGGTGCCCGGCCAGGAGCTCACGGATCTCCACCGGCAGCACCTCGAGCAGCAGCTCGAGGTCGCCGCCGCCGGCCGCCGGCGGTTCTTCTGGAGCTGCCGGCTCGGGGGCCCTGGGCTGGCGGCGCGGGCTCAGAAGCTCTCCTTCGAGGTGACCAGCCACTGCACGCTCTTGATGCTCGAAGGCCCGTCGAGGGGGAATGCCACGTCCAGGTGCACCAGGGCTCCCTTGCTCGAACGGCTGGAGCCCAGCCGCAGCCCCAGGCCGACATCCCGCAGGGCCCGGTCCACGCCGGGGTTGGCCTTGGGGTTGTCCGGGAACCAGGCGCGGCCGATGTCCGCGAACACCGCCGCTCCAACGTGCACCAGCTTGAAGATGTGCCAAGAGGTATAGAAGCGCTGCTCGAGCGAGAGCAGGAAGCGGCGATCCCCCTCCTGGTAGCGCAACGGATAGCCGCGCAGGCCGTTGTCCCCGCCGAGAAGGATCTGGCGGTCGCCGTCCAGGTTGTCGGTCCAGGTGCCGGAGGCCTGCACCGTGAACAGATGCTGGCCGAAAGTGCGCCGGAAATAGCGCAGGCCGAAGTTGACCTCCACGTTCTCCCGCACCCCTCCGGAGGCACGGCCCGAAAGATCGGCATTGGCCAGCACCAGGCCGTGCTTGCCGAGGTTCGCCCCGTCCTCCAGCTTCAGCGAGTAGACCGGGCCGTTGCGGTCCGCCCCGAGGCTCTTGGTGGAGTAGCCGATCCGCCCGCTCAGCCGGCGGCCGAGGTAGAGGTCTTCGGTGCGCGAGAGCTGGTTGAAGTTGGTGACCTTCTGGTAGTCGTCCTGCATCCAGTCGAAGCCCACCCAGGGGTAGACCAGCTTGTGGTCGCGCGGCAGCTTGTGGAGGGGCAGCCCCTCGTCGGCCTTCAAGAAGTGGTCGTCGACATAGGTCACACCGCCGAGCCAGCGCCAGGCGTAGCCATTCCTGAGGCCTCTCGAGAAGCCGTAGAAGCCTTCGATGAAGTCCTGCTGGCGGCGGAAGCGATCCGTCGCCTTGCCCAGCCGGAACAAGCGGTCGAAGCGGTCGTCGGTTCGCACGCGCAGGCCAGCGGCCCAGCGGGTGTCGAGGGAGTAGAAGGGCTGGTTGAGGTCGAAGACCTTGAAATTGCCGTCGCTGTTGTCGGCGTACCACAGCTCGAGGCGCCCGTGGGTGCCGGCGACGGAGCGGTCCCGGTAGGTGTAGACCTGGCTGGTGCGGTCGAAGTCCTGGCGGCGGCCGATGGTGACGTCCTTGCCGGTGCCCAGCAGGTTGGTGTCCTGGATCTCGAAGGTGGTGTTGTTCTCGCCGCCGCTGCGCGAGAAGGCCGCGGTGACGCTCAAGGTCCAGACGTCGCGCACCGCCACTTCGACGTCCACGGCGCCGCCGCAGTAGGAGACCGGGCGCACTTTGGCGTCGTAGAAGAACTTCTGCGCCCGCAGCAGGCGCTCGGACTCGCTGAGCTTCCGGGGATCGTAGGGGTCTCCCGAGCGGAACAGCAGCAGGTTCTCCACCACCCGGGGCCGCGTGTTGGCGTGCAGGCGGTTGACCAGCTTGAAGGCCTTGTTGCGCTCGCCGGGGGCTTCGGGGTCGAAGATGTCCCCCACCTGGATCCGCACCTGGCCGACCACCGCCTTCTCGGCCAGCAAAGTCGCCTCGTCCGGCACCGGGCAGCGCACCGGCTCCTCGCCACCGGAGCCAGGGTCCGCAGCGAAAAGCCTGCCCGCGGGAAGGAGAAAGAGCCCCATCACAAGCACAACGAACCAGCGGGTCGATTTCAGCACGCCGGTATTCTGTCCTTGCTCGGCTTTTTGCTCAAGACAGAAAGGGCGGGGGGAGTCAGTTGACACCAGTGGCTCCTTCCGAGGCGCCGAACTCTGCACCCAAAAACCACCCTCGAACCCAGTACTTCGCCAAGCCATCAGGTCGCTGCAGTTCGTAGGCTCTTCTGTGTACAATCCTCGCAACTGGAAACTGCGAAGCCTCGGAGACGAATCGACCCTCAGCCGGCTCGGGCTTGCATGCGGCACGCAACCTAGCCAGGCTGCCAATTCAGTCTGCGAGTTCTGCTGCTGGAATCCAGGTTGCTGAGGCCCTGCTCGCTGTGCCTGGTGTTACCTCGCCGGAAGGCTTTGGTCCTCGGAACAGCGCGAGTTCTAGACTGGGCCTGGAGGCGGCTCGATCGATCCCTACGAAATCGGTGCATATTCTCCAAATTAACTAAGGGCAAAGGCGACCTGACTTGCGCGCTCGCCAGCCACTTTGGGTGCTAATCGCTTCACCCCCAGACGAGGGAGCTAGCGTTCGTGGCAACTCTTCGAGATCAGCTCAACAAGCTACTGCCGACGGTCCTTCCGGCCAATCCAGATGACGCACTGAATGGGACGGAACTACGCAAGCTCGTCACCCCGCTCCTCGAGGGCGAATACTCCGAGAACTCGATCCGCTCCCACTTCTCCGTGATGTCAGCAGACCCCACATCGCCGATTGCGAAGGTGGATCAGGGCCACGGCTACTACCTGCGCCCCACGGCTCAGCCGCCCACTCAGCGCTCTTCGCCGGGCGGCAGGGAGCCAATCGTCCCGAGCGTTGTAGCTCCGTCCCCCGAAGAGACAGGAGCACGGACCGCCCAAAGAGAGGAGAAGTTTCGCTCTGTCTACATGCGCTATTCAGAACTTACAAATCAATTCCCGATGCATGTTGAGCACACGAAGGGAAGCCGGCAGCGAGCAGGGATCAACAAGTGGAAGTTCCCAGATCTGGTCCTCCTGCGCTGGGAGGTTGGCGAGGTGACTGATATCGGCTTTCGGCTGACTCGAGAAGTCCTCGAAGTGAAGCGGAGCCTTGGGGAGCAGCCCTTCAAGCTGATTAGCGTGGAGCTCAAAGTTGAGCTTGCCGCTGCCTCTTTTCGAGAGGCCTTCTTTCAATGCGTGAGCAACTCGAAATGGGCCCACTCAGCTCAGCTCGCCGTAGCGACCAAGATCAGCGACGAGACTCTGGCCGAGGAACTTCGACGCCTTGGCACATCCTACGATGTTTCAGTCATATCTTACGGCCTGGACCCAGAATTTCTCGACGGCCTTCCGGCCGCAGACAAGATCCTGAAACTCGACGCCAGTGAGTTTGAGGAGATCGCCGCGCGCATTTCAATCACTCGTGTCGCTACGGGGCGAGATCGCGAGAATCTGGACTGGGAGCATCTCCGAGACTTGCGGATCCAGAGCGAGGAGTTCAACAGCCTCTTCCGCTGGACCGCATATTGCCTCGAGAAGAAGTCTCCATATCGATACGAGGACTGGGAGCGAATCTCCAAACTCGAGAGTCGGTACTCGTGAGAGTTCCTAACCGGGTCTACAAGCTGCAGTAGTGACTTCCGACTCTCCCCGGAGCCTCCCCTGCCCTACGACCACCTGAGTCTGATCCTCAAGCGTTTCGAGGACCCCAGCGAAGTCTGCACCATGGAGCTCCGCCGGTTCGATCTGGCTCGGCCGAGCGCGATGACCATCGGCCAGGCTACCTACCAGCCCAGGTGGAAGTGATCTCTCCAAGTGGGGCCGGCGCTCGGCAAGCGCTTCTGCGAAGTCGAGTACGTGGGCATGATGCTGTCGGGTACGGCCATGGCAGCCTTCGAGGATGGCACCGTGACGGAGCTCGTGGCCGGGAGCCTGTTCTACATCTCGCCTGTGCCGCACGACAGCTGGGTTGCGGGAGACGACCCCTACGTCTCCCTGCACTTCCTGAGCGCCGACCACTACGCCCACTAGCGCGGCCGGACCGCCCAGCACCCCGCGTGCCCCCCACCCTGCAAAGCCCATGGCTTTGGCGCATAATGGGCTCTGGATGTGCAGGCGCCGACCGGTAGCGGTCTTACCACTGGCCCTGCTCCTGGTTTCCGGGTTCCCCGCGGCGGTCGAGGCAGCAGGCGTCGCCCCGACTCCCGAGCCCGCCCCGCCAGCCACGAGCGCAGCCCCTCCGGAGCTCCCGAGCCCCGATAACGCTTCTGCAGATTGCCCGCTCCCGAGCGAGTCCGAACTCGAGGCCCGGGGGGCCACCATCGGGCGCGTCGTGGTGCGGGTGAACGACATCTTCAATCACGACAAGCCTGGCGAGAACGGCTTCTTCTACCGCCTGGTGGACCAGCTCCACCGCAACACCCGCTCGACCGTGGTGGAAGAGCTGCTCTTGTTCCGCTCGGGGGATCGCTACGACCCGCGGGTGCTGGCGGAGTCCGAGCGGCTGCTGCGCCACCAGCGGATCTTCTACGACGCCAGTATTCGGCCCACCCGCTACTGCGGCAACCAGGTGGACGTCGAAGTAGCCGTCCGCGACGTCTGGACGCTGTTCCTGAACGTGAGCTTCGGCCGCGCCGGTGGTGCCAACAAGACCCGCTTCGAGCTCCAGGACGCCAACCTCCTGGGCACCGGCAAGGACGTGGCCCTGGCCCGCACTTCGGACTTCGACCGTACCAGCCTGCTCGCCTCCTACGAGGACAAGGCTCTGTTCGGCTCGCGCACCCAGCTGCAGGCGGCCTACTCGGACAACAGCGACGGCAGCTCCCAGCTCTTCGACCTCGAGCACCCCTTCTTCGGCCTCGACACCCGCTGGGCGCTGGGCCTCTCCGCCCACAGCGACGACCGCATCACTCGGCTCTTCACCCTGGGCAAGAGCACGGACCGCTTCCGCCAAAAGCAGGATGGCCTCGAGGGCTTCATGGGTTTCTCCAAGGGGCTCAAGCAGGGGCATGCGCTGCGGCTGATGCTCGGCGCCACCTACCTCGAGGATCGCTTCTCGGCCGAGGACCCGTTCTCACCGCCCCCCCGCCTGCCCGAGGACCGGCGGCTGATCTACCCCTGGGTGGGCTTCGAGTGGCTGGAGGATCGCTTCGTCAAGACCCACAACCTCGACAAGCTGGTGCGCACTGAAGACCTCTACCTCGGCCGCCGGCTGACCGGCCGACTGGGCTACTCCGCTTCAGCCCTGGGAGCGGATCGCAACCGCGCCATCTTCGCCCTCCACGGCCAGCAGGGCGCCGAAGTGGGCAAGAGCGGGGTGCTGCTGCTCGCGGGCGATGCCTCGGGCCGCTACGGCTCGGACCTCGAGGACACGGTGATCGAAACCGACATCCGCTACTTCCGGCGCGACTTCGGCTCCCAGCTCCTCACCGCCACGGCCTCGATGGCCTGGGGTCGCAGCCTGGACCTCGACCACCAGCTGCTCCTGGGCGGCGACAACGGCCTGCGCGGCTATCCGCTGCGCTTCCAGCACGGCGACCGCCGGGCCCTGTTCTCGATCGAGCAGCGCTTCTTCACCAACTGGGATTTTCTCCATCTGATCCACGTGGGAGCGGCCGTCTTCGCGGACATCGGCCGCGCCTGGGCCGACGAAGACCCGCACGCCAACCCCGGCGTGAACCGTGTGCTCAAGGACGTCGGCTTCGGCCTCCGCCTGGGCTCCAGCCGCTCGGCCCGGGGCTCGCTGGTGCACATCGACGTGGCCTTCCCCCTCGACGGCAACCGCTCGATCGACCAGCTGCAGTTCCTGGTCATGACCAAGGAAACCTTCTAGCCGGCCTCGACCTCGCCGTCTCTTTTTTCTTCAAGGCGACACCTTTAGCTACAACCGGCCAGATTCCCCGGTCAGGCTGGGGCCTCCAGAGGCCGGCTGGTAGGATCAGGCCGCCCCGGCCGGGGTCTTCGGAAGGAAGGTGTGGTGGTGAACGCCCTCGACAATTCGACCGCCTGGCACTCGCTCTCGAGCGCCGAGGCCCTCTCGCGGCTGGCCAGCCGCGAAGAAGGGCTCAGCAGCGCCGAGGCCGCCGAGCGGCTGGCTCGTTTCGGTCCCAACCAGCTGCAGGAAGCCGAGAAGACCTCGCCCTGGCAGCTGCTCTTCTCGCAGTTCCAGAACGTGCTGGTGCTGATCCTCCTGGGTGGTGCGGTGATCTCCGCCGTCCTGGGCCACACCGTCGAGGCGATCGCCATCGCGGTGATCGTGATCTTCGCCGTGGTGCTCGGCTTCATCCAGGAGTTCCGGGCCGAGCGCGCGCTCGAAGCGCTCAAGCGCATGGCCGCTCCCGAGGCCACGGTGATCCGCGATGGCCGCGAGCAGCGCCTGAAGGCCGAGTTCCTGGTGCCGGGGGACGTGGTGCTGGTGGCAGCCGGGGATCGTTGCCCGGCCGACGCCCGGCTGCTCGAGGTGGTGAACCTCGAGGTGGAGGAGGCGGCGCTCACCGGCGAGTCCCTGCCGGTAGCCAAAGTCGCCGAGCCGCTGGCGGGCGAAGAGCTCCCCCTGGGAGACCGCCGCAACCTGCTCTACGCCGGTACCACGGCCACCTACGGCCGGGCCCGGGCGGTGGTCACCGCCACCGGCATGGCCACCGAATTCGGCAAGATCGCCGGCCTCCTGGCCACGGTGGAAGTGGGCAACACCTCCCTCCAGGAAGCCCTGGACCGCGTGGGCAAGACCCTCGCGCGGGTGGCCGGGGTGATCATCCTGGCGATCGTCGCCGTCAACCTGATCAAGGCCTTCACCGGCAGCCAGCCGGTGGCTCCTCTCGAGCTCCTGCTGTCGAGCCTGATCTTCGGTATCGCCCTCGCGGTGGCGGTGGTTCCCGAAGCCCTGCCTGCCGTGGTCACCATCTCTCTCGCCCTCGGCGTGCAGCGGATGGTGAAGCGCCACGCCCTGGTGCGACGGCTGCCGGCGGTGGAAACGCTCGGCAGCGTGTCGGTGATCTGCTCGGACAAGACCGGCACCCTGACCCGCGACGAGATGACCGTCCGCAAGCTCTACCTGGCCGGCCAGGAACTCTCGGTGAGCGGTGCCGGCTACGAGCCCTGGGGGGAGTTCCAGGCCGCGGGCGAGCTTCCTCGCGCGGCCCTGGAGCGCCTGCTCCGGGCGGCCGTGCTGGCTTCCGACGCCCGCCTGCTGCCTGCCGGCTCAGGGCAGGCCGAGAGCGTGCGGCGAGGCGACCCCACCGAGCTCGCCCTGGTGGTGGCCGCAGCCAAAATGGGGCTCGACAAGGACACTCTGGACTCGCGCTACCCGCGTGTGGGCGAAGTGCCTTTTACCGCCGAGACCCGGCGGATGATCACCGTCCATCAGGCTGAGCAGGGCACCTTCGCCTGCGCCAAGGGCGCGCCCGAGGCGCTGCTGCCGGCCTGCACCCGCCAGCTGACGGCGGCCGGGATCGTGCCCCTCGAAGACGCCGACCGCGCCCGCATCCTGGTCGTGGCCGAGCGACTGGCCGGCGAGGCCCTGCGGGTGTTGGCGGTGGTCGAGAAGCCCGAAGCCGAGCTCGCCGATAGCCACGAGGAGCTGATGTTCCTCGGTCTCGTGGGGATGATCGACCCGCCCCGGCCGGAAGCGGCCGAGGCGATCCGCCGCTGCGAACAGGCCGGCATCTCGGTGGTGATGATCACCGGCGATCACCCCGCCACCGCCACCGCCATCGCCCGCGAGCTCGGCCTGCTGGCCCGCGGCCGCACCATCTCGGGCCCGGAGCTCGCCGCCCTCTCCGATCCGGAGCTCGAGCGGCAGATCGAGGACCTCCGGGTCTACGCCCGCGTCTCGCCGGCGGACAAGCTGCGGGTGGT
>CALMKX010000035.1 GCA_937867335.1 uncultured Acidobacteriota bacterium
CCCAGGCGACAGCCGAGCCGGCGGCGCTCGCCCGGCCACCGCTCCCCGCCGAGCCCGAGGCCCGCCTGGAACCCTTCCAGCCGGTGACGGTTTCGGCCCCGGGCAAGCTGATCCTGATGGGCGAACACGCGGTGGTCTACGGGCGCCCCGCCCTGGTAGCGGCGCTCGACCTGCGACTCTCGGCCGAGCTCGCCGCCACCTCCGAACGGGGCGATTGCGAGCTCCTGCTGCCGGCCGTGGGTGTTGCCGAGACGCTGCCCTGGGAAGAAATTCTCCACTACGCCCAGGAGGCCCGCAGGCGTTGGCACGCTTACGCCGAGGAACCCTCGCCCGCGGCCTTCCGTGAAGTGCGAGGCGAGGACCCGGCCCATGTGGTGAAGGTCGCCCTCGGCGAGGCCGCGCTCGAGGCCGGGTTCGAAGCGGGCGGCGAAGCGCCGCCTTCCTTCCGCCTGGAAGTGCGCTCAGAGCTGCCGGTGGGCTCCGGCTTCGGCAGCTCGGCTGCCACCGCCGTGGCCGTTTCGAACGCCCTCCTGGCCTACCTGGGAGTGACGGCCACCAAGGAGAAGCTGCAGCGCCTGGCCCTCGACACCGAGCGCCGCCAGCACGGCCTGCCTTCCGGGGTGGACAGCGCCACGGTGCTCTACGGCTCGCTGATCTGGGCCCGCAAGAGCCTCGAAGGCGGCATGCACGTGGACCCTCTCACCTCCTCCTCGCCCCTGCTCGAGCGTTTGCGGGTGTTCGACACCGGAGCCCCGGCCGAGGCTACCGGCCACGTGGTGGCCTCGGTGCGGGCACGCATGACGGAGGACCCCCTGCGCTACGAAGACCTCTTCGATCGCATGGAGCGGCTGACCTGGGGCCTGCGCCAGGAACTCGCCCGAACCGACGAGATCCCGCCCAGGATCCTCGCCCTGATCCGCCAGCATCACAGCTGCTTGACCGAGCTGGGAGTGGTGCCACGGGAGGTACAGGAACGGGTGGCGGCGATCGAGGCCGCCGGCGGCGCGGCCAAGATCTCGGGAGCCGGCTCCCTCGCCGGGCCCGGTGCCGGCTGCTTGCTGGTCTACCACCCGCAGCCGGACGCACTCGAGCAGCAGGGCCTGCTGACCGGGCTCGCCGCCCTTCCGCTCCGCCTCGGCGCGCCCGGCATGCGCCTCGAGCGCGCCAGCTGGGTGGAGGAACCTCGATCGTGAACTCGGGGGCAAGCCCGCGGTCGCTCGGCAAGGCGTCCGTCAAGGCCCCGGCCAACATCGCGTTCATCAAGTACTGGGGCGCTCGCGATCTCGAGCGGGCCCTGCCGGTGAACGCCTCGATCTCGATGACCCTCTCGGTGTGCCAGAGCCATTCGACGGTGGAGGCCCTGGAGGAACCCGGCAACGACGCCATCTGGTGGGCCGATGAGTCGGGCAGGCTCGTTCCCGCCGGCGCGGCTTTCACCGGCCGCGCCCTGGCGCACCTCGACCGCCTGCGCCGGGCGACGGGCTTCGCCGGCTCCTTCCGCGTGGCCACGCGCAACAGCTTCCCCGCCTCGGCGGGTATCGCCTCGTCGGCTTCGGGTTTCGCCGCTCTCACACTTGCGGTCGTCGAGAGCCTGGGGCTCGAGCCCTCGCCGGCCGAGCTTTCCCGGCTGGCCCGGGCGAGCGGCTCGGCGTCGGCGGCACGGTCGGTCCTGGGCGGCTACGTGGAGCTCCCGGCCGGCCTGAGCGAGGAGGCGGCCACGGCCCGCTGCCTGGCCCCGGCGCAGCACTGGCCGCTCGCGGACGTCATCGTGCTGGTGGATGACGGACCGAAGGATGTCTCCTCCCTCGAAGGCCATCGGCGAGCCCTCACCAGCCCCTACTTCGAAGCCCGATGCCGCGAGCTCCCCGACCGCCTCGCCGCGGTCCGTGAAGCGATCGCCGATCGCGACCTCGAGAGCCTCGGGCCTCTGGTCGAGGAAGAGGCGATCGACCTCCACTTGATCGCCATGTCCTCCAAGCCGCCGATCTTCTACTGGCGTCCGGCCACTCTGGAGGTCCTTGCAGAGATTCGCAGACTGCGTAACGAAGGCATTTCCGTTTGGGCCACGATGGATGCCGGGCCGAATGTCCACGCGCTCTGTAAACCAGAACAATCTCAGTTGATCGGCTCCCGCCTGCGTCACGCGCAAGGCGTCTCCGGGATCATTTATGACCAGGTGGGTCCCGGCCCCGAGAGCTCAGTCCCGCCATTATTCTGAAACTGCAATTTCTAGCCAAACTCACCGACTTGTCTAGGTGAGGCCGGTTCAACCTGGCAACTCCGGCCCTTCCCTCGAGGGTCGGAACGAGTTTGCCAGGGCCGTCTACTTGGAGAGGGAGGAGCTCAAAGGTGCCGAACTCGAACGATCACTCGCGTGAAGTCATCCTTCTCAAGCTCGGAGGCAGCCTGATCACGGACAAGACCCGCCCCGACGCGCTACGACCCCAGATTCTCGAACGACTCGCCCAGGAGATCGCCGGCCTGCGCCGCGACCAGAAGCTCGACCTGGTGATCGGCCACGGCAGTGGCTCGTTCGGCCATGCCACGGCAGCTCGCTACAACGTCTCCGAAGGCCTGAGGAAGCCGGAACAGCGGTTCGGCGTGGCCGCCACCCGGGCCGCGGCAGCCCGCCTCAACCAGCTGGTGGTGGAGGGACTCCTCGCGGCCGGCGAGTCGCCCTTCCCAATCGCTCCCTCGAGTGTGATGGTGGCCCGCTTCGGCCTCGCCCGCCGCTTCTTTCTCGAGACCCTGCTCGCGGCCCTCGAACAGGAACTGTTGCCGGTGGTCTTTGGTGACGTGGTCATGGACTCCGGCCAGGGCGCCGCGATCGCCTCCACGGAAACCGTCTTCTCCGCTCTCGCCCAGCAGCTGCCCAGGCGACGCTGGGTGGTTCGCCGCATGGTCTGGCTCGGCGAGACCGCTGGCATCTACGATCGCGAAGGTCGCACGATCCCCACTCTCTCGACCACTTCGATTCCCCGTTTGCTGATGGGGCTTTCCGGGGCCTCGGGGGTCGACGTCACGGGCGGCGTCCGCCATCGAGTCGAGACCGCGGCCCGCCTGGCCAAGCGGGGAATCACCTCGTGGATCCTGGACGGCCGAGAGCCCGGCTTGCTGGCCCAGGCCCTCGCCGGCGAGGAGGTACCCGGCACCGTGGTGCTGGCGAGCTGAGCTCGCCCCGGCTCGAGCAAGGGGCCCGAATCCACGGGCCCCATGCCCTTGAGAAGGCTCGAGACTACGGCTGCTGGGTGATGCTGACGTCGTCCACGGCGGCTTCGACCAGCGAAGCCGTCGCGGCATCGGCGGTGTCGATCAGAATCCTCACCGTCTGACCGGCGAAGCTCGAGATGTTGAACGAAGCGCTCGCCCAGACGGCGTCGTCATTGGCGGTGGAGCCCAGCTCCTGGAGCACCGTGGATGTGGTGGTGCCCACCACCTGCACTCGGAAGTAGTCCGCGCTCGAAGAATTGGTGCCGTGGGCGAAGTAGTACGAGAAGGAGAGGGTGAGCACGCCGGTCGCCGGCAGGGTGATCGCCGGAGAGCGCACCGAAGTGTTGCCACCGTCCACGTCGTTGGCACCCGCCGAAGCGCCGGCCAGGCGGGCTGTGACCAGATCGTTGAGCCCCGAGACCGTGGTGCCCAGCTGCTTGGTGCCCGACGAGGTCGTGGTCTCGGGGTCGCCCCTCTCCCACCGCCCCAGCGTGGCGGTGTCGGTGCCGCCGGGGTTGACCACCCAACCCTTGTCGGTCTCGAAGTCGTCCGAGAAGACGACGACCGGCAGCGGCACCGTGCCTTCCGTGACATCTCCCGTCACCACCAGGGCGAAGGGCTGCGGGCCGTTCGGCACGGTGAAGGAGCGCACGGTCACGGTATAGACGCCCTGGGCCGGAGCGCTGAGCAGCACCTGCTCGAGGTTGTTGCGACGGTCGGCCGTGCCGCCGGCAGCCGACTGGCCGCCGGTGAAGACGTTGCCCCGGTAGATCGTGCCGCCCGGAGCGGTGACGATCAGGTCGAGATCGTTGTTCAGGTGCGGATTGGCGGCGAGGGTCGAGGGGAAATCGGTCCAGGCGAGGGTGGCCTTGAAGGACTCCCCGCTGCGCACCGTGAAGGTGAAAGTGCGGTCCTCGTTGGTGGAGCCCGTAGCGAAGCTCGGAGCGTTGTCGCTCACCCACAGCTTGCGGGTCTGGCCGGTGAAGAAGAGGGCGTTCTCGAGCAGGATACGCCCCCAGCCCTGGCAGTTGGCCGGAATCGCGGTGGTGCCGCTCATGTTGACAGCCGAGTTCACCAGGGCCGCCTTGAGCAGCGCTGCGGAGGGCGTGAAGGCGTTGGCGCTGTTGGCCGAGCCGGTGGGGTACCAGCCGTCCGTGAAGTACTGGCGGATCAGGGCGGTCAGGCCCGCGGCCCCCGGAGTCGCCATGCTGGTGCCCGAGAGGGTCAGGGTGCCGCAGTTGTTGGTGGTGACCGAGAGATCGTTGTTGGCCGAGATGATGCTCGAGCCAGGGTTGGTGAGGTCCGGCTTGATGCGGCCGTCGTCGGTGGGTCCGCAGCTCGAAAAGGAGGCCATCGAGTCGGCGCTGGTACCGCGCAGGGTGGCACCCACCGAGACGCCGTTCTTGGCCGTCGAAGGGCTGCCCACGCTACCGGTTCCCGGCCCGGAGTTGCCGGCGGCGAAGAAGATCAAGAAATCCTTGTGATTCCACATGAACTCGTCGACGTCCTGGCTGCCGGCCGAGTAGTTGTTCTGCACCGCTGCGTTCTCGTTGTCGCCCCAGGAGTTGGTGTGCAGGCGGGCACCCTGGGTGTAGGCCTGCTGGAACAGGGGATTCAGGTCTACCACCGGGCAGCCGATGCCGGGCAAGTCGCCGCAGTTGTCGGTGGCGAAGCCGGCGTCCTGGATCACCAGCTTGGCGCCGGGGGCCATGCCGTCCGCCGTGTCGTGGGTGAGCAGGTTGGCGAAGTTGTCGCCTGCGGCCGTACCGGCGACGTGGGAGCCGTGGTCCTGGGTATCCCATTCGGAGTTCGAGATGCCGCCGGCGCACTCGCCGGAAGCCAGGAAGTCCACGGCGATCACCTTGCGCTGGGCGGTGTCGACCACCGTGCCGGAGTTGCAGACGTTGGTGGGAGGCAGACCGCGGGCGGTATCGCGGAAGAAGCACATATCGGCGTCGATGCCGGTGTCGATGATGCCGATGGTCTGCCCTTGGCCGAAGATCCCCTGCGAGAAGATCGGGGTGGTCTGGCCGCCGCTCAACCCGGACTGCCCAACCCACACCGTGGTGTCGTTGAGCAGGCTGCGACGGGGCTCGAGGTCTACCCAGAACACGTCCGAGAGGCGCGCCAGATCTTCGCGGTGGGCAACGATCTCCTCCGGCGTGAGCAGCAGGCGGATGCGCGAGAAGAAAGGATTCTGGCGGGCCCCTACCACCGCGTTCAATCCCAACGCCTTGACCTGTCTCACCACCTCTCCGAGATCGGCGTCCGGATAGACCTGGATCAGGACTTGCTTGTAGATCGGCTCGTGCTTGCCCGCGAGCGCTTCGACCGAGGTCACCGCCGGGGACATCTTGTAACCCGGGTGGTAGGCGCCCACCCAGCTCGCCCCCATCGCGCTGGCCCAGGCACCGTCGCCGTTGCCGCCGGCCGGCATGCGGACGAGAAAGGTGTCGTAAGGCAGGTAGGCGTAGATTCGAGTTACCGAGCTTGCGAGCGCATTGTATTGAATTCGATCGACCGGGCCGGGAAACTTGATCAGCATCACCGAGCCGGGGCTCGAGGCTCTCGGCTCGACCTGGAGCTCGGGCGGAAGCGCGGGTGGATTCTCGATATCGATCGTCTGCGAGCGGAGCGAAATCGACTTGGAGCGGTCTGGCTCCGCGGCCTGAGCCGTGAGCCCCAAGGCCAGGCCCAGGCTCAGCAGTGCCACAGCCACCCGTGGTGGCGAGAACCGGGTTCTCGAAAGCATGTCATCTCCTTATGGGAGTGGGTGAAGGATCTGCCGAAAGAAGTGCGAGCCGCCCGGCCGAGGGGGACGCTCGTACCGACCGTGATAGCTTTGCCTGCCCTCGCTTTGTCACCCCTTGATCAGGAGGAATCTCATGATTCGTAGCATCGATTGGCTGGCGGTCCTGCCCGCTCTGCTGGCCGCTGTGCCAGCTCTGGCCCAGGGCTCGACGAGCCCGGGGAACGAGGTGGAAGCTGCTGCCCGGGCCGCCCAGCCAGGCGCGGACCCGCACTCCTACGCCCGCCCGGCCGAGATTCGGGTCAAGCACGTGGCTCTCAAGCTCGACGTCGACTTCGAGCGCAAGGTACTCAGCGGCCGGGCCACCCTCACTCTGACCCGAGACGCCAAGACGCCCCTGCTCTACCTCGACAGCCGAGGTCTCGACATCAAGGCCATCACGCTCGCAGACGGCAAGCCTGTCGCTTTCGCTTTGGGCCCTGAGTCCGAATCGATCGGCCAGGCCCTGGTGGTGGACCTCGGGCCCGAGGGCCAGGTGGTCAACATCGACTACGCCACGCGCCCCGATGCGGCCGCTTTGCAGTGGCTCTCACCGGCGCAAACGGCAGACGGCAAGCAGCCGTTCCTGTTCACTCAGTCGGAGCCGATTCTGGCCCGCACCTGGATCCCGCTCCAGGACAGCCCCGGTGTGCGCTTCACCTACGAAGCCGAGATCCACGTGCCCCCCGGCCTGCTCGCTCTGATGAGCGCCGAGAACCCCCAGGCCGTAGACCCCAAGGGCCTCTATCGCTTCAAGATGGACCAGGCGATCCCCGCCTATCTGATGGCCCTCGCGGTGGGAGACCTGGCCTTCCGCTCGACGGGGTTGAGAACGGGCGTCTACGCCGAGCCTTCGAAGGTGGACAAGGCAGCCTGGGAATTCGCCAACACCGAAGCGATGATCAAGTCGGCCGAGCAGCTCTACGGTGGGTATCAGTGGGGCCGCTACGATCTGTTGGTCCTGCCGCCGAGCTTCCCCTACGGTGGCATGGAGAACCCGCGGCTCACCTTCGTGACGCCGACCGTGATCGCCGGCGACCGCTCCCTGACCTCGCTGGTCGCTCATGAGCTCGCCCACTCCTGGTCGGGGAACCTGGTCACCAACGCCACCTGGAACGACTTCTGGCTCAACGAAGGGTTCACTGTCTATTTCGAGCGGCGGATCATGGAAGCCGTCTCAGGCCGGCCCTACGCCGAGATGCTGGCGTCACTCGGACTCACGGATCTCCGACAGCAGCTCCAGGAGCTCGGCCCGGGCAGCCGCGACAGCCACCTCTACGGCAATTACGCGGGCCGCAATCCGGACCACGCGGTCAACGCGATCGCCTACGAGAAGGGCTACTTCTTCCTGCGTACCCTCGAAGCCGCCGTAGGGCGCCCGGACTTCGATCGTTTCCTACGCAACTACTTCGAGACCTTCGCTTTCCGCTCGATGAGCACCAAGGCCTTCTCGGCCTTCCTCGACCTGCGCTTGCCCCAGGCCAAGAGAGCGGTCAACGTCGACGCCTGGATCTCCGGTCCGGACCTGCCAGAGGGCGCCGACCTGCCGAAGTCCGACGCCTTCACGCGAGTGGAGACCCAGGTGGCCCGGTTCGCCAAGGGCGCCCGCGCGGCCAAGCTGCCTTGGAATACCTGGAACACTCAGGAGCGCCTGCATTTCCTCGAGAGCCTGCCGGCCAAGCTGCCGGCTCGCCGGCTCAAGGACCTCGACGAGACCTACCACCTCTCCACTTCGGGGAATTCCGAGATCCTGGTGGATTGGCTCCAGATCGCCCTGCGCAACCAGTACCAGGCCGCTTACCCAGCCGTCGAGAGCTTCCTCGAGATGGTAGGTCGCCGCAAGTATCTGCGGCCTCTCTATGCCGAGATGGTGAAGACTCCCGAGGGCAAGGCCATGGCGGAGCGCATCTACACCAAGGCCCGCCCTTCCTACCACTCGGTTGCCACTGGCACCATCGACGCCCTGCTCGGCTGGAAGGACGGCAAGGCGGCGAGCTGAGCCCGCGGGGTTCGAGCCGGCTTCCCCACTGCTGGCTGGCCCTACTCGGCCAGCCAGCGATGATGCGCCCGTAGGTTCTGGTCTGCCGTGACCAGCGGCAGCTTGCGGGCGCTGCTGTGGGCAGCGAGCAGGCGATCGAAAGGATCCCGCGTCCAGCTGAGCCCCAGGGCCTGGTGCACCAGCGAGGACAGGCCTGGATCATCGAGCTCGAAGCGGGTATCCCGGCCGATCGCCGCGCGGAGCTCCGGCCCCCGCACTTCCAGCCGGCCGACTTCGGAGAGGAATTCGATCTCGAGCAGGGAAACGGGCGAGATCGCCCACGGCCGGTAAGCCTCGAGACGCGGGAACTCCTTCAGTCGGCTCGAGCCGAGAAGAACCCAGAGCAGCACGTGGGTGTCGAGCAGGGCCCTCAACGGGGTCTCAGCCCCCCGAGGCTGAGACCGGGAGCCTGGCCGTCCCACTCCCAGGTCCAGGAGTCGGCCGAGTCCAGGTCTTCGAGAGGTCGAATCAGCTGAGAGTAGTCGATCGGCGTCATCGCTTTCTCCTCTTCCTCGGGAGCCAGTTTCAAGTGCAGCTTCTTGCCATCCCGCTCGATCACGATCACCTCCCCCGCTGCCGCTTCGTCGAGCAGCTGGAACCAGGTTCTCCGAGCTTCCGTGGCCGGCACTCTCTTCATGTGTACAGTGTACATCCATAGACCCTCCTTGAAAAGAGAGCGGAGTCCTTTCTCCGTCCTCCCCCTAGGAAGAGGCAATTCGAGAGCAGAAGCTTTCGCGGGCGGACTAGAAGGTGCGGTCGGCCTCGTCGATCAGGAGGCCGTCAGTTGGGGGTCCACCGCGAGGACGACCTTGCCCACACCTGCGCTGGCTTCCAGATAGCCGTAGGCGAGGGCAGCTTGGTCGAAGGCGAAGGCGCGATCGAGCTGCGGATGGAGCCTGCCATCATCGAGTCGAGACGCTCCGAAGCGCAGGAACTGCCCTACCAGCCGAGCCTTCTCGGCCCTGCTCCGGGGCCGCAGCACCGATCCCTGAACGCGCAGCCGCCGCGCCAGGATCAGGCCGAGGTCGAGCTCGGCTCGGGCTCCCGCCATCAACCCCACCAGTACCAGCCGGCCGCGGGGCTCGAGAGCCGCCAACACGCTGGCGAGCCAGCCGCCGCCCACCAGGTCGAGCACCAGATCGGCTCCCCGACCGCCGTTGGCGCTGCGCAACTCCCGGCCGAGATGCTCGCTGAGCTCGAAACACGCGCTCGCCCCCAAGGGCCGAAGCGCTTCGAGGCGCGCGAGCGAGCGGCCGGCAGCGAAGACGCGGGCACCGAGCTCACGGGCGAGCTGCACGGCGAAGGTGCCCACGCCGGAAGCCGCGCCGGTGATCAGCACCGTCTCGCCGGCCTCGACGCCGCCCTCCGCAACCAGATTGGTCCAGGCGGTAAGAGCCACCTCCGGCAGGCAGGCCGCCTCGAGCAGAGAGAGCCTCGCGGGAATCGCCATGCACTGCCCGGCCGGCGCGCTCACCCGCTCTGCCTGTCCGCCCCCGGCGAGCAGGGCCATGACTCGCTGCCCCACGCTCCAGTCGGTGACTTCCTCGCCCACGGCCGCCACGACTCCCGCGCACTCGAGCCCGGGAATCGGGCTTTCGCCCTGAGGTGGTGGGTAGAGCCCGCGCAGTTGCAGCAGATCCGCCCGGTTGAGGCCTGCGGCCGCTACCTGGATCAGAACTTCGTCGGGGCCGAGCGAGGGCTCCGGCGCCTCACCCAGCTCGGGCACGCCTTCCTTGCCAACGGGCAAGACTGCACGCATCGCACACTCCTCACGGTCGATCGGCTCTGGCTCCCGGGCCGTCGTGTCTCGGGGACCTCTTCCCGAGTCTAGCCTGAGGTCTCCGCTTCGGCCGAACAACCGCCATAAACGCAGCGAAATCTATCCAGACACTGAGAGCTAGAATTAGACACCGATCCGCGAGATCCTACTCGCAGCGGGGGCTAATGGCGGCAGCCGCCTTCCCGCCCTGAGGTGCTCGGAAGGTACGAACTCTGGCGCCGGAAGCCTCAGCGGCTTCCGGCGCAGGATGGGCAGGGTCCAGGGAAGAGCTAGAGAGCGGCGGCCGCGCGAGTGGAGGCTGCCGCCACGGCGGGCCGGCGCTCCTCCTCCTCGAGCCGGCGAGGACCGGAGGCCGCCTGCGAGTGAACCAGGCCCTGCTCCAGCCACTGGTGACGCCCGGCCAGCACTTCCTGGGCGCGGCGATATTTCAGGGCGTCGTCGTTCGACCAGAGATCGCGGAAGAGGTCCTTCACGCGACGGCGGGCAATCCGGCAGAACAGATCGGCCAGCTCTCTGGCGCTGGCAGCTTCCGCTGCACCGGCCTTCTCCAGAGCCTTCGCCCGCGTGACCGAAGCCGCCATGGCGAAGAGCTCGTTGCCGATGTCCACCAGGCGGAAGAGGAAGCCCTGCTTGTGCTGCAGCTTGCCCTGGTGGACCAGCATGCCGTGGAAGACCTGCCGGGCGAGCTTGCGGGCGCTGCGCTCGACGAAGCGCAGATGAGGCGCGAGAGAGCCGAACTCGGCGTAGCGGGGCCAGCGCCCCCAGCCCAGCCAGCGAGTGGGATACCAGCCGGCGTAGAAGGCGGTCGCCCTGCCGAAGGCCGGCAGCTTCTCGCCCATCCCCTTTTCGGGGTCGATCAACGCTCCGGCTACTTCGAGGTGCTTGTCCACAGCCTCACGAGCCATCAAGAGATGCATGATCTCGCTCGAGCCCTCGAAGATCTTGTTGATGCGGTAGTCCCGCATCAGGCGCTCCACCCCGATCGGCTCCTCGCCCCGCGCGGCGAGCGAGGTCTCGGTCTCGTAGCCGCGACCGCCGCGGATCTGCATGGTGTCGTCGACGATCTCCCAGGTACGGAAGGTGTTCCACTCCTTGCAAGCGGCCGCTTCCAGGCGGATATCTGCGGCTCCGTGATCGGCCATCCAGGTCGCCAGATGGACGATTGCCTCCATGGCGAAGGTGGTGGCGGTCATGCGCGCGATCTTCTCGGCGATCGCTTCGTGCTTGCCGACGGGGCGGCCCCACTGGACCCGCTGCGCGGCCCATTTGCGACAGATTTCGATCGCCGCCTTGGCAGCGCCCACGGAGCCGTTGGGAATCGACAGGCGGCCGTCGTTCAAGGTGGTGAGGGCGATCTTCAAGCCCCGGCCTTCGTCTCCGATCAGATTCTCGGCCGGCACCCGCACGTTGGTGAACGACAGCACGGCGTTGGCCAGAGCGCGCAGACCCATGAAGTGGCAGCGCTTATCCACCTTGACCCCCGGCCAGGAGGTCTCCACCACGAAAGCGCTGATTTTCTTGGTCTTGGCGTCGGCTGCCATCACCACCAGGAGCTTGGCGATGGTGCCGTTGGTGCACCACAGCTTCTCGCCGTTGAGCAGGTAGTCGCCTTCGGCGGTGCGCTCGTAGGTGGTGGTGAGCCGGGCGGGGTCCGAGCCCACCTGCGGCTCGGTCAGGGCGAAGGCCGAGATCTCGCCGGCAGCGCAGCGCGGCAGGTACTTCTTCCGCTGCTCGGGGGTGCCGAAGATCTTCAGCGGCTGGGGCACGCCGATCGACTGATGGGCAGAGAGCAGGGCCGAGAGGTTGCCATCGAAGCCGCCCAAGAGCTCCATCACCTTCTGGTACTCGACGTTGGAAAAGCCGAGACCGCCGTACTCCTTGGGGATCTTCATGCCGAAGGCGCCGAGCTTGCGCAGCCCTTCGATCACATGTGCCGGGTAGTCGCCCTGGGTGTCGATCTCGACCGGATCGACCTCGTCGCGCAGGAAACGCTTGAAACGCTCGAAGAACTCGGCGAATTCAGGCCGCTCGCCGCCCTCGAGGGGATAGGGGTGCAGGAGATCGAGCCGGAAGCGGCCCAGGAAGAGTTCCCGCATGAAGCTGGGCTTGTCCCAGCTCTCCTGGCGGGACGCTTCCGCCACCTTGCGCGACTCTAGCTCACTGCCGTGCGCCGGTTCGGGGCGGCTGGAGTTGGTGCCTTGGCTCATCGCGATCTCCTCGGGGTTATGACTACCTGCGGCAATTGTAGCACAGGGGGTGGCCAGGGCAATTCCTCCCTCTGACCGCAGAAACCCCAGAGAAACAGCCACTTTCGCCCACGGCCACGCCATGCCGCGCGGCGGCATGAGCCGCCCGCGATCACCCTTTTGCCGCACTGCGGCTGGCCAAACCCACCCCGGAGAGGATCACCAGCATGCCGAGGACCATCGCCGAGGTGAGGCGCTCCTTGAGGAAGACCACTCCCACCACCACGGCTACCAAGGGGCAGAGATACGTGAGCAGGGAGAGGCGGGTGGCGTCCATCCTCTGCAGGAGCTGGAAGTAGAGATAGAACGCCACGGCGGAGCCCAGGACGCCGAGATAGAGAAAACTCGCCACCGAGCGCGGGCCCAAGTGGACTTCGCGCCCCCGCTCGAAGCTCAGGGCGAGAACCGCGAAGACCCCGGCCGAAATCGCCATCGGCACTAGGGTGAGCGAGAGGGCGTGGACTCCCCCGCCCGAGCGCTTCACCAGCACCTGCCCGATCGCTGCGCAGGTCGGCGAGAGCAGGAAGACGAGCGCCGGAACCAGCGTCGCCGAACCGTGGGCGAGGTCGTCCGAGAACAGCACCACGGTGCCGGCGAAGCCGAGTAGCACCCCCAGGAGGCGAGCTGGCCCGAGCCTCTCGCTGGGCAAGCCAAAATGGGCGAACACGGCGACGAATAGCGGGAAAGTGGCGAAAAGGACAGCCGCCAGGGCCGAGGGAACATGCTGCTCGGCCCAGTAGACCACGCCATAGGAACCGAGGAAGGTGAACGCGGCGTTGACCAGCCACAGCCGCCGCTCGACCGAGCTCGTGCCGAGCCTCAAGCGCAGGCGCCAAACGAACGGCAGGAGCGCCAGCGAGGCCACCGCGAAACGCAGAGCCGCCGAGGTCATCGGCGGCATGCCCTCGAGTCCCACCCGGATCGCTGCCCAGGTGGTGCCCCAAATGACCACCAGGGCGACGTAAGAAGCGAGATCGCGCCGCGTCAAGCCGCCTCAGGGGTAGATCTTGTAGAGCATCCGTGGATACGGGATGGTCTCGCGCAGATGGGAGAGGCCGCACATCCAGGCCACGAAGCGCTCGAGCCCCATGCCGAAGCCGCTGTGCGGGAAACTGCCGTAGCGCCGCACGTCGAGGTACCACTGGAAGGCTTCGAGCGGCAGCGCATGCTCCTCGATCCTGGCCTTGAGCAAGTCGTGGTCGTGGATGCGCTGGCTGCCGCCGATGATCTCCCCGTAGCCTTCCGGAGCCAGCAGATCGAGGGCCAGGGCGACCTTGGGGTTCTCGGGATCGGGCTGCATGTAGAAAGCCTTGGAGGCCGCCGGATAGCGGTGCACCATCACCGGTCGCTCGAAGGAGTTGGCGAGCAGCGTCTCGTCGTCGGCGCCGAAATCGTCGCCCCATTCGATCGCCACGCCCTTGCTCTTCAGGAGCTCGACGGCATCGGTGTAGGAAAGCCGAGGGAAGGGCTTGACGATGCCTTCGAGCTTCGAGGTGTCGCGCTCGAGGGTGGCGAGCTCGGGTTTGCAGCGGTCGAGCACTCGGCCCACCAGCGAAGTGACGAAGTCCTCGGCCAGGGCCATCAGCCCCTCGAACTCGAGGAAGGCCACCTCCGGCTCGACCATCCAGAACTCCATCAGATGGCGGCGCGTCTTGGACTTCTCGGCCCGGAAGGTGGGACCGAAACAGTACACACGGCCGAAGGCGGCGGCGGCGGGCTCCAGGTAGAGCTGACCGGACTGCGAAAGATAGGCCTTGTCCCCGAAATAGTCCGTCTCGAAGAGCGTCGAGGTGCCTTCGCAGGCGGCGGGAGTGAGGATCGGCGAGTCGATGTTGACGAAGTCCCGCTGGTAGAAGAAGTCTCGGATGGCCTGGGAGACCTCGCTTCGCACCCGCAGGGCGGCATGTTGGCGGCTGGAGCGCAGCCAGAGGTGGCGGTGCTCCATCAGGAACGCCGTGCCATGCTCCTTGGGGGTGATCGGATAGTCCTCGGTCAGGAAGGTCACGGTGAAGTCCGTAACTTGGAGCTCGACTCCGGAAGGCGCCCTGCGATCCTCCTTGACCAGCCCTCGGGCCCGCACGGTGGACTCGAGAGTGACGCTCTCGAGGTCCGCCCAGGCGGCCTCGCTCACCTCGGCGCGGCTGACCACGCCCTGGACCGAGCCGCTGCCGTCGCGCAGCTGCAGAAAGCCGATCTTGCCGCTCGAGCGCTTGCCGGCGAGCCAGCCGAGGACGGTGACTTCCTGCCCGATCTTCTCGGGCAGCGATCGAATCGTTGTAGGCGGTGCTTGGCTCATAGGCGGGCAAGTCTAGCAGGCGGACTCGAGGCGAGGTCCTCGGTGCCTTCTGCGGGAAGGGAAAAGCCGCTAAACTCCTCTCTACTTGCTCGTGTCTGCCCTTTCGAGGCCCTTTTCTGCAGGAGATCCCGGAATGCGTTGCGCCCAACTGATCGCCGCCCTGTCGCTCGCAGCCGCCTCCACTCTGGCCGCCGGCGCCGCTCCCACCGATTGGCAGGCCAAGGTCGACCCCTGGCTCCTCGGGCGCGCCCAGCGCGCCGGCCAAGTGGAAGCCCTGATCCTGCTCGACCGCCAGGCGGACCTCTCTGCCGCCCGCGGGCTGCGCACCAAAGAGGAGAAAGGCCGCTACGTCTTCGAGCAGCTCCAGCGCACCGCCGCCGAGACCCAGGGCCCCTTGCTCGGCGAGCTCGATGCGATGGGCGCCGAACACCGCAGCTATTGGGTCGCCAACATGGTGTGGGTGAGGACCGGCGCGGCGGGGCTCCAGGCCCTGGCCGAACGCTCGGATGTGCGCCATCTCTTCGCCAACCCCCAGGTGAAGATGGCGCTGCCTCGGCCCACCGCGATCGACGATGGCTCCGTGGGCAACGCTCCCTTCACCACTGAATGGGGCGTCAACAAGGTCAATGCCCCCGCCTTATGGGCCCAGGGCTTCTCCGGCCAGGGCATCGTGGTGGGTGGCGAGGACACTGGCTACGATTGGAACCACCCGGCGCTCAAGAACAAATACCGCGGCTGGAACGGCAGTGCCGCCGACCACAACTACAACTGGCACGACTCGATCCACAGCGGCGGCGGCTCCTGCGGCGCCAACTCCACTCAGCCCTGCGACGACAACGGGCACGGCACCCACACCATGGGCAGCATGGTGGGCGACGACGGTGCTGGCAACCAGGTAGGTGTGGCTCCCGGGGCTCGCTGGATCGGCTGCCGCAACATGGACCAGGGCAACGGCACCCCGACCACGTACTCGGAGTGCTTCCAGTTCTTCATCGCCCCCACCGACCTCGCCGGGCAGAACCCCGACCCCTCGAAGTCCCCCCATGTGATCAACAACTCCTGGGGCTGCCCCACTTCGGAGGGCTGTACCGATCCCACGGTGCTGCAGATGGTGGTGGAGAACACCCGCGCCGCCGGCATCGTGGTGGTGGTCTCGGCCGGCAACTCCGGCTCGGGCTGCAGCACGGTCAACACCCCGGCGGCGATCTACGACGCGGCCTTCTCCGTGGGCGCCACGGACATCAACGACAACATCGCGAGCTTCTCGAGCCGTGGCCCGGTGACGGTGGACGGCAGCAACCGGCCGAAGCCGGACATCTCGGGCCCCGGCGTCAACGTGCGCTCGAGCCTGCCGGGAGGCAGCTACGGCAACCTGTCGGGGACCAGCATGGCCGGCCCTCATGTGGTGGGCTCGGTGGCGTTGCTGCTCTCGGCCTCTCCCGGCCTGGTCGGCGATCAGGACGCGGTGGAGACCTGCCTCGAGCAGAACGCCATGCCCAGGACCAGCGGCCAGACCTGCGGTGGAGTTCCGGGCACCAACATCCCCAACAACACCTTCGGCTACGGCCGCGTGCAGGTGCCCTGGCCGCTGCCGGCGAACTGCCTGGCGGGCCTCTTCGCGGACGGCTTCGAGACCGGCGACACCACCGCCTGGGCGGCTCAGGTCCCCTGAGGCCTGGGAGTAGAACGAGGGGCAGGTCGGCTTCGGCCTACCCCTCGGGTGGTGGACTAGTAGCGGTAGTGGTCTGGCTTGTAGGGACCGTCGACCGGTACGCCGAGATAGGCGGCCTGGTCGTCGGTGAGACGGGTCAGCTCGGCTCCCAGGTGGCCGAGGTGGAGGCGGGCCACTTCCTCGTCGAGCCGCTTCGGTAGCACGTAGACCTTCTTCTCGTACTCCCCACGGCGAGTGTAGAGCTCGAGCTGAGCCATCACCTGGTTGGTGAACGAGGCGGACATCACGAAGGACGGGTGGCCGGTCGCGCAGCCGAGGTTCATCAGGCGGCCTTCGGCGAGCATCAGCACGCTATGGCCGTCGGGGAACACCCACTCGTCGTACTGCGGCTTGATGTTCACCTTCTGGATGCCCGGGACCTTACGCAGGCCGGCGATGTCGATCTCGTTGTCGAAGTGGCCGATATTGGCCACGATCGCCTTGTCCTTCATGCGCGCCATGTGCGCGGCGGTCACGATGTCCTTGTTGCCGGTCGCGGTGATGAAGATGTCGGCCCTCTCGAGCACGCTGTCGAGGCTCTTGACCTCGAAGCCTTCCATGGCCGCCTGGAGTGCGCAGATCGGGTCGATCTCTGAAACCACCACCCGGGCGCCCTGGCCACGCAGCGCATGGGCGCAGCCTTTGCCCACTTCGCCGAAGCCCATCACCACCGCGAGCTTGCCGCCGATCATCACGTCCGTGGCGCGGTTGAGACCGTCGACCACCGAGTGCCGGCAGCCGTAGATGTTGTCGAACTTGCTCTTGGTCACCGAATCGTTGACGTTCATGGCCGGGAACAGCAGCTCACCGGCCTTTTCCATCTTGTAGAGCCGGTGGACGCCGGTGGTGGTCTCCTCCGAGACGCCGATCACCTTCTCGGAGAGGTGCGTCCAGCCGAGCGCATCCGCCGCGATGGTGCGGCGCAGCAGGTCGAGGATCACCCCCCACTCTTCGGGCTCGCTCTCCGGATGGAACTCCGGCACCCGGCCCAGCCGCTCGAACTCCACACCCTTGTGCAGCACCAGGGTGGCGTCCCCGCCATCGTCGACGATCAAAGTGGGGCCACCGCCGTCCGGCCAGCGCAGCGCTTCGGCCGTGCACCACCAGTACTCCTCGAGGGTCTCGCCCTTCCAGGCGAAGACCGGGATGCCGCGCGGGTTCTCGGCCGTGCCGCCCGTCTCCGGGCGCCCCACCGCCACAGCCGCGGCAGCGTGGTCCTGGGTCGAGAAGATGTTGCAGGACACCCAGCGCACGTCGGCCCCGAGCTCGGCCAGGGTCTCGATCAAGACAGCCGTCTGCACGGTCATGTGCAGGCTGCCCATGACGCGCGCACCGGCCAGGGGTCGGGACTTGCCGTGCCGCCGGCGCAGCTCCATCAGGCCCGGCATCTCGTGCTCGGCCAAGCGGATCTCCTGGCGGCCCCAGGAGGCGAGCGAAAGGTCCGCCACCTTGAACGGCGGCCGACCAGCCTGGCGCGCGGCGTCGAAAGCGTGAGCGGAGACGGTCATCGTAGACATCAGGGGCTCCTTCGGGTTAGAGGTTCCGTAATTCGGTCTCGGTCGGTCGATGGCGGCGGGCGGTACGCCTCTTCTCGGTGGCGAGGCGACGAGCCACCGCAGAGAACAGGGCGGGGCCCTTGGCATCCCGGTCGCGGGGCAGGCCGCGCACCTGGAGGGCCGAGAAGCCAGCGGACTCTCCCCAGGCGCGAAGCTGCTCCTCGGAGAAGCCCAGCCAGAGGTGGCCCATCTTGGCCCTGTACTCGCGGTGATCGTGGGGGACCATGTCGACGACCAGCAGCTTGCCGCCGGGCTTGAGGCAGCGAGCCGCTTCCGCCAGCGCGTCGCAAGGGTCCGAAAGGTGATGCAGTACCAGCACCAGGAGGGCGATGTCCAGCTCGCCGTCGGCCACCGGAAGCTGCTCGAGCACGCCCTGTCGCAGCTCGACGTTGGCTAGAAGCTGAAGCCGCTGTCTCGCTTCCTCGAGCATCGCGGCCGAATCATCCACCGCCACCACGCGGCGGACGTAAGGGGCAAGCAGCTCACAGAGCCGGCCGGTTCCGCAGCCCAGATCTCCCACCACGCTCTGCTCGTCGAGCAGGGCCAACAGAGCCGGAAACTCCGCGCTGCTGCCGAAGAGCTCGCGCCGCACGCGCTCCCAGCTCTCCGCCGAGCCGGTGAAGAAGGCCTGCGAGCGGGAGCGCCTCGAGGCCAGCACGGCGCGCAGCCGGGCCGCGTCCTCGCCCGCCGCCGGCAGGGCCTGCACTTGCTCCCGAACCACTTGCCACAGCCGCTGGCCGGCGTCGTCGAGGCCTTCGAGCTCAAGCACGTAGTGCCGGCTGGTGCCTTCCCGGCGAGCTTCCACCCATCCTTCATCGAGGAGCCACTTGAGGTGCCTCGAAACCGTGGACTGGGGCAGCTGGAGGGCGGCGCAGAGCTCCGTCACCGCCAGCTCGCGGCGCTCCAGCAGAAGCAGCAGCCTGGCCCGCGTGACTTCCGCGAGCGCGGCGACCCGGCTCAGGAAGTCGGGTCTGGGCTCTAAACCGTTGCTACGCTCCATACCATCCGTCCATCCGGATGGATTGTTCCAAACTCGACCCGGGCTGTCAAGCGCACCGTTCGAGCCCAGCCACGAAACTCGATGACCCCTTCAGCGACCTTTCCACGCGTTTAACTTTTTAAGGTTGCCAGAGGTCCGGCCCGATAGAAAAAAGAGGTCCCGAACTGAGGCCGTGTGGAATCCTCACATGTACGGGAAGCGAGACCTCAAAACACCGGAAGCGAACCTGGCATCATCGTTCAAAATTCTGATAGTCTCTGACTCGTAATAAATCAGTACAATCTTATTTCAATTGGAGGATCTTTATGCGATTGAGGGAAAGCATTTTCCACATCTTGCCAGCCCTATGGCTCATGGCGAGCCAACCAGCTTTCGCAACGATCATGCGTGAGCTCAGCCTGGACGATCTCAGCCAGCAATCATCCTTGATCATCGAAGGAACCTGCACCGGCCTCAGGACATCCTGGCAGCAGGGAGCATTGATGACCGAAGCCTCCTTTGCGGTCGGCGACACCTTTCGCGGCCGCAGCCAGGAGACCGTGCGAGTGCTGGTTGCCGGTGGGGTCGACACCTCGTCGAGCCCCGCGGTAGCGATGCAAGTAGTCGGCGCTCCCACTTTCTATCCGGGTGAGCATGTGCTGCTCTTCCTGCGCCCTCTGCCGGCGCCTGATGATGCCTACGCAGTGGTCGGCCTGAGCCAAGGCAAATTCACTCTCAACACCACCAACGACGGCAGCCTGGTGGCCGAACGGGACCTCGGCGGAATCGAGCTCGAGGGTGGCCCAGACCATGGCGGCGACTCTGCCCAGCCCCTTCCGCTGCGGCGGCTGATTTCGGAGCTGCACCGAATCGCTGCCGCCCAGAAGTAACGATGGAGATGGAAATGGCAATCACTGAAACTAGACATAGACACATTCTTCTGTCACTCGCAATTTGCGCAACTATGGCGGGCTTCGCAGCCGAGCCTCTCAAGGCCGGTGGATTTCTGCAGACCCTGGACGTGACCGGCCGCCACCCCGTCCCCGGCCACCCCGGACTGCTCATCGCCGGCGTCGCGAGCGAGCGCTGGGCCACTTCGTGCATTCCGGTTCCCCTCCGCATCGGCGACTCGGAGGACCCGATCCCCTCTCCGCCCGGCTTTCCCCGAGATGTCACCCTCGCCCAAGCGGCGGCCGTGGTGGATCAAGATCTCAAGTCCTGGCGGGACATTCCCACCTCGTTCTTCGATGCGCGGGTGGTGGGCACCACTCCCCTGGCCCACACCACTTCTCGATTCGACTTCGTCAACGAGGTGAGCTTCTCGCCCGGGCCGGATCTCGCCGGCGACGATTCCCTGGTCGCCTTGACCACCCGCACCACGTTGCTCGAGGACTCGTTCCTGGCGCCTTTCCAGGACCTCGACCACGACGGCGACCCGGACGTACTCGCTTTCGGGGACAGCTGCCGCGACATCGACGGCGACGGCGACTTCGAGCTACCGCCCGGCTTCTATCCGGCAGGCACTCTGCTCGACGCCGATATCACCTTCAACACCGCCAACTTCCGCTTCACCACCGCACCAGCCCAGATCGACGCCAATAAACACAGCATCGATCTTTCGGCAGTGCTGACTCACGAGCTGGGGCATCTCCAGGGTCTCGCCCATGTGCTCGAGAACCAGCTCTCCGACATCGACGGCACCGGCAGCACTCTCTATCCCGAGATCGATCCCGACGACCCGCCTTCGGAAGTCGCCGTCTCCTCCCTCGAGGACGACGACCGGGCCTGGAGCTCTCTCGCCTACCCTGAAGGCACGGCTGCCAGCGGCCCGGCAGCTCTCCAGCGGGGCGATGTCGCCTTCGCGTCTGTGTACGGGCTAGTGAGAGGTGAGGTGCGGCGGCGCCAGCCCTCCAGCTACCAAAGCGAGCCGGTGACTGGAGCCAGCATCGCCGCGATCGACGCCAGGAGCGGCGTCCACAGGATCCGCGGCGCGGGCTACTCGGGACATGTCCGGCTCGCCTACGACCCGGTGGCGAGAACCGCCCTACCAATCGGCGTCGGCTTCAACGTGCTCGACGGCGAGTACGAGATACCCCTTCCCACCGGTTCGTATCTGCTGCGCATCGAGCCGGTGGAGAGCGGTCCCCCCTTCGAGGGCAAGCCGCCTCTCGGGCAACCCGTGCGGCCAGACAACGTGAACTTCACCACCCTTCTGGCCGATCAGCTCGGCCAGAACCGCTTCTTCGAAGAATTCTGGAACGGCGGCGCGGAGTCCGCCGAGGAGGAGCTACCCGGCCAGGCCGTCGCCGTCAACGTCCGAGCCGGCAGGGTGAGCGACGATCGCGACTTCGTCCTCAACGAGCAGATTCGAGTGGGCGACTCGCGGGACTACGTCGGAGTGGCCGCCGGCACCGGAGCCACGCCGGGGACCTACTTCGCCCTGCGCATCCCGGGAGACGAAATTCTCGCTGCGGCCGGCCGGCATCGAGTGGCGATCCAGGCCGCGGAGTATTTCGTGGCCATCACGGATGACTCCGTGGTTCCTCTCTTCAGCGAAGCTCTGCTGGTACGTGGCTTCATCGCCGGCAACAGCGCCATTCTCGACCTCGCCCATCCGCTGCGGCGTACCACCAACTTCGTGGCGCAGCAGACGGACTTCTCGCCCTTCTACTTCTCGGATCCCGAGGAGCTGGGAGAGGATTTGCTCTACGAGCTCAGCCATGGGCTCGAAGCGGTGTTTCTGGTGCTGAGGGATCCGCTGAGCCGCCCCTTCCCGGGGGTGTCGGGCCTGCCGCCGCTGGTGGGAATCCGTGAGGGCCAATTCCCGATCGGCAACTCCTACCGATCGCCGGACGATCACTCCTTCGTGCGGCAGACCCACGACTACCTGTTTCGCCTGCTGATGACCCGGGAGGACTAGCGCCCTTGGGAAGCTCCGCCCCCTGTCCCGGCCACAGCCGGGCGGGGGGCTTCTAACGGGCCGCGCCGGAGGCGGCCTCGAGCTCCTCGAGGCCGGCCCAGACCTTCTCGTCGTCGTCGAAAGGCGGCAGATTCGGCTGCAGGCCGCGTCTCTCGTTCACTCTCCAGCCCCAGAGCGTGGCCCATTTGACGTAGGTGCCGAAAGCCTGGAGCATGCAGAAAACCAAGCCGTGCATGCCGTCGAGAATGCCGCCTTGCAGGATGTAGGTGCGGAAGAAGCGCCA
The DNA here is from genome assembly GCA_937867335.1 of uncultured Acidobacteriota bacterium. Lineage (GTDB taxonomy): Bacteria > Acidobacteriota > Thermoanaerobaculia > Multivoradales > SZUA-115 > JAXLQX01. The sequence continues at coordinate 21,808 of CALMKX010000035.1, forward strand.
GCAGGTCCGGCCCGCCACCTGCAGGAAACCGGACTGCTTGCCTTCGCGCCAGCTCTGGGCCGCTCCCCAGTAGCCGTACTTCATGATCCGGGGGATGTACTCCTCCAGGGAGTCCACCATGAGGTGCTCCATGGAGTTCTTGAGCATCGGCGCTGGCCCGCGGGTCTTCATGTCGGCGTGCACCCGCCGATTCGGGTAGCGGGCCGTCCCCTTGCGCACCAGGCGGACCACGCTGTCGTGCTGCCAGCCGGAGAAGCGGATCACCTTGCCCAGGAACCAGCAGCGCCGGTGAATGGTGTAGGCGTCGAAGGCCGGCTTGCCCGCCAAGAGCCTCTGGATCTCCTCCTGAAGGGCCGGGGTGCAGCGCTCGTCGGCGTCGAAGATCAGGATCCAGTCGTGCTTCACCTGGTCCATGGCCCAGTTCTTCTGCGAGGCGGAGCCGTAGTAGGTGCGCTGGATGAAGGTGACCCGCGGCAGGCCCTGGACCACCTCCGCGGTGCGGTCGGTCGAGAACGAATCGACCACGAAGATCTCGTCGCACCAGGCGAGGGAGCGAATGCAGTCGCCGATGTGGCGCTCTTCGTTGAAGGTGGTGACGATTGCCGAAATCGGGGTGAGAGCCTCTCCGCTCATCGGCACGAGATCCTATCCCAGAGTCGGGTAGAATCCCCGCACTCGACCCCGGTGGCCCTGCCCTGCAACCTCCCTCGGCGGAGGCGGCCGTGCCCTGGACGACCGCTGCCGAACTCTATGCGCTCGTTCTTCACCTTCTGCCTGCTGGCGACCCTGAAGGTCCTGTGCCAGCTCTTCTTCCGCTACGACCTCGACTGGGTGGGCGAGTTCCCGGAGAAGAACCGCTGGGGCGGCCTACGAGTCGCCGCCGTGCTCCATCACACCAGCCTCTACGAGTTCCTCTGGGTGAGCGCTCCGCCCTTCCGCTTCCTCTGGCAGGTGGCCTGGCACGGCGTGGTGCCGGTGGCGGATTCCACCCTGGCCCGCTCCGGCGTGGGCACCTTCTACAAGACGGTCGCCCGCCACGTGGTCCCGATCAGCCGCGAGCGGGATCACACCTGGCGCGAGGTGCTGCAGAAGATCGGCGACCCTCGCTCGGTGGTGGTGATCCTGCCGGAAGGTCGGATGATGCGGCGCAACGGCCTCGACAAGCACGGCAAGCCGATGACCGTGCGCGGGGGTATCGCCGACCTCCTGCTGGGAGTGGATGAGGGTCGCCTGCTCTTGGCCTACAGCCGCGGGCTCCACCACGTCCAGGCCCCGGGCGAACGTTTCCCCAGGCTGTTTCGCACCCTCAGCATGCGTTTCGAGTCGATCGACATTCCGAGCTACCGCGAGCGACTGCTCGCCGAGGTCGGCGAGAAGGGCTTCAAACGCGCGGTGATCGAGGATCTCGAGGCGCGCAGAGACCACTACTGCTTCCCGGACCCCGAGGAGCGCGAGCGGATTTTCGCCGCCCGGGCCGCTGCCCGCGCCGCGGAGCGGTAGCCTCCTTCGGAGCTAGCCCAGCCTCTGGGCCAGAAACCGTCCGGCGCGGGCGATCGCCTCACGGCCCTCCGGTAGCAGTCGGGCGTAGAGCTGCCAGCCGTGGAGCATCTCCGGCCAGATCTCGAGCTCCACTTCCACGCCGGCAGCCCGAGCTCGCTCGGCGAAGCGGCGCGAATCGTCGAGCAAGGTCTCGCAACTGCCCACCTGCAGCAAGGTCGGCGGCAGGCCCGCGAGCTCCGCGTGGAGCGGCGAAGCGCGCGGGTCGTAGGGGTCGGCGCTTCCGAGGTAGAGCGCGGCGGTCTTTCTCAGGTAGGGCTCCTGGATCACCGGGTCGACGGCCGCCAGGGTCTTCAGCGAGTCGCCCTCGCCGGCAAGGTCCACCCACGGCGAGAGGCAGGCCACTGCAGAGGCCGCCGGCTCGCCGGCCCGGCCCAGCCAGGCCAGGGCCGCGAGGGCCAGGCCGGCCCCTGCAGAGTCCCCGGCCAGCGCGAGGCGCGAGGCCTCCACCCCCGGTTGGTGGACGAGCCAGCGGTAGCTCAGAAGGGCATCCTCGAAGGCAGCCGGGAAGGGATGCTCGGGAGCCAGGCGGTAGTCCACCGAGAGGGTACGCGCTCGGGCTTCGAGGGCCAGGCGGGCGGCGAGGTCGCGGTGCGTGCGGCTGGAGCCCAGGACGTAGGCGCCGCCGTGGAAGAAGAGCAACGTCCTGCCGGGCTCGGCGCCCGGCGGCAGCAGCCACTCGGCTGGCACGCCGCCGGCGTCGACCGCTTCCACCGTCACTTCCGGCGGTGCCGGGCAGAGGCGGACGATCGCCGCGAAATCCCGCCGGGACTCCGCCACCGATTGGCCGGCGCGGTCGTTCCCGCGGGCCTTGAGAGCGGAGAGGATCAGCGTGAGCTCGCGACTGGCCATCGGCAGCTTCGCCCCTCGGGAGCGAGAGGCGAGGGAGTCTAGCCGAAGGGACGGACTTCTAGAGGTCGCAGCGGCGAATGCGCATCAAAGCCACCCCGATCGGCGCCGCCAGCCAGAAGGCGAGGGAGCCGGCGAGCCAGAGCCCGGCGCCGAGCGAGCCGTGTGTGAAGCGGAGGAAGGCCAACGAGGCGGCGCCGAAGGCGGTGGTGCCCTCCGAGCCGAGCATCACCGCGGTGCGCACCGCATCGACCGGGTTCACCAGCACCGCCACGATCAAGAGCCGCGAGGCGACGCCTGAACGCAGCATCGAGGCGAGGCCGAGGGCCGCGAGGTCGTAGACGATCACGCTCAAGAACCAGATCACCAGGGCGAGGGCCAGTACCCGGGTCCGGCTGGATTCGGTGGTGCCGGCGGCGAGCGCCGCGGCCACTCCCAGGAAGAGCGCGGTCAAGAGCCACGAGCCGCCCACCAGGAGCAGGAAGGAGCCCAGGCCTTCGTCGCCGGCGCGGGTGAAGATCACCACTCCGGCGGCCCCGAAGCCGAGCAGCTGGGCGGCCGCCAGGGCCACGAAGAGGCCGAGCAGCTGGCCCAGGAGCAGCGTGGGCCGTGCCACCGGCTGCGAGTAGAGAAGCTCGCTGGCGCCCCGCTCGGGCGAGAGGGCGAGGGAGCCCATCACCACCGCGGCGAGCGGCACCACCAGCAACACCAGCTGCACCAGGGAAGCGGTGGTGCGGGAATAGTCCTGGAAGCCCGTGCCTCCCGAGAGGATATAGCCCGAGGAAGCCACGGCGAGCGAGAGTGCAGCGAAGGTCACGCCGAAGATCTGCGTCCAGCGGGAGCGCAGCGCGAGCACCAGCTCCTGCCGGGCGCAAAGCAGCAGGGGCTGGGCCGGGCTCTCGAGATCGCCTCCTCGAGGCCCTTCCTGGGTCGCTGCCAGCGGTTCGGAAATCAGGGCGGATTCGATCATGGCTTGCCTCCCGGAGGGCCCGCTGGCGGGAACACCTCCCGCGGCTCGAGGGCGGGCAGGCCGGCGGCGGCGGGGTCCGCCTGGCGGGCAGCCGCATCGGCGTGGGCGATCAGGTGCGAGCCCATAGGCGTGGCCAGGCTCGGCGCCCGCGTGTAGATGGCCTTCGAGGCCAGCACCCACTGGCCGCTCCGATGGTCGGCGACATAGGCCACCCAGCCCTCCCCGGCGGCCTTGCCTTCCGCCAGGTAGGCAGCCAGACAGCCGACGTCGTCGAAGAACAGGGGCTCCTCGCCGGGAGCCACCAGCTGGGCGGCGAAATGCACATCGGAAACCGCCATCCGGCAATGCCGGCAGCTCTCGTGCCGGGTGTCGAGTGGGGCCGGGCCCGGCACTCCCCCGCCGCCACAGGCGACCCAGAGCGCAGCCAGGAGCACGCTCGCACGGCTCATCGCGCAGCCTCCACCAGCTCGCGGTAGAGGCCGTCGAGGCGGCCTTCCTCGGTGGTGAGGCCGAGGATCTCGGCGCCTGCGCGCTCGAGCAAGGCGAGCACTTTCGGACGGTCCGCGGCATGGCCGGGGATCACCAGCTGAGCCCCCTGCCAGTCGGCACGAGGGGCGAGCTTGCGGACCTCCTCGAGCAGCGGGCCGGGCTCGGCGCTGTGCAGCCGAACCCGCAGCACACCGCGCTCGGCCAGGCGATCCGCGAGCTCGGCCTGGGTGAGCAGGGCGACCAGGCGCCCCCCCACCAGCACGGCGAAGCGGTCGGCCAGGCGTTCGACGTCCCCCAGCTGGTGCGAGGTGAAGCACACCGTGCGGCCACTCTCGCGCCGGCGTTCGATCTCGCCGTAGAAGGCCGAGAGGCCGTCCGGATCGAGCGCCGCCGTGGGTTCATCGAGGAGCAGGATCGGCGCTTCTGGCAGCAAGGCCACGGCCAGCCCCAGCCGCTGGGTCATGCCTCCCGAGTAGGTTCTCACCGCGCGGGCTCCGGCGCCATTCAAGGAGGCGAAGCGCAGCACTTCCTCCACCCGGCCGCTCCGGACGCCGCGCAGCCGGCGGTAGAACTCCAGCACTTCGCGCCCCGAGAGGCCGTCCGGGAAGGCCACGCGCTGAGGGAGATAGGAGAGGCATCGCCGCGCCTCGGGCCGTCCGGCCGGCAGGCCGGCGCTGCCCACCGTCACCTGGCCAGAGGTGGGAGCCAGGAGGCCGGCCGCGCTCTTGAGCGCTGTGGTCTTGCCCGAGCCGTTGGGGCCGAGCAGAGCGAGCACTTCTCCCGGCTCCACGGCCAGGTTCAGGCCGTCGACGGCGGTCAGGGTACCGAAGCGCTTGGTCAGGTCCAGATAGCGAATCACCACGGCCTCCTGCCGGCCCAGAAGGCCAGACACCCGAGAGCCACCGCCCCGAGCGAACCCGCCATGCCGGCGCCATCGACCCGCCCGGGCCCAGCGGCTGCCGAAGCGCGCCAGCTTGCGGGCGGACGGGCGAGAGGAGAGGGGTCCACCACGGCGACCGGATCGAGCACCGGAAAGGCCTGCTCCGCCGCGGCGAGGGCCGTCGCGGCCGGGCTCAGGGCCATCAGATCGGCCGCGGTGAGATTGCCGCGGAAGTGGTCGAACACACTCGACAGGCGGTAGGGCCGATCCGAACGGCCGTCGCCGTCGAGATCCGGCTCCAGATTGTCGGACCAGTAGTTGCCCTCGAAGCGAGTATCCGTTCGTTTGCCCACCAGCGAGAGCGGCGAGAGATTGGCGATGAAGGTGTTTCCCACCAGCTGATTGTCGCCGCACGAGTCGTAGAGCACCACGGCGATGTCCGAGTCGGCGATCAGATTGTCGCGGAAAATGTTGCGATAGGAACCTTCCAGGAAGATGCCGCGGGCGTTATCCACGATCACATTGGCTTCCGCTACCAGCTCGTCGCAAGCCTTCAGCAGCAGCCCCACGGAGGCGAAGCCGCGGTTGTGAAGGAAGCGGTTGTGATGGAAGACCAGCCGCTTCGAATACATCAAGGCGGTGCCGGCGTCGCAGTTTTCGAACAGATTGTCCTCGAACACGTTGTCGTCCGAGAACATGTAGTGCAAACCGTAGCGCAGGTTGCGGGCCTCGTTGCCGCGCACCAGGCCGTGATCGGAGGACTGGATATAGAAGCCGTCCCGGGCCTCGGTCACCACGTTGCGCTCGAGACGGAAGCGGTGGGTATTCCAGACATGGATCCCAGAGCCCTTCTCGCCCGGGTCCCTGCCGGGGATGCCGACCACCTCGCAGCCTTCGACCACGGAATCGTCGGCTTCACGCAGGTAGATTCCGAAGAGCGAACCACGGATCCGGACGTCCCGCACGGTCACGCCGTGGGCCGCGACGTGGACTCCCGAAGGGTCCCGGCCGAGATCGCCGCCGGCCCGGCCGTCGATGTCGAAGCCTTGAACGGTCACGCCGGCCGCCCTCACGCGCACCACGCTACCCTCGCCGGAGCCGAGCAGCAGGGGGCGGCCGCGCCCCACCAGGGTCACGGGCCGATCGAGGACGAGGTCGCCGCGGTAGAGCCCGGCGGGTACTTCCACGGTGGCGCCGGGAGCCGCGGCGTCGACCCGGGCCTGGAGCTCGGAGACCGCCTCGCCGACCGGTCGGCCTTCGAGCTGCCCCGAGGCCGGCACCCCATCCGATGGGACGGCCGGAGCGGCCCCGCCGGAAGCGGCCCAGATCAGGAGCGACAGCATTCCGGCTTCGGCGGTCACGACAGCTCCGGGGCGGGCTTGCGGCTGCCCCTCCACGCCAGCACCAGGGCCACCACCAGCAGCAGGGCCATCAAGCCCAACACGTAGGAAGCAGGGCCGGGAGTCGAGGTCACCTCGAAGTTGGCGAGCTGGCGACGCCCGAGCATCGGCGGCATGAAGGGCTGCACTTTCACCGCCGCCGTGGGCGCGAGATCGTGCCCGTAACGGTACAGCTTGTAGCCGAAAGACCACAGCGAAAACAGGCTGAAGTAAAGAAAGAGCACCACCATGTCGAGCACGTGGCCGAGCTCTCCGTGCACCGCGGCTCGCAGAAAGAGCAGGGCGAGCGCGCCGAGCACGAAGGGGATCCACTTGAACTCGGTGAAGTCCGCCGAGACGAGGTCGTGCATGCCGATGTAGTGATTGAGGACGTTGATCTCGTGCACGTCCTGCCCGCCGTTGCCGCCGTCGAGCTTGTAGCTGTAGATGTGGAGCCGCAGGCCCTGAGGGTACTGCGGCGCGAACATGGTCATATTCCAGAGTGGAAAGAGATAGGTCACGAATACCAACAGAGCGGCCGCCACCAGAAAGGCCCGCGGCAGCATGCCGGCCGGCGTCTCGAGCCGTCGCGCCAGGGATTGGGAAGCTGTTTTCATGCTCATCCTCCTCCCGGGCGGAGCGGCGCAGGGCACCGCTCCGCCGTCCGGCCAGCGCCCTAGCGGACGTTGACGATCAGATAACCCTGCATCTCCTGGTGGAGTGCCGAGCAGAAGTTGGTGCAGTAGTAGGGGAACACGCCTTCCTTGTCGGCCTTGAAGGTGAAGGTCTTGGTCTCGCCCGGGTCCACCACCACGTTGATGTTGTAGTCGAGCAGGCCGAAGCCGTGGAGCTCATCGGTGGTCTGCTCGATGTTGGTGATCGCCACGGTCACGGTGTCGCCCTTCTGCACGTTGATCGAAGTCGGCCAGAGGGTGGAACGAACCGCCACCACCTTGGCGATCACCTTGTCGCCCTGGCGCGTGACGCCGGCGTCCTTGACGTCCCACACGGCCAGCGGATGGTGATTCTCTTCCTTGGGATAGACCTCGATCGGGTGCAGCTTGTCTGCCTTGATCATCTGCGCGTAGTGCGGCTCGGGCTCGGTGAAGGCGTCGTAGAGCAGCTTCATCTTCTCCTCGCTGATGTCCACCAGCTGGGAGGATTCCGGCTGCGACGGGCCCACCGAGAGGTGCCGGCCGTGCGAGAGCTTGTTGAGGCCCACGAGGTACTTGCCGTCCGGGCTCACGGTGTCGCCTTCGGCCGCGGAGAGGTGGCCGATCGAGTACGACATCGGCACCTTGTCCACCACTTCCCAGGTCCCCAGCTTCCACTTGGCGATGGCGCTGTCCACGAAGAGCGAGGTGTAGGCGTAGCCGTCCGGGCCGAACTGGGTGTGCAAGGGGCCCAGGCCCACCGGCACCTCGGCGTCCTTGATCGACTCGTAGCGGAGCACCGGGATGCCGTCCTCGTCGCCGGAGAAGTCCTTGTTGCGGATGGCGGTCTGGATCTTCTCGAAGTTGAACACCGTGGTCACACCCTGGAGCTTGCCGGAGCCCACGATGTACTTGCCGTCCGGCGAGACGTCGACGCCATGGGGCGACTTGCCGCAGGGCATCAGGTAGACCATGTCGGGCACCTTCTTGGGGTCGAGCACTTTGACGCCGCCGATTGTGTCGCCGAGGCCGTCGGCGATCGCCTTCTCCGCTTTGTGCCAATCCACCGCCGCGATGTAGTCGCGATCCCGCTGGGCCGAGGTGACCTCGAGCTGGCCGGTGGCCCGCTCGCTGTTGTAGGAGGTCCAGAACATCCAGCCGTCGGAAGCGAGCTTGCCGGCGTCGCCGAGGTCGTAGTTGAAGGGCGGCATCAAGATCTCCCAGCCGAGGGACATCTCACCGCTCGTGGGGTTGATCTTCACCGCCACCACCACGCCCTTGTAGCGGCTGGCGTAGTCCTCCACCGGCGCCACGGTGCCCTTGGGGATGGGGATCGAGAAGCGCGTGGCCATCATCGAGTACTCGGTGTTGGGAGTCACGAAGGCCGAGCCATGGTTGCCGGAAACGTTCGGAATCGGCCCGAGGATCTGGCGGGTCTTGAAGTCTCGCAGGTCTACCCGCGCCACCCGGCCGTTCATGTCGTTGACGAACAGCCAGCGGCCGTCGTAGTCGCCCTTGGTCTCGGACAGGGACGGGTGGTGCACGTCGCCCCAGGTGAGGCCGCCCAGCATCTTCCGGGTGTCGTCGTCGAAGCCGTAGCCGGTCGCCGGATAGGGCGTGTAGACCGGAATGGTCGCCAGGTGGCGCATCGAGGGCACGCCGTAGACGTAGACATTGCCCGAGTGCCCCCCGGAGGCGAAGAGGTAGTACTCGTCGAGATCTCCTGGGGCAACGTAGGTCTTCTGGGCCGCCAACGCGATATCCGAGACCGCGGCGGGACGGTTGGCCCCGTGCGGCGCGCTCGGGGCGCAGCTCCAGGCGATGACGCCGGGAACCAGCACCAGGGCCAGCGCCCAGAGGAGCAGGGTCTTGGTATGGCTTTTCATGGTAATACCCTCCCGGGGCGGCGGCTCAATGGCCGGCCCCCCCTTGGTTTGCTGGAGCTGCTCCCTCCTGCTTCTGGCGCTGGTACTCGCGGAAAGCCTCGCGCAGCTTCTCCACGGCCACGGCCTTCTGCTCGGGAGTCAGAATGATCTGGCGCGAGAGCACCACGGACATCGTGCCGGTGGGTTCGCGCAGGAAATCGTCGACAGTGCGACCGAAGCGGCGTTGCACGTCTTCCACGGCGGTCGAGAGGTCCGGGCCAATCTGCGCCGGGCTCTTGACCCCCAGCGCCTGGATCGAGTGGCAGACGAAGCAGCCGGTCTTGACGAACCAGGCCCCCGGGCCGCTCTCGAGGCCCCGCTCCTGCTCGGCCTCGGCCACGGTGCGGGAGTCGGTGCGCGGAGCGCCGGCGAGGTAGGCCGCCGGCAGCTCCTCGCGGCGCCAGGAGAGAATCAGCATCGCCAGGGCCTGGGCCTCGCGGGTGGTCAGGTGGAAGTTGGGCATCACGGTGTCTTCCACCAGGGCGCGCGGGTCCTTCAAGTGGGCGACGTGCCAGGCGAAGGCCGTTTTCTGGCCGGAAAGGCGGCTGTAGTCGTACTGCTCCGGCGCCTTGTCGCCCACGGTGGTGAGGTCCGGGCCGATGGTGCCGCCGCGGCCGTTGATCACATGGCAGGCCCGGCAGCCCTTCTCCGCTACCAACTTCTTGGCCAGGTTGATCTCGTCCATCCCCGGTGTTTCGCGGTCGTAGCGGTGGCAGTGGTTGCAGTTCATCTCGACCAGAGCGCTCTTCTTGGCGGCCAGCGAATAGGCCTCGCCCAGGCTCGCCGAGAGCAACGGCTCCTCCCAGTGAGCCACCTGGCCGTGAGCGGCGTCCGAGTCGATCGCCCAGCCCTGGCCACCGTGGCAGCTGGTGCAGCCGAACTTCTCCACCGGGTGGTTCTTGAGCGGCACCGCCGGATGGGTGCGCCAGGGCTCTTCGGCGCTTTCGAAGCCCTTCCAGGCGGTCGCCTGGTGGCAGGTGATGCAGCGGTCGGCGCGGCCGAGGTCGGCGATCCAGTGCTGCTGGATCCCGGCAGGCACCTGGCTGGCCTTCTCGGCGCCGTACTTCTCGGCCACCAGTTGGCGGAACTGGTACTGGTAGTAGCGCCAGTCGTGCTGGCGGTCGCTCCAGGCGAACAGCGCGGTGCCGATCACCAGGAGCAAGCCCACCAGGGCCAGGATGGGCCGATCCCGGTGGGGGAAGGGAGAGTTCGTCCGTTTTTCCACGTCAGATCCTCCCGGGGATCTCGGGCCAGGTCTCCCAGGGCCAGAAGAACTGCCAGTAGGGGCCGCGGCAGAAGGTGCCGATCACGGTGAGCAGCAGAATGCCCAGGCAGATCGCCAGGAACACCGCGTTCTGGGTGCGCCGGCTCTTGGGCAGCCACCAGCCGGCGCTGCCGGCGGGGCTCTTGTCCCACCAGGGCCAGAAGGTGAGCACCAGGATCAGCGCACCGGGCAGCAGCACGCCGCCCAGGAAAGCGCCGTTCACGGTGAAGGAGCCGATGTGCAGGGTGGTGTCGGTGACGATCTCCTGCAGCCACAGGAAGTACCAGGGGGCCTTGGCCGGGTTGGGCGTCACCAGGGCGTTGGCCGGCTCCTCGAGAGGCGAGCGGATCAGCACCGCGAGGATGCCCACGAAGGCGAGGGTGCCGAGCACCACGATCGCCGCCCGGCGCACCAGGTCCGGTACGGCGTTGACGGTCGACTCCGGCTGCTCCACCGAGGTGGCCCGGATGCTGGGGGCGGTGCCTCGGGCGAGGCCGAGGAGGGTGTAGGTCTTGGTCTTCGAGGCCGACTGCTCGGCCTTCTTCTCGAGATGCCCCTCGCGGTCGGCCCGGGCGAGGCCGCCGTCCTTGCGCACCCGCCACATGTGGTACACGAAGAGCACACCCAGGAGGCCCGGCAGGGCGATGCAGTGCAGCACGTAGAAGCGGATCAGCGTGGGCTGCTCGATGGTCCGGCCGCCGAGCAGCAGCTCGCGGATCTTCGGCCCCACCCAGGGGATCGACGAGGCGATATTGGTGCCCACCGTCACCGCCCAGTAGGCCAGCTGGTCCCAGGGCAGGAGGTAACCGGTGAAGGAGAGGAAGAGGGTGGCGAGCAGCATCACCACGCCCAACAGCCAGTTGATCTCCCGCCGCTGGCCCTGGCCGACGCCGTTCTTGTAGGCCCCGGTCAGGAACACCCGCACCATGTGCAGGAACACCACCGCCACCATCAGGTGGGCCGAGAGCCGGTGCACCGAGCGGATCCAGGAGCCGAAGGCCACCACGTATTCGATGTCTTTCACCGAAGCGTAGGCCCGCTCCACCGAAGGCACGTAGAGGAAGAGCAGGGGCATGCCGGAGAGGATGAGCAGCAGCAGGAGCGCCGCCGAGGCGGTGCCCAGCCAGAAGGAGTAGCTCCATTCGAGCGAGGCCTTCTGCACCTTCGCCGGGAACCAGTGGAGCAGGAAGTTGGACACCACCGCATCGCCGGCCTGGCGGTCGGAGCGCGGCGAGAGGCTCCAGAAGCGCCTGGGGTGGACCCCGGGAGCGCTCGGCGAGGCGGGAGCGGAGGGCTTGGACAGAGACTCGGCCATGGCGCGGCTCCTCAGGTCAAGGTCAGGCGGAAGTCGCGGCCCACGGGTGAGGCCAGGTCCGCAACCAACTGGCCGTCGTCCGCCGAAACCGAGAGCTCGAACCAGGTGAGCGGCTTGGGCGCCGGGCCGGCCACGTTGGTGCCGTCGCCGGTGTAGCGGGAGCCGTGGCAGGGGCAGAGGAAGCGGTGGGTTAGCCGCAGCTGCTTGCCGCCCACGGTCTGCTCCTCCGGCCGCGACAGCGCCTCGGCGCGCACGGTGCAGCCCAGGTGCGTGCACACCGCCGAGATCGCATGGAAGGTGTTGCCCTCGCGGAACACGAACAGCCGCTGATCGGGCAGGAATTTGAGGCCGTCCGGGAACTCGGTCGGGGGGCCGAGCTTCACCGTGGTGGGCGCGTCGTAGGAGACGTTCGGCACCAGCGAGCGCAGGGAGGCCACGGTCTGGCCGGCCAGGGCCGCCACTCCGGCGGTGGTTCCCAGCTTGATCAAGAAGTCGCGACGGTTGCTCGACTCACTCATGGTTTCTCCTCAAACGGGCCCGCCTCGGGGCGTACCACCCAACTCTCGACGATCGAGAAGCGCTCCATGGTCATGGCATCGGTCGGGCAGCGCAGGGCGCAGAGGCCGCAGCGGATGCAGCGCTCGTCGTCCTTGAGCATGGCGGCGAGCGGCAGGCCGTCGGCCTCGGCTCGCTCCTCGAGGGCCGCTCGCTCCTCGGCGCCGAGCTCGAGCTCGGCGAGCGGCACCAGGGCCAGGCAGTATTCCGGGCAGATGTCCACGCAGCGCCCGCAGAGCACGCAGGCCTCCGGGTCGTAGATCGTCTGCACATGGCAGAGCAGGCAGCGGGCCGCCTGGCGCCGGGCCTCTTCGGGGTCGTAGCCGGTTTCCACCTCGGCGATGCCGGTACGCCGGCCCACATCGAGGGTGGGCGGGGCTTCGCGGTCGAAGATCTCGAAGCCGGCGATCATCCGGTAGCGGTCGGTGGGCAGCTTCTCCACCTCGAGCTCGGCCACTCGCAGCGCCCGCTCCTGCGACAGGCGCTCGTGGATCGAGCGCGCCGCCCGCTTGCCATTGGCGATCGCCTCGATCAGATTGCGAGGCCCGAACGCCACGTCGCCGCCGGCGTAGATCCCCGGGGCTGAGGTGGCGAGGGTCGTGGGGTCCACCCGGATGGTGCCGGCCGGGCTGAGCTCGACGCCGTCCTCGGGCTTCAAGAAGGAGAGGTCCGGCCGCTGGCCGATCGCCAGGATGCAGGAGTCGGCGTCCAGGGTGATGAGGTCCGCATCGTCGTAGCTGGGAGCGAAGCGCCCGGAGGCGTCGAACACCGAGGTGACGCCCCGCAGCACCACGCGGGAGAGGTGGCGCTCGCCCTCGAAACGGGCCGGGCCGCGACGGGTGAGGAAGGCCACGCCTTCGCGCCGGGCCTCCACCAGCTCCTCGTGGCCCTGGGTGGTGGCGAGCACCGGCATTTCCTCGAAGGTCTCGAGCGAGACGATGGTCACCTCGGACGCGCCGCCCCGCAGCGCGGCCCGGGCGGAATCGAACGCCTCTTTCAAGCGGGCGTCGGTCTCCTCGGCGAGCTCGCTCATCAGCTCTTCCTTGCCCAGGCGCAGCGCCGTCCGCGCGGCGTCGAAGGCCACGAAACCGCCGCCGATCACCACCACCCGCCGGCCGAGGTCCATGCGGAAGCCGCGGTTGACGTTGAGCAGAAAGTCGACCGCCTTGACCACCCCGTCGAGCTCCACGCCCGGCACCGCGAGGTCCCGGCCCTTGCTCACGCCTACCGAGAGGAACACCGCCTCGAAGCCGGCAGCGCGAAGCTCGGCGAGGCCGAAGCCCGGGGACAAGGGGCTGCCGAGGCGCAGCTCCACGCCGAGGGCGAGGATCTTGTCCACCTCGGCGCGGATCAGGGTGCGGGGCAAGCGGTACTCGGGGATGCCGAAGCGCATCATGCCGCCCGGCTCGTCGGCCGCCTCGAAGACGGTCACCGAGTAGCCCAGGAGGGCGAGGTCGTGAGCCGCTGCCAGGCCCGACGGGCCGGCGCCTACCACCGCCACCTTGTGCCCCACCCCCGGCTGCGCGGCCTGCAGCACCACGGAAGCAGGGTCGTCGGGTGCGCGCAGGGGGAAGTGGCCGAGGTAGCGGTTGCCCTCGCTCAAGCCCTCGCGGCGCAGGCGATCCTGGGTCTGGGGGCGCACCGACTCCACCCCGAAACCCTCGCAGACGTGCCGCTTGAGCGCCCGGATCGACACCGGGGCGTCGATCGCGCCGCGACGGCAGGCATCTTCACAGGGGGCGGCGCAGACTCGGCCGCACACCGAGGCGAAGGGGTTGGGGGCCCGGGCCACCAGGAAGGCCTCTTCCTCGCGGCCCTCGGCGATCAGCTGCACGTAGCGACCGGCATCGGTGGCCACCGGGCAGCCGGTCTGGCACTTCACTTGTGCCTTCCAGTGCTCGAGATCGGGGAGCCGAACCGGGATGCTCATGGTGGGCCCAGCATCTTTCAGTCCGCTCTGCAGCGATATGACCGGGGTCATATCCAGGGCCAGTTGACCGGGCGAAAGGGGCATTTCTCGCCGGCAGCTCGCGCCCGATATGACGAGCGTCATGTTCTCGGGCGGCTTGCTCGCGCGACCATCGACGGTGCTTGGCTCAATCGGCTCGCCGGGAGGTGCTCCATGGTGCCCACGCCTGCCAAGACCCTGGTTTGCCGCCGGCTCCCTGCCGGCGAGCTCCGAGCCGCGCTGCTCTCGGCCTTCGACGGCCTGGGCCTGCAGGAGACCCTGCTCCTCTTGAGCGACCAACCCCATGCCCCGGTGCTGCGGCTGCTGCAGACCGAGAGACCCGGCGCTTTCGAGTGGTCGCCCCTTGCCACCGGCCCTCCCGAGTGGCAGACGGAGGTCACCCGGCGGGCGGCTGCGCGTGCCCTCCGGGAGCTCACCGAAGCCCTGTCCTGGGACCACGACCGCCTCGACGAGCTCTGGCGAGCAGCGATCGCCGCCCGTAGCGCGGGCGATTCGGCACTCGCCCAGCGCGCCTTCGAGCGCTTCGCCCATGGCTTCAAGCGACATCTGCGCTTCGAGGAAGCATTGCTCTTCCCCGAGTTCGAGCGCCTCGCCGGCAGCTCGGTGGAAGAGGGGCTCACCGGCGAGCTGAGGGCCGAGCATCGCGCGCTCGAGCGTTGCCTGGCGGCCCTCGCAAGGGGCCTCAGCGCTCTCGGGGCGGATCTCGGGCCGGTGCAGAGCGAGTTCCAGGAGCTGCTGGCGGAGCACCACGCCCGGGAGGAACGCGTCCTCCTGCCCGCCACCGATCGCCTGCTCGCGGCGGACGAACGGGACGAGCTGGTGCGGCGCATCCAGGCCTTCGAGGAGGACTCTCCGAACCCGGGTTGAAAAGCTCGCTGCAGGTAGCTCCCAGGCAGTCTATGATCGCGCGGTGTCCGCCCCCCTGCAGTGGATCCTCCGTACCAATCCGCTCTACCGCCGCCTTTCGGACGAGGACCGCCAGCGCCTGGCCGAAGTGGCCACCCTGCGCACCTACCCCCGCGGCAGCGCGATCTTCTCGGAGGGGGACGCTTCCGAGCTGCTTTACACCATCGCCGACGGACGGGTGAAGCTGGTGAAGATGCTGCCCGGGGGCAAAGACGTAATCCTCGAGATCCTCGGGCCCGGGGACCCTCTGGGCGCGGTCGCCGTCTACGAGCAGCGGCCCTACCCGGCTTCGGCCGAGGCCCTCGAGCCCACCACCTGCATCGCCCTCCAGCGCCGGGCCTTCTTCACCCTGCTCGAGACCTGCCCGTCGCTGGTGCGGGGCCTCTTGGTGGGCCTCAACCTGCGGCTGATCGAGCTCACCCAGCGCATTGCCGAGGTCTCCGGCGGCCGGGTGGAAACCCGCTTCGCCCTGCTCTTCCTGAAGCTCGCCCAGCGCCTGGGCGAGGTGCGCCCCGAGGGGACCTTCATCCCCCTGGCGCTCTCCCGGCAAGACCTGGCCGACTTGACCGGCACCACCATCGAGACCGCCATCCGCCAGATGAGCCGATGGGCCAAGGAGGGGCTGGTGGTTACCGAAAAGGACGGCTTCCTGCTCACGGACCTCGCCCTGCTCGAACGGCTGGCCTCCGCCTGAGCCCGGGCGGCCTCAGAAGCCGGGAAAGCCCAATGCCCGCGCCCGCTCGCCCTGAGCGCGATCCAGCGTGAGGAAGGAGATCTCGCGGATCTCGCCCCGCAGGTAGAGCGCCGCGGCCAGATGCCAGAGGTCGGCTCCCCGCAAGTAGCCGAAGCCCAGCACCTCCCGCAGCTCCTGGGAAAGGGGGCGAGGAGGGTGGAGCCAGCTCACCCAGCCGAGCAGCTTCTCCACCCCCGGCACCCCCTCGCGGGCGAGGGCGGCTCGCACCTCCGCTTCGAGCAGATTGGCGGCGAAGAGGCGAGTGTAGTCGGCCAGCTGGCCGGCGAGCTCGGTCGAGCCCGGCTCGCCGCAGGCCAGGGCCACCAGGCAGGAGCTGTCGAGGTAGGCGTATTTCACTCGCGCTCCGCGAGGAAGCGGGCCAGGGCGCCGGGACGCTCGGCGAGCGGCGCGAGCTCGCCGCGGGCCTCGGCGGCCGG
>CALMKX010000036.1 GCA_937867335.1 uncultured Acidobacteriota bacterium
CGTCGAGCACCAGCAGCAGCGTGGGCGCGGTGCTGCGGCCGGTGGGCTCCTCGGGCCGGCCCAGCCAGGGCAGCCGCTCCTCGAGCAGGCCGGTGACCAGGCGGATCGCCCGCGGCAGGGCGGATTCGCCGTCCGAGGTGTCGAAGAGCGGCACGTCGTGGGCCTCGGCGAGGTCGATCAGGTGGTCCTGGAGAGCGCGGATGGCCGGGAAATGCTCCATGTAGCGCTCGGCCACCCGCGGCGAGGAGCGGGCCCGCGACAGGAAGCGCAGGCGGTGGGTGTCCTCGGCCAGGGTGGTGAGCATCAGGGGCACCTGATGCACGGCCCCTTCGAGATCCGCGAAAGGCACCAGGGGCGGCGCCAGGTGCACGCCCTCCACGACCACGCTCATGTTCTCGAGGATGGCCCGCTCCACCACCGCCCGCACCCCCACGCAGATGCGCGTGGCCTGCTCGCGGAAACCCACCGCCAGGCGCTGCTCGAGGCTCTCCGGGCCGCCCAGGAGCGGGTCGGCGGCGATCTCGAAGCTCGAGGTGTGGATCGAGGGCAGGATCTGCGGCGAGAACAGGAAGCGCATCACCTGGCGGATGGTGTCCGTGGCGGTGACCCGGTAGATGCGCAGCAGCGGGGCGATCTCGAGGGCCAGGGTGGATTTGCCGGTGCCGGTGGCGCCGCCCAGGTAGATGGCGAGCGGCCGCGGCAGGCGGCGAATGCGCCCCACCAGGCGATAGCGCCCGGCCGCCGCGGTGCCCTCCCAGCGCTCCAGAAGCTCGCCCATGCGGCGGGCAATCTCGTCGCTGCCCAGCCGCGTCAGGCCCTCGCGGGTGAGCTGGCCTTGGAGCTCGGCCACCAGGCGGTAGGCGCGGTCCATGTCGAGCCCGGCCGCCGCCAGGGAGCGCGCCAGGAGCCCGCGGGAGAAGGGATAGGCCTGGCCGTGGGCCACCACCTCCACCTCGGGGCGGGTGGGCCAGCCGGAGGGCGAGAGCTGACCGACCGCCTCGGCGCCGAGCATCAGTTCCAGCTGCTCGTCGATCAGATCCCGGAGCTCGGAAGTGGAGGTCACCGTCTTTTTGCCCAGGCGATCGCGGATCGCTCGGGCGGCGGCGTAGGCGTCCTCGAAAGAGAGGCCGCGCTGCACCAGATCGTGGGTGATCATGCCGCGCAGGAAGGGGTGGACGTTGCCGGCCGAGTCGCGCACCTGGACCGGCGCCTTCCGCCCTGCCCGCGCCCCGGAGGCGCCGCCTTTGGTCTTCTTCTTCATCCTGGTCTCGCCCTCTTCGCCGCCCCGCGCGGAACCGGCCGTCCGGGGCCGACTCCGGGAAGCACTCTAGCAGGCGGGATGGCCCGCTTTCGTCGCCGGCCTGCCATTGTCTTTCCGGGGCCAAGGCTGCCACACTTGAGGATGGGGGATTTGCCGTGGAGCGACACCGAGAGCAGGATCTGTTGCGCATCCGCCAGCGGTTGCTGGAGATGGGCGGCATCGTCGAAGAGATGGTCGGCAACGCCATGAGGGCGCTCCTGGAGCGCGATCCCGACCTCGCCGAGGACACCATCGCCCGCGATCGCGAGGTCGACGCCCTGGAAAAGGGCATCGACGACGATTGCCTGCGCCTCCTCGCCACTCAGCAGCCCATGGCCGTGGATCTGCGCTTTCTCTATGCCGCGATGAAGATCATCACCGACCTCGAGCGCATGGGGGACTCGGCCAAGAACATCGCCCGCGCCTCCCTGGCCATCCAGGGTCAGGCCCCGGTGCCCGGTGCCGAGAACCTGCCCCGGCTCTCCCAACTCGCCCGGCAGATGATCCACGACAGCCTGGACGCCTTCGTCGACCGCAATCCGGACTTCGCCCGCGAAGTGCACGGCCGCGACGACGAGATCGACACTCTCTACGAGGAGACATTCACCAAGCTCCTCGCCGGCACCCTCGAGCAGCCCCAACGCACCACCACCGCCCTGCATCTCCAGCTGGTGGCGCTCAATCTCGAGCGGGTGGCGGATCACGCCACCAACATCTGCGAGGACGTCATCTACTTCGTGGAGGCCACCGACATCCGCCACGCCCACACCCGCTACGGGGCGGGGGGCGGCAGCCACGAGCGCTGATCGGGAGGGAGGACCGGCGGTACCGGGGAGGGGACCGCCGGAGGCGGGTCTCAGACGTCGCAGCTCGTGGGGGTGTACTTCTCGTAGTTGGTGAGCACGCCCCAGCCGCTGGTGGTGAAGTTGCAGAAGACCCTGAGCTGCCCCACCTGCACCGTGTAGGTGGCGTCCGAGTAGTACTTGTGGAGGCCCACCGCCGGTACCGCGTGGGCGGGGCGAGGGATCGCCATGAGCAGCGCGACTACCAGAAGGCTCACAGCAGCAAGACCGAGCAGGATCCGCTTCCTCTTGTTCATCTCTATGACCTCCGTTACCGGGTTCCCGGGGCCCCACCATGGAGCCGCGGGCTGTCCGCGAGGTGCTGGAGCGGCCGGCTCTGCAGCGCGCCCAGATCCTCCAGACGGCAATAGCAACATCGCAATGATAACCTGAACATCATCTCAGAAAAAGGAGTCGCCACTGGCCCGGGCCAGTGGCCTGAACCAGCTCAGGGTGGGGTTGGGTTCAGATGCCGCCGAGGAGCCGGTGGCGCACCTTGCCGAGCCAGACGTTGATCGGGTGGGCGCGGTCCAGGAAGGGGATGATGGGCCGCCGGCGAATTCCCATCTTGCGGGCCATGCGCTGCAGTTCCCGGTTGCGGCGGTCGTGCTGGAGGCCGTCGAAGATCGCCTTCACCGCCCCCGCCCGATTGCCCACCAGGAGGTGCACACCGGCCAGGTTGATGTAGTTCTCGCCGCGGTAGAACTCCAGCTTCACCCCGTGCTGGCAGAGAGCCAGGCCCTCGCGCCGCCGCCCCTGGACCTTCGCGATGGCGTAGCCCAGGTAGGAATAGAAGGTGCCGGGCAGGTCCACGGGGAGGTTCTCCTGCTGGGTGAGCGGAGCCAGCTCCGCGAGCCCCTCTTCCCAGCGGCCCTTCTTGCAGTGCCCGATCCCGCTCGCGATCTGATCCTGGATTTCTCGAGCTGTTGCCACAAGGCGATAACTTAAGCCAGGAGGCCCAAGGATGACAACTCCACCCCCCCGGGCCCGCGCGGCCCAAAACTCGAGCTCGTGATAGCGTCCCTCTCTCACTTCGCTTAACCTTCCAAGAATGGTCGACCGCGAAGCCAGACGGCGCCGGGCTCGAGACCTGGTGGAACTTGCCGGCCGATTGCGCGGCGAGGGAATGGCCGCCCAGGCCGCCCACCTCTTGGCCCTGGCTCTCGACCTCGATCCTGGCAATGCCCTGGCGCGCCAGGAGCTCGCTGCCACTCGCACCAGCCAGCGGCGGGACCCCAAAGCCGGCAGCCGCTCCAGCCTGGTCGAAGCCGCCGGTGAAGAGCTCCGCCGCGAGGCCGTGGACGCCGTCCAGTTCACTGGCCTCGCCCGCCAGCTCTGGCGCAAAGGCGACGACGCCGGCGCCAACGACCTCCTCGCCGTCGCCAAGGTCAAGGCCCCCGCTCTGCCCGAAGTCCACCGCCTGCTCGCCGCCGTGGCCGGCGAAATGGGCCGCCGGGACGAAGCCGCCCAGGAGCTCGCCTACGCTCTACGCCTCGACCCCTTCGACGGCGAAGCCGCCGACCAGCTCAGCTACCTCGAAGAACAGTGCCAGCGGCCCGACCGCGCCCTCGACGCCGCCATCCACGCCTACTTGCTGCTCGCCGACCTCGATGCCGCCAAGAAAGGCGAGCTCACCCGCCGCCTGAGCAAATTCGCCCGCCGCCTCGGCCTCTCCAAGGCCCAGCTCGGCGACCGCTTCCAGGCCCGCCGCGAGCTGATCGAAACCACCACCGACCGCCTCCGCTGGCGGCGCGACCGCTTCTTCGAGCAGCCCTCCGGCGCCCAGGGCAACGCCCTCTTCGGCCCGCCGCCGCGCAAACAGCGCCGCGGCTCCCTGGCCCTCGCCCTGCGCCTCTCCCAGCTGCAGATCTTCTCCGAGCTCTCCGAGGACGACCTTTTCCGCCTGAGCGCCGTCGTTCAGGAAGAGATCCACCCCGTCGGCAGCCTGGTGGCGAGCCGGGCTCAGCCCAGCCAGGACGTCTTTCTGCTCGAGCGCGGCGAAGTGCGCCTCGAACGCTCCCATACCCTGGCCAACCTCACCGTGCGCACCATGGCGCCCGGCGAACTCTTCGGCGAAGAGGGCTTCCTCGCCGGCCTCCCTCCCTCCGGCGACGCCACCGCCAGCCGGGCCAGCCGCCTCCTGCGTTTCGACGCCGAGGCCCTCCGCCCCCTGCTCGCCGGCTCTCCGGCGCTCGAGGCCAGGCTGCTCTGGGTGCTCTGGCACGCCCTCGCCTCCAAGCTGCGGCGCAGCAACGAGGACCTGCGGCGCATCTTCGCCCAGGGCAACGCTCCGGAACCGGCGCTGCGCGGCTCGGCCGCCGTGGCCCTGGGTGAGCGCCTCGAAGTGGACCGCGAAGCCACCCTGCGCGCCCTCGCCCAGCGGGGGCTCTCCCGCCACGAACTCGCCATGTTCGCCCACTTCTCCGAAGAAAAGCGCTTCGGCCCCGGCGACTACCTCTTTCGCGAGGGGGACCCCGGCGCTGAGCTCTTCGCCCTGGTCGAAGGCAAGGTGGTGATCAGCAAGTTCATCCCCGGCGGCGGCGAAGAAGCCTTGACCGTGCTCGGCCCCGGCGAGCTCTTCGGCGAGATGGCGCTGCTCGACGGCCAGCCCCGCTCCGCCGACGCCCGCGTGGAGGGCGGCGCCGCCACCGTGTTGGTGCTCAACCGCGCCTCCATCCGCGGCCTCTTCGCCCACGGCGCCGAAGAGTCCCTCGAGGTGCTGCGCCTGCTGGGCCGGCTGCTCGCCCGCCGCCTGGCCGAGCTCGACGAGAAGATCGTCCTCTGGCGCATCCTGACCGGCACTCCCGGCCGCGAGCTGGTGGCCGAAGAACTCTCCCTCTCGAGCGAGGGCTGAAGCCGGCCCTCTAGCGCGCCTTCGCTGCCGGCCGGTGGCCGTAGGAAAGCACCCGGGAAATCCGCCAATTCGGCCCCTCCTGCCGCCACACGTGGGCGAAGGAGAACGTGCCGCAGTCCGGCCGGCCATTCTCCTGGTGGCAGAACCGGTGGCTCCCGACCTCCAGCAGGCCGAAGCCCGGCAGCGGATAGATCGCGAGGCTCCCCGGCACTAGGTCCCGCTCGATGCCGTTGCCTTGAGCGAACAGTCCGCGAAAGCCCGCCTCCACCCCCGCGCGGTGTTGCAGGCCCTCGTTGTCGTGGTAGAACTCCACGTCCTCGGTGAAGAGAGCCATCAGGCGGTCCAGGTCGTGAGCGTTGAAGGCGGCCGAGAGCGCTGCATCCAGGGCAGCGCCGCGAGCCTCGAGAGGCTCCGCCTCGGCGGGCGGCTCCTGGGAGCGGGTGGGGAGGGAGAAGGCAAGGCCGCAGGCGGCGGCGACTAGCAGAGTCAGAACCAACCGTTTTCCTGTCATGGCCGCCGTACGGCCGGGCGAGCGCGTTGGTTTCGCGCCTCGCCGACCGCATCTGCGTCTTGGCTCGGCGACTCCTCGAGCCCCCGACCGCCAAACTTCCTGCCCTGGCTCACGTACTCCATTTCAACACCAGTCTCGAACTCTCGAGCTCCTACGACATGCCCTTCCTCCAGCGCTCCCTCGGCCTGCTGCCAGGCCTCCTCGCTGCAGCTTCTGGGCTCCTCCTGGTGGGTCTCACGAGCGCACTGCCCCCCGTTCTCGACCTCCGCCCGGCCCTGTTGTGCGCCTCGGCTCTCGCCTCTCTCGGTTTCGTGGCCGATCTACGCCGGCCGGCCGGGCGCATCCGGCGGGCCCTCACCGGCTGGCTCGCCCTCGCCCTGGCCGGCACCGCTCTCACCGCCGCCTACGACCTCACGCTCGCCTATCGCACTCAGGAAGTCTCCTTCGACAACGGCGGGGTGACCCTGCGCGGCACCCTCTACCTGCCGCCTCGGACCGGCCGGTATCCGGCGGTGGTGCTGGTCCACGGCGCGGGGCGCTCGCCCCGAGGCGAGTCCCGCTTCTACGCCCGGGCCTACGCACGGCGGGGCATCGCCGCCCTGGCCTACGACAAACGCGGCAGCGGCGAGTCCTCCGGGAGCCTGGCGGACGCCACCTACCAGGAGCTGGGGAACGATGCCGCCCAGGCCGTGGAGCGGCTGCGGCGCCATCCCGAGGTCGATCCCCAGCGGGTCGGCCTTCGCGGCCTCAGCGAAGGCGAGTGGACCGGCACGATCGCCGCCCTGAAGGCGCAGGCAGCGTTCCTGGTGATCGTTTCGGGTGCGGCCACGACGCCGGCCGAGCAGGTGACCTACGAGACCGCAGCCCGCGTTCGCCAGGCCGGGTACGGCGAAGCCGCCGCCCGGCGAGCCGGAAACCTCTACCGGCAGATCTCGGCTTTCCAGCGCCAGGGAGAAGGGCGCGAAGCCCTCAACCGCCAGCTCGAGCAGGCCCGCAGCGAACCCTGGTTCGAGACCGCCTGGTACCTGGAGCCCTCGGTGCCCGAGTACAGCCGAGTGCTGCAGCTCCCTTGGTTCGCCGGCTGGAGGGCGCGCATGGACTTCGACGCCCTGCCGCTCCTCGCCGAGCTTCGCTGCCCCGTGCTCGTTCAAGAAGGCGGCATCGATCCCAAGATGGACGGCCCGGCGGCGCTCGAGCGGATGCGCCGAGCTCTCGAGGGTGGCGGCAACCACGCCTTCACCGGCCTCCTCTACCCCCGGGCCACTCACAACATCATCGAATGGCGGCTCCCCTGGCACCTGCCTCCGCCCTGGTTCGCCGCCCACTATCTCGACGATCAGCTGGGCTGGGTCGCCCTTCAGGTCGGAGTCGGAAGGCGCTGAGCCGTGCTCTCGAGCGCCACGCCTTCGTCGTGCCGGGGCTCCCGTCCGGAATTCCCGATCTCCCTACTTCGCCAGGAGAAGCCACCATGTTCGCTTTCTTGATGGGCCTCGACACGATCTCCCCGGATCGCCTCCACGAGCTCAACCGAGAACACCGAGTGAAGGTCTTCGACGTCAACTCCCGACAGAGTTTCACCACCGCCCGGGTTCCCGGCGCCCTGCACCTCGACCCGGAGCGCTTCACCGAGGGCGACCTGCCGGCCGACCGCGAAGCCAGCCTGGTGTTCTACTGTTCCAATCCGCTCTGCCGCAAAGCCCCCAACGCCGCGCGCCGGGCCAAGAAGATGGGCTTCGCCCAGGTGAAAGTGATGTCCGCCGGCATCAACGGCTGGCTCGCCCGCGACCTTCCCACTGAATTCGGAGGCTGACCATGTCCACAACCCAGCTTCGCCGCCGGAACAACTCGTTCACCCTGGGCCTCTGGATCGCCCTCGGAGTGGGGCTCGGCACCGCGATCGGCGTCGCCCTCCACCAAACCGCCCTCGGAGTGGCCTTCGGAGCCGCCTTCGGCACGGCCCTCGGGACGGGGCTCGCGCGACGGCGGTGAACGCGAAGCCGTAGCCCGGCAAGAGACTGCGCCTCTACAACAGGCTCTCCACAGGCTCGGCGTTCCTTCCTCGAGTTTGCTCCAGCTCCAATCGTATCGAAACGCTTCGGATTCACCACAATGTGGTAAGCCCGCCTCGCCGTAGAGCTGGCTCGCCAGGTCGGTGCGGGGGTTTCGAAGCAATTCGCTGAGAATTTCCGATGCCGCGCGCCATTCTTGACATCCCCATTCCCGGTCCGTAGACTTCCCGAAACTACAGACGTACGCGTGTCGCCCTGTTGGCCGTGAACCCTTGGGCTGGGGCCTGGGTCTGTGCCGGCGGGAAATCCTTATCTTTCTACCGTCCGTTGAGGGAGAGGCCATGGCCAAGTCCGGAAGCACCAAGCCCAAAACACCTACCAAGAAGAGCAACAAGCCCGGAGCCAAGTCGCCGCTGCTTTCTCTCGAGACCGCCGGGCCGGTTCAGATGGGTTTCTGGGTGCCCAACCGGCTGTGGGCCACGGCGAAATATCTGATTCCGCTGCGCGACGAAATCGCCGCCAAGAAGCAGGCCGGAACGCTCGCGCCCTTGACTCCGGTGATGCAAGACTTCAAGGACTGGGTGAACTCCCACAGTGTCTACCGCATGTGGGTGCATTCGATGATCGAACAGGCCAACGCCTACGTGGCCAGCCAGGACGAGGCTACTCGCAAGGAAATCAGAGCCGACGGCGATGCGGTGTGGATCGACGGCTTCGACAGCCTGTTCGAGATCTTGAACGAGATCATCACCACCTCTCCCGGCTTCAACGAGACCGTGATGGTGGGCACGCCGATGAACGGCCTCCTGGCGGTCTCCATGGCCACCGAGGCGGGCCTCGCCCTGTTCCACGACACCTACTTCAACCAACAGTTCAAGAAGGTGCTCGACGCGTGGAACACTTTTCTCAAGAGCAGCCCTTCGCTCGACAAACTCGACATCGCTCATCCCGAGAAGCCCGGCTCGTGGATTTCCGCCGCCGCCTGGAAGGCCGGCGTCTGGACCCAGATGCAATGCAACCCCACGCAGCCGGGCTATGGCTTCGATTCCTGGAATTCTTTTTTCATCCGGCAGTTCGTGCCGGGCGCGCGGCCGTTCTTGGGCAATCCGAAAGTGGATGTCAACATCGGCTGCGAAACCACGCCCTGGGAATACGCCAACCCTGTGAAGCTCGAGACGCAGTTCTGGATCAAGGACGTCAACTACTCCCTGCTCGATCTCCTCGCCGGCCAGCGCCAGTGGGCCAAGCTCTTCGAGGGCGGCCAGCTTTATCAAGGTTTTCTTTCCGCCACCCACTACCACCGCTGGCGCTGCCCCCTGGACGGCAAGCTGGTGCGTTCCTGGGTGCAGCCGGGCACCTATTTCGCCCAGCGACCCGGCCAGGGTGAGGACGCCGGCACCTGGGAGGGCACCGAGTCCCAGCCCTACCTCGGCCACGTGGCGGCCCGGGCGATCTTCATCTTCGAGCACCCCACCTGCGGCTACGTGGCGCTGATCTGCATCGGCATGGTGGAGGTGTCCACCTGCGTCATCGAGCCCTCCACCTTCATCGTCGGCGAAGGGGCGACTCCGGTGCCGATCCTGCGCGACACCGAGATCGGCCACTTCGAGTTCGGCGGCTCGACGCACGTGATGATCTTCCAGCGCGACAAGGTGCGCCTCGCCGAGTGGGCCGTGCACGCCGTGCAGCACCAGAACGACCCCCAACCCACGGCCATGGGCACGGTGATCGCGACGGCGCTCAAGAAGTAGGAACGGGAGCCCCCCTACTCCACCACCACCGTCACCACCCGCGAGCGCGCCGGGGCGAACGGCAGCCGCGCTTCGAAGCGGTGCTCGCCGGGCTTCAGGGGCCAGCGGGTGGTGAAGGGGTAGTCCACGGTGGCGAAGGGCTGGCCGTCGACGTACCACACCACCTGCTCGGCCCGCGGGTTGACGGTGACCCGCAGGCCGAGAGTCGAAAGCCCGGGCGGGGTTTCCGGGTCGAGCAGCAGGTGCTCGCCGGGGCGGGGGGAGGTGACGAGCAGCTGCGCCTCGCCGCCGGCACCCATGCCATCAGCGGCAGCTTCGCCTGGGAGCGCCGCCCCGAGTCGCTGTCCATCCCGGCGCGTTCCGGCCTGGTCTCGTTGCGCCTGGACGGCCGCGAGATCGCGCAAGCCGATCGCCCCGATGGCGCCGTGTGGCTGGGCAAGCGCCGCGACGCCGAGCAGGTGCAGGGCATCGACGTGCAGGTCTACCGCCTGCTCGCCGACGGCCTGCCGGCGCTGTTGACCACGCAGCTGCGCCTGCAGGTGTCGGGCGATGCGCGCGAGGAACTGCTCTCCACGGTGCTGCCGGCGGGCTTCACGCCCATGGCGCTGAGCAGCGCGCTGCCGGCGCGCATCGATGCCGATGGCCGGCTGCGGGTGCAGGCCCGCGCCGGCAACTGGGAGATCACGCTGCTCGCCCGCGGCCGCGACAGCGCGCAGACGATCACGCTGCCGGCGGTCAAGGGTCTGTGGCCGAAGCAGGAGATCTGGGGCTACGCCGCCGATGACCGGTTGCGGGTGGCCGCGGTCGAGGGCGCCGTGGGCATCGATCCGGCGCAGGCCAACGTGCCGCCGGCGTGGCGCCAATATCCCAGCTTTCGCGTGCTGCCCGGCGCATCGCTGCAGGTGGTGGAGCGCAGCCGCGGACTGTCGGCGCAGGATGGCAACCGGCTGACGCTGCAGCGGCAGCTGTACCTGGATTTCGACCACGGCGGCTATACCATCGCCGATCGCATCAACGGCCGGATGCGCACCCAGTGGCGCCTCGACATGAGCCGCCCGTATCGCCTCGCCAGCGCCAGCAAGGACGGCGAGAGCCTGCTGGTGACCGAAGGCGCGAGCGCGGGCCTCAGCGGCGTGGAATTGCGCAGCCCGCAGGTGTCGCTCTCCACCCTGGGCCGGCTCGATGCCGGCACCGGCCGCATGCCCGCCACCGGTTGGGTCGAACGCTTCGATCATGTCTCGGGCCTGTTGAACCTGCCGCCCGGCCATCGCCTGCTCGCCGCGCTGGGGGCGGACGCCGCGCCGCAGGCCTGGGTGGAGCGCTGGGGATTGATGGACCTGTTCCTTTTGCTGATCACCGCCGCCATCGCCTTACGCCTGCGTGGCGCGCTGTTCGCCGCGGCGACACTGGCGGCCGTGGCGCTGGTGCATCAGGAGGACGCGCGCATCGTCTGGCTGCTGCTGGCCGTGATGATCGCGCTAGTGAGCCTGCGGGTGGCGCCGGCGGGCTGGCCACGCACGGTGCTTTCCTGGATGCGCACCGCCCTGCTCGGCTTGCTGCTGCTGGTGCTGGTGCCGTTCGCCGTGTCGCAGATCCGCTTCGCGCTGTATCCGCAGCTGGCGGATACCGGCGGCGCGATATACGAACCGGCGGTCCTCGAGGAGACGGCGCCGGCCGCCGCCGCGGCGGATGCAAACACCGAGCTGCAGGAAGTCAGCGTCACCGGCGCCCGCCGCAATCGCGCTGCGCCGCCGAGCGTGCAGTTGGACAATCCCCCGCCGCCGCCGCCGGAACTCGCCAGGGAGGACGCCGTGGCCGCTCCTGCCGCGAGCGCTGTCGTCGACAATCCCTATGGCCTGAAAGCCTCGGCGAGCCTGCAGCGCTACGCGCCCGGCACGCTGGTGCAGGCGGGTCCGGGCCGGCCGCATTGGAATTTCGTCAGCTACGCCTACGCCTGGAACGGCCCGGTCGAGGCCTCGGAGAGCGTGCACTTCCTGATCCTCAACGCCGGCTGGGTGGCCGTGTGGCGCCTGCTCGGCGTCGCGCTGCTCGCCTGGGTGTTCGCGCTGCTGATCCGCAGCAGCACGGATCTGCGCGATCAATGGCGCGGTCTTCTGCCGCCGCGCGCCGCGGCCGCGGCGGCGGTGCTGCTGCTTGGCGGGATCGCATCGCGCGCCGATGCCGCCGCCACGCCCTCCAGCGATCTGCTGAATGAATTGCGCGCACGCCTCACCCGCGCGCCGCAATGCCTGCCGAGCTGCGTCGACATCCTCTCGGCGCAGGTCACGCTCACGCCCGGCAGCCTCGATGCGCAGCTGGAGGTGTCGGCGTTGACCAGCGTGGCGGTGGCGCTACCGGCGGCCGCCAATCGCTTCGAGCCCGACACCGTCAGCGTCGATGGCGCGGCGGTGGCCGGCGTGTATCGCGATCCCGCGCAGCAATATTGGATCGCCCTGCAACCCGGCGTGCACAAGGTGCGCGTGGCGGGCCGCCTGCCGCCGGCCGAATCCATCCAAGTGGTGTTCCCGCAGGTGCCGCACAACATCGCGGTGAACGGCAGCGGCTGGGATGTGAACGGTGTGAACGCGGGCCGGCTGCTGGCCAACACCCTGGAGCTGGTGCGCCGCAAGGCCGCCGCGGACTCGACCGATACGGACACCGCCGCGCAGTTCGCACCCTTCGTGCGTCTGCACCGGCAGATCCAACTCGATCTGGACTGGTCGATGAGCACGCGCATCGAACGGCTGGCGCCGCAGAAGGGTGGCTTCAGCCTGCAGGTGCCGCTGCTGGCGGGCGAGTCGGTGCTGACGCCGGGCATCGAGTCGCGCGATGGCAAGGGCGTGCTGGTGGGTTTCGACAGCAACGCCACGACGTTTTCCTGGCAATCGGGCCTGGCCCGCGTGGACAGCCTGACGCTGACCGCGCCCAAGGATGCGCCCTGGGTGGAGGTGTGGAGCTTCAATGTCAGCCCGATGTGGCGCGCGACCTTCAGCGGCCTGCCGGCCGTGATGCCCGCGCCGCTGGACGCGGCGAACTGGATCTTCGAATACCACCCGCGTCCCGGCGAGCGGCTCACCGTGGCGGTGGCGCGGCCGGCGGCCGCGCAGGGGGGGAGCCTGGCCATCGACAACGTGGAACTCAACGCCACCGCCGGCAAGCGCGTCACCGAATCGACACTCGCTCTGTCCTATCGCAGCACGCAGGGCGGCCGGCATACGCTCAAGCTGCCCGCCACGGCGCGGGTGAGCGAGGTCAACGTGGATGGCAGCTCGGTGCCGGTGCGGCCGGAGAACGGCGAGCTGCCGCTGGCCGTGCTGCCGGGCGCGCATCGCGTGCAGATCCACTGGCAGAGCGATGACGGCGTGGCCTGGCGCACCCGCTCGCCCGAGGTCGATCTGCGCAATGCCGCCAGCAACATCACCACGGTGCTGCGCTTGCCGCTGGACCGTTGGGTGTTGTTTGCCGGCGGGCGCGGCGTCGGGCCGGCCATCCTGTACTGGGGTGAGCTGCTGGTGTTCATCGTGTTCGCGGTGCTGCTGGCGCGCAGCGGCCGCTCGCCGCTCAAGATGCACGAATGGCTGCTGCTCGGACTGGGCTTGAGCACCTTCTCCTGGGCGGTGTTGATGCTGTTCGCGCTGTGGCAATTCGCCATGCGCTG
>CALMKX010000037.1 GCA_937867335.1 uncultured Acidobacteriota bacterium
GCCACGGCCAGGCGGTGCCGCCGCACGAAGGAGGCCAGGCGATAGGCGAGGGTGGGCCGGCGGGCCTCGATCGGCCGATGGGCGAGGTGGCGCCCGAGGTCGTCGGCCAGGTCCCGAGCCGAGGCGTAGCGATCTGCGGGAGCCGGCGAGAGAGCCTTGAGCACCACGGTGTCGAGGTCCCCGGCGAGGCGCCGGGCTCGCCTGCGGGCTTCCGCTCCGCCCAGCTCTCCCTCGAGCCGGAGAGCCACCCGGCTGGGTGGAGCGAGCTCGTGGGCGCTCGGGGTGCCGGTTTCCGTTCGCGGGTTGGCTCCCACCAGGAGTTCATAGAGCAGCAGGCCGAGGCCATAGACGTCCGTGGCGGTGGTGATCGGCCCGCCCGCCAGCTGTTCCGGGCTCGCGTAGTCCGGGGTGCGGGGGCGGCTGCCGTCGACGGTGGCACCGCCGGCGCGGTCGGGCGCGAGCACCTTGGCGATGCCGAAATCGAGCAGCTTGGGGGTGCCGTCCGCCGTTACCAGGATATTGGCCGGCTTCAAGTCCCGGTGCACCACCAGGTGCTGGTGGGCGAAGTGCACGGCCTCGGCCACGCCCAGGAACAGCCGCAGCCGGGCCTCGACGCCGAGGCCACGGCTGGCGCAGTAGGCGGTGATCGGCGTGCCCTCGATGTGCTCCATGACGAAGAAAGGCCGGCCTTCGGAGTCGGAGCCGCCGTCCAGCAGGCGGGCGATGTGGGGATGGTTCAGGGTGGCGAGGATCTGGCGCTCGGCCAGGAAGCGGCGCAGGATCTCCTCGCTGTCCATCCCGCGTTTTACCAGCTTCAGGGCCACCCGCTGGTGGAAGGAGTCGTCCGCTCGCTCGGCCAGGTAGACGGCGCCCATGCCGCCGCGGCCGAGCTCCTCGACCACTCGATAGGCGCCGATGCGCAGGCCCTGGGTGGCCGTCTGCCAGGGGGCCAGAAGCTCCGGCTCGGCCTCCGCGAGGCCGCCTTCCAGGAACTCGCCGGCCTCTTCGTGGGCTTCGAGCAGGGCCAGCAGCTGGTGCGCGAGCTCGGGCTGGTCGTGGCACTCGGCCACCAGGAAGGCGCGGCGCTCGGCGGCCGGCAGGTCGAGCGCGCGGTGGAAGAGCTCGCGCAGCGCCTGCCAGGGCTCAGAGTTGCTCAAGAGCGGCCTTGTCCTGCAGCTGGAGGTAGATCCACGCCCGGGCGAGCGCCCAGTCGCGCTTCACCGTGGCCGGGCTGATGCCGAGCGCGGCGGCGGTTTCCTCGATGGTGAAGCCCGCGAAATAGCGCAGCTCGACGATCGAGGCCTGGAGAGGTGCCTGGCGAGTGAGAGTGGTGAGGACTTCGTCGAGCTCCTGCACGCTCACTCGCGGGCTGGCCGGCTCGGCCGCGGCCTCCACCAGGGTCACCAGCAGGCCCGCTCCCCGTTTTTTCGCCTGGCGGGTCCGTACGGTGTCCACCAGTACCCGGCGCATCACCCGGGCGGCGATGCGGAAGAAGTGCGAGCGGTCCTGCCAGTCCACCTTGCGCTGGTCGAGCAGCCGCAGATAGGCCTCGTGTACCAGGCTGGTGGGGGCCACCGCTCCGGCGCCGCGGTCGCCCTGGAGGATCTTGGCCGCGAGCAGGCGGAGCTCCTCGTACACCAGCGGCATCAGCCGGTCGACCGGCTTGGCATCGTCCGTCATAGGGGGGCTCCCGCCCGGGCCGCCCAGGGCCGACGGGTCACGGTGCCCAGTTTACGGTCTCTCGCCCCCCATCGTTGCGCTCGCCCCCTACGGCCCCACCCGGCTCCAGCCGCTGAAGTTCCCGGACTCGAAGCCGTCCGCGAAGATCGGCCCAGCCCCTCCCGTCACGAACGTCCCCTCGGCCTTCGGGCTGCCGTTGAACGCGCTGTCCACGGTACGGACGCTCCAGGTGTAGGTGCCGGCCGGCAAGCCCAGAAGCTCCCAGCTGGTCACCGCTCCGAGGCCGCCCGGCTGGGGCAGTCGCCGCACCAGGGCCGCGGGCTCGCCCGCGCGGCGCAGGTCGAGCTCGTAAGTCAGGGCCATGCCGCTGGTGTGGTCGTCCGTGCCCGGGCTCCAGGTCAGTGTCACACCGCCCGGCACCGGTTGAGCCACCAGGCCACTCGGTGCCGTGGGCGCGGCGTTCGCGCCCGTGGCGCCGTTGCGGTAGAGGTGCATCTCGGATTCCACCAGGCCGTTGCCTCCCGGCACGTAGTAGGCGCCGGCCACCAGGTAGTCGAGATCGCCGTCGCCGTCGACATCGAACCAGGTGAAGGAGCCGCCTCGACCCACCGAAGAGATCGGCGCCGGTAGCTCGAGCCCCAGGGCGGTGAACGTGCCGCCGTTGTTGGCGAAGACGTCCGAGTGGCCCTGGATGTCTGTGGCGCCGATGAAGTTGCCGGTCACCAGGATGTCCACATCGCCGTCCGAGTCGTAGTCCGCCCAGGAGGCGGCGTGGATGTCCAGCCAATTGACCGAGGGAGCGGTGATCAGCTCGATCGGTGTGTAGCCGGTACCCTCGTTGCGGTAGACCCGAAGCACCGTCACGAAGCTGCCGTCGGTCTGCTCGATGTTGCCGGCCACCAGGATGTCGAGGTCGCCGTCGGCGTCGTAGTCGGCCCAATCCGCGAGGCCGTGGTCGATGCGGATCGGCAGCAGATCCTGGCCGGTGAAGACGCCGCCCTCGTTGCCCAGGCGGCGTACGAAGCCGGTGCCCAGGAACGGGTCGACGTTGACCAGGAAGAGGTCGAGGTCGCCGTCGTGGTCGTCGTCGGCCCAGCCGGTCTGGGCGTTCGAGGTTCCGTCCAGAGCCGCCCCCGAGTCGGCGAAGAGCCAGCCCCCGGCGCCGTCCGGCCCGTCGTTGCGCATCAGCTTGGTGGTGTACTCGCCGAGGTCGGCATCGAACACCGAAGGCACCAGCAGATCGAGGTCGCCGTCGTTGTCGGCGTCGGCCCAGCTCAGGGAGCGCAGGTCGTAGGCGCCGTCGTAGCCGGAGTCCTCGTCGTAGCCGGGCAGCGAGGTGGCCAGTGGGGCAAGAGTCCCCGCACTGTTGCGGTAGATCACCGTGGCGCCGTTCGAGCCCACGGCGAGGTCGTCGTCGCCGTCGCCGTCGAAATCCCCCCAGGCGAGGTCGGAAGCTCCCGCCGTCAAGGCGCCGAGAGGAATCGGCACCGGCGTGAACTGCCACTCTCCGCCCGTGCCCGGCCCATCGTTGCGCAGCAGCACCAGGCGGTCCTCCACGCTCTGGTTGTACACCACGTAGAAACCGATCACCGCGAGGTCCAGGTCGCCGTCGCCATCGACGTCCGCGGGGGCTGTCGCGTTGACCCAGAAATCCTCCTCGAGCGGTGTCGAGAAGTACGGGTTGTTGCTCGGGCTGATCTCGGTGAACGAAGGCTGAGCGAAGAGCGGGGCGAAGGGCGCCAGCAGGGCGATCCCCAGCCCGGCGAGGAAACGTGGTCGAAGTCTCATGGTCAACACTCCCAGGCTCTCCGGCGTGGGCTCCTCATCCCGCCAAGGGCGGAGCGCACCGCCGGAAGGAAACTCGCCCCAGAGGTTAGTTCTTCGTCGATGAACGGAAGATGACCGATCGGGTGGAGCTGCCCCGCTCGAAAGGTGAGGGCGAAGGCCCTTCGTGCCCGGTTCAGCCGCCTGGTTTCGCTGGCCAGCGAGCGAGGGCGCGCTCGGCGAGGGACCGCATCTGCTCGGGGGTGTAGACGTGGTAGGCCGGGTTGGGGTCTTCCTGGCCGGAGAGCACGGCCAGAGCTCGAGTGGCGAAGAGGGGAGCGAAGAGGTAGCCGCGGTCCGGCCCGGTGGCGAAGTGGGCCAATGCCGGGATGGCGGCCTTGGCCTCTCCGAGCTCGAGAGCGTAAGCCAGGGCCGAGAGCTCGTAGTCCCGGGCGAGGTCGGCCTCGGGATGCTCGAAGCGGGCGAGCAGGGGCTCGGGAGCGAAGGCTGCCAGGAGTGAGAGCTCGATCACCTCGGCGTCCCGCTCGAGGGTGGCGCGCAAGGTATTGGGGCCCGAGGAGCCCACCCAGCGCAGGCTCAGATCCGAGCTCGCAAAGCTCGCCACCAGTTCTTCCGTGCGCTCCCGGGCTGCTTTGCGGCCGAGCTCCAGGGCCCGCGCAAGCTCACCGCGGGGGAATCGGTAGGAGACCGGCTGTTGGCCCCCGTCCCGGCACAGGGCGAGGAGGGCTTGAGTGGTGAAAGGGGGAACGTACGGCGCCCCCTCCGGCCAGGCTCGGCCGAGAGCGAGGAGGCCCGGCAAGGCTCCGCGCACGTCGCTTTCCTCGAGGCTCAGAACCAGGGCCGCCACCAGGGTCTCTCGCTCCGGGCGAGGAGCTCGAGCCTCGATCGCCAGGCGGCGCAAGGTTTCCTCGGTGGAATAGGGCCTCAGGTGCACCAGCTCGCGGACCTCGGGCAGGGCGGCGAGGGCCCGAGCCAGCTCGCCCAGGGGCTTGCCTGCCGGAGCGAGGGCCGCGAGCCGGGGGGCGTCGTCGAGGGCGAGGATCAACTGGCGGGCCCGGCCGCGGATCTCCTCCGGCGTCATGGTGGTGGCATCGTGGGCCGAAGCCGGAGAGCTCGCAAGCCAGAGCAGGGCGAGGAGGCCGGCCCACCGAGCCCGCCTCCAACCTGCCCCGCATCCCACCAGCCAGACTCCCACGCTCGACTCTCCTCCCGAAAGCGGCCTACTTCTTGCGCCGCACCTCGAAGCTGCCGTAGTCGGCCAGGGTGATCATCTTGCCGCCCACCATGCCGGACTGGCCCTTGGGCACTTCGTCCGGCTTGTGCAGGTACTGGCCCATGTCGCCCCACTTGCTGCGCACCTCGGTGGCGTTGCCCGTGCCGTCCACCTTGGTCACGGTGGCGGTGTGGGTGATGGTGCCGCCCTTCTTGTAGACCAGGATATCGCCCACCTTGGTCTGGCCCGGGAGAACCGGGTTGGTGTCGTCCTTGACCAGGTCGGTGGGGTCGGGGACCCAGCTGCCGGCGCCGTCGAAGGTGCGGCCGTGACAGTTGTAGGTGGTGGTGGGGTCGCCGTCGTCGGTGCGCGTTCCAGGCACCAGGCCGGCGGCGTCCTTGCGCAGCTGCTTGGCCGCAGCGTTCAGGCCTTCGCCGGGGTGGAAATGGCTCACGTCCGTGCCGGCGGAGGTCTTGAGCACGTGGGCCGCGAGGGTGAAGGCGCCGCCCAGCAGGCAGAGTAGAGAGCAGGCGATCGCCGTCAGCGCCCTTCCCAGCCGGGCACGCCGGCTCTTCGCGACCACGCCCGACACGCCCGTGGTTGTACCAGGCGGATCGGACGCGTACCTCTTTCAACGGATACGAGCCCATCCTCAAGAAGGGAATCGGGCGCGCCGATAGATGGAGTGCCCGCACGGACGGCGGGTACGGCCAGGTCGGAAGGACCGGGTCGGCACCGCAGGGACGCGACAGCCGCTGCCAGGCAGGCAGCGGCTCCGCGTCCCTTCGTCGTTTCGGAGTCCGGAGTCCCACATGGAGCTCTTCGACATCAGCCAGCGCGCCATGGAGGTCGCCCTCCACGGCCTCGAGGTCAGGCAGTCCGTGATCTCGAACAACCTGGCGAACGTCAACACGCCGAACTACCACCGCTCCGACGTCTCGTTCGAGAGCGAGCTGCGCGACGCGATCGGCTCGGGCTCCACCGGCACGGTGCTCTCGGTCGAGCCGACCGTCACCACCGACGACCGCGACTTCATGCGGGTCGACGGCAACGGCGTCGACGTCGACGCCGAGGCCGCGGAGCTCGCGAAGACGCAGCTCCTCTTCAACGCCGTCATGGGCGTCGTCACCAAGAACCTCTCGGTGATGAGCCAGCAGATCACGAGCGCGCGCTGAGGCCGGCGATGGGGCTCTTCGACGCACTCGACACCGCCGCCTCGGCGCTCACGGCGAACCGCACCTGGCTCGACGTCGTCTCCGGCAACCTGGCGAACGCGAACACGACGCGCAGCACGAACGGCGGGCCGTACGTGCGCCGCCAGGTCGTGCTCGAGGAGCGCGGGCCGCAGAACGCGCCGGGCGTCGGCGGCATGGCCACCTTCGGCGAGTTCCAGCAGGCCGCGATGGCCCGCGGCGTCGAGGTCTCGGGCATCCAGGAGGACACGGCGACGCCGATGCGGCGCGTCTACGAGCCCGGCCATCCCGACGCGGACGCGGCCGGCTACGTCACCTATCCGAACGTCAACCCGGTCACGGAGATGGTCGACCTGATCGCCGCCTCCCGCGCCTACGAGGCCAACACGACCTCGCTGAACGCGATCAAGACCGAGTTCATGCGCGCCCTGGACGTGCTGCGCTGATGGCCCTCGACCCGATCGGCGGCATCGGCGGGCTCGACCCGTTCCAGCTCTTCGCCTCGCAGGCGCAGTACGGCGGTCTCGGCCTCGACAAGCTGGGCAGCGCGCTGCCGGG
>CALMKX010000038.1 GCA_937867335.1 uncultured Acidobacteriota bacterium
GGGCTGGGATCGTCGGGAAATCTGTCGATGCGGCGCGGTGCGGTGCGCGGCCTGGTCACTCTCGGCGTCACCAGCCTGGTGGTCAACCAGGGCTTCAAGCGGCTCTACCCACGCAACCGCCCGCTGTTCGCGGGTGTGCCGCTCTCCCGGCTGCGACGTCAACCCACGTCCAACTCCTTCCCGTCCGGTCATTCCGCCAGCGCGGCCGCGTTCGCGATCGGTGTCGGGCTGGAGAATCGCACCGCGGGCTATCTGCTGGCGGGTCTGGCCGGCGCTGTCGGGCTTTCCCGTGTCGCGACGGGCGCGCACTTTCCCGGTGATGTGCTGGCCGGATTTGCGGTGGGCGCGGGCGTCGCGGTCGCGGGTGCGCGGGTGGTCCCGCCGGTCGACGACAGCCGGACCCTCATCCCTGAGCCGTCCGTCGAGGACCTGGGCCCCAATCCCGACGGCGCCGGACTCGTCGTCGTACTCAATCCGGCCTCCGGCGACGGTTCGGGCGCGCGGGTCGCCGACGAATTGCGGGACAGTCTTCCCGCGGCCGAGATCGTCGAACTGGACACCGATTCCGATATCGATGCGGTCGCCGCCGACGTCGCCGAACGCGCCGACTACATCGGCGTCGCAGGCGGTGACGGTACGGTTGCGACCGTCGCCCGGCATGCGATCGCCGCGGACAAGCCGCTGGCGGTGTTTCCCGCGGGAACGTTCAACCACTTTGCGAAGGACATCGACGCGGCCAAAGTTGCCTCCACCGTCAAGTCGATTCAGTCTGGCCAGGTGGCGCGTGTCGACGTTGTCTGGCTCAACGACGAAACGCTGCTTCTCAACACGGCCAGCATCGGTGCGTACCCGGAGTTCGTGCGCGCACGTTCGCGCTATCAGCGCCGCCGGATCGAACGACCCGTGGCCACCATGCATGCGGCGCTCAAGGTCCTGCGCGACTCGTCGCCGGTGAACGTGCGCATCGAGGGCCGCCCGGCCACGGTCTCGTTCTTCTTTCTGGGCAACTCGGTCTACGGGTCGCCGAGCTTCGTTCCCGGCCGGCGCTCCCGTCTCGACGATGGCGTACTCGACGTCCGCTACCTCGAAGACGGGCATCGCAACGCGACGGCGCGGCTGCTCGCCTCGTGGATCAGCGGCCGGCTCCGGAACTCCAAGATCTATCGCGAATTGCAGGCACCCGTGGTGACCATCGAATCCGACGAACCTTTCCGCGTCGCCCACGACGGCGAGGAGGGCGACCTCCATACCCGCGCCCGCTTCCGGGTCGCCTACCGCGAGCTACGGGTATACGGCAGCTCAGTCCTGTGAATACCTTGCACACTCCGCGTTTTGTGTCGCCTGGCGTTACAAAACGCGGAGTTTCCGGCCTCAGGCTATGGGGACGGGATCGGTCATGCGGCGACCTCGCGGCCGGGTGTGGGAAACTGGACGGCGACCTGTGCCAGAACTGGCACCCGCCGAAGGAGCAGTAGAGATTCCCAACTTCGCCGACACCACCTTCACCGACCCATCGCGGATCCGGAACTTCTGCATCATCGCCCACATCGACCATGGCAAGTCGACGCTGGCCGACCGGATGCTGCAGCTCACCGGCGTGGTGGAGGAGCGTGCGATGCGCGCGCAGTACCTCGACCGGATGGACATCGAACGCGAACGTGGCATCACCATCAAGGCGCAGAACGTGCGGCTGCCGTGGAAGGTGGGCGACGAGGACTACGTCATTCACCTGATCGACACACCCGGGCACGTCGACTTCACCTACGAGGTGAGCCGGGCGCTGGAGGCGTGCGAGGGTGCGGTGCTGCTCGTCGACGCCGCCCAGGGCATCGAGGCGCAGACGCTGGCCAACCTCTATCTCGCGCTCGGGGCCGACCTCCACATCATCCCAGTGCTCAACAAGATCGACCTGCCGTCGGCCAACCCCGACAAGTACGCCGCCGAGCTCGCGGGCATCATCGGCTGCGATCCCGCCGAGGTTCTCAAGGTGTCGGCCAAGACCGGCGAGGGCGTCGAGGCCGTCCTCAACGAGATCGTCAAGCAGACGCCGCCGCCCGTGGGCGACCCTGCCGCACCGGCGAGGGCCCTCATCTTCGACTCCGTCTATGACACCTACCGTGGCGTGGTCACCTATGTCCGGGTGGTTGACGGTCACCTCACCCACCGTGACCGCATCAAGATGATGTCCACCGGTGCCGTCCACGAGATGCTCGAGGTCGGCGTGATCAGCCCCGAGCCGGTCAAGGCCGGCCGGATCGGCGTCGGCGAGGTCGGCTATCTCATCACCGGCGTCAAGGACGTCCGCCAGTCCCGGGTCGGTGACACGGTCACCTCCCAGCACGACGGGGCGACCCAGGCGCTCGGCGGCTACAAGCACCCCAACCCGATGGTGTTCGCCGGGCTCTATCCGATCGACGGCGACGACTATCCCGACCTGCGCGAGGCGCTCGACAAGCTCCAGCTCAACGACGCCGCGCTCGCCTATGAGCCCGAGACCTCGGGGGCGCTCGGTTTCGGCTTCCGCTGTGGCTTCCTGGGGCTGCTCCACATGGAGATCGTCAGGGAGCGGCTCGAGCGCGAGTTCGGCCTCGACCTCATCTCGACCGCGCCCAACGTCGTCTATCAGGTGACCATGGAGGACGGCACGGTCCACGAGGTCACCAACCCCTCGGAGTATCCCTCCGGCAAGGTGGCCGAGGTCCGTGAGCCCGTCGTCCGCGCAACGATCCTCGCCCCGTCCGACTACATCGGCACGATCATGGAGCTCTGCCAGAACAAGCGTGGCTCCCTCCAGGGCATGGACTACCTGTCCGAGGACCGGGTGGAGATGCGCTACACCTTGCCGCTGGCCGAGATCGTGTTCGACTTCTTCGACCAGCTCAAGTCGCGCACCAAGGGCTATGCCTCACTCGACTACGAGCCCTCCGGCGACCAGACCGCCGACCTCGTCAAGGTCGACATCCTGCTCCACGGCGACCCCGTCGACGCGTTCTCGGCGATCGTGCACAAGGACGCCGCCTACTCCTACGGCGTCATGCTCGCGAGCAAGCTCAAGGAGCTCATCCCGCGGCAGCAGTTCGAGGTGCCGATCCAGGCCGCGATCGGCTCGCGCGTCATCGCCCGCGAGACGATCCGAGCCATCCGCAAGGACGTGCTGGCCAAGTGCTACGGCGGCGACATCACCCGCAAGCGCAAGCTGCTGGAGAAGCAGAAGGAAGGCAAGAAGCGCATGAAGATGGTGGGAGCCGTGGAGATCCCCCAGAGCGCCTTCGTGGCCGTGCTCAAGTCCGACGAGACGTGAGCGGGGCGCCCGCTCAGCGCAGGAGACGTCGCTGCCCGGGCGCCTCCCGGAGCATCACGCGTGGCGTTATGATGGTGACGTGATCCTGTCCTTCCGGGACCCTGACACCGAAGCTCTCGCGGCTGGGTTCCGGGTGCGAAGGCTTGCCGGTATCGAGGCGGTGGCTCGGCGAAAGCTCAGGCAGCTGCAGATCGCGGGCCGACTCCAGGACCTCGCTGTCCCGCCGGGGAACCGCCTCGAAGCGCTGAAGGGCGATCGACGGGGTCAACACAGCATCCGGGTGAACGACCAGTACAGGATCTGCTTTCGCTGGACTGCAGCCGGAGCGCAAGACGTGGAGATCGTGGACTACCACTAGGAGTGCTGAACTATGAACAAGCTAAAGCCAGTCTCGCCCGGGGAGTTGCTGCTCGAGGAGTTCCTGCGCCCGATGGGGTTGTCGCAGTACCGGCTAGCTCGGGAGATCGGAGTACCAGCGCAGCGGATCAGCGCGGTTGTCAACGGCCGGCGTGCGATCACGGCAGACACCGACTTGCGGCTGTGTCGCTTCTTCGGCCTGTCCAATGGCTACTGGCTGAGGTGCCAAGCAGCCTACGACACCGAGCTGGCCGAAGAGGCCCTCGCGACGGAGCTCGCCAAGATTCGCCCCTTCCGGGCCACGGCGGCCTGATTCCTCGATGTCGCCAGCCCGCGCCCCTTGCTCTTGTCCACGGCCGCGGTACCATTTGCACTGAGCTTGAGAGAACGCCGGGAGGCCGCATCGGGCCCGGCCTTCGGAGGAGCGTCGAGATGAGGTGGATGGCATGGCGCGGCCGGCGGTGGCTCTGGGCAGGGCTGGTGCTTTCCGGCCTGCTGCTGGTCCTCGGCAGCTCTGCCGCCCGGGCGGCAGCCGCCCCCGCGAAGCCGGCTCCCTCGAAGCCCACTCCCGCCGCCTCGTCCGAGTTCCCCTGGGTGCTCTTCAAGGGCTCGGACAGCACCCTCGCCGGCAGCGACGAAGACTGGCAGCGAGCGAGCTCCCTCGCCAAGTCCCCCTCCGAGCGCTTCCTCTGGTTCCGCCGCGACGACCGCGAATACCTGGTGCGGGACCTGAAATCGCTGAGCGACGCCGACAAGCTGCTCAAGAGCGTCACCAAGCTGCTCGACGAGCAACGCAGCCTGAGCGACGAGGAGTCGCGCCTCACCAGCCAGCAAGAGCAGCTCGCCACCCAGCAGGACGAGCTTTCCGGCGAGCTCACCAACGTGGCCGAGGAGATCACCAAGGTGACCACCGAGATGGCCAAGGTGGCCGAGGAGGGAGATCCCAACCTCGAGGCTCTCCAGGACGAGCTCAACCAGCGCACCGAGAGCCTCGCCGTGGTGCAAGACCAGCTGGCCTCCCAACAGCAAGAGATCTCCACCCGCCGCTACGACATCAGCCGCCGCCAGCAAGAGATCCTTGGCCTGCTCGACGAAGCCATGCGCTCGGTGCGGGCGGAGATGGCCCGGCTCATCGACCGCCTGCTCGACCAAGGCAAGGCCGAGGCGGTGTCGGCGGCCGCCCCACCGAGCGCACCTACCCCGGCCCGCAGCCAGGGCTAGAGAGGAACCAGGAGCGGCCTTGCGGGCAAGACGCCGATCCGGGCCGAGGAGGCTCGCGCTGCTCGCCTGGAGCACCCTGGTGGTCTGGGTTTCCGGCTCCCCGGCGATCGCGGTGACACCCGGCCACGGCCCTTATTTCCCGCCCGACGCCCCCTGGTACCAGGACATCTCCACCGCGCCCCTCGATGGCCAGTCGGGCGCCGTGATCTCCTGGCTGAGCAGCGTCGGGGGCTGGGGCGGGGGCGTGATGCAGATCGACTTCTCGATCGAAGTGCTCGAGGCGGATGCCGCAACGCCGTTTCGTACCTTCACCCCCACCGGCGACTTCTTCGATCCGGACTGCGACGACGTCCCCATGCCCCTTCCGGACGGCGGAGCCCTCGAAGGCGAGAGCGCCTACCGCTGCACCCACAACGGCGATTGCCACCTGCTGGTGGCGGACCCCGCGGGCGGCAACCTCTACGAGATGTGGCGGGCGAACCTGGTGAACACCACCTTCTTCGGTGGCTGTCTGGCGGTGTGGCGGATGGACCTCACCTACCCGGACGTGGGTCGGGGCGAGAACTGCACCAGCGCCGACGCCGCTGGCTTCCCGATCGCTCCCCTTCTCGCCAACGCCGACGAAGTGGCCGCCGGCCAGGTGAGCCATGCCCTGCGCTTCATCCTGCCCAACAGCCGCATCCGCAACGGCGTCTACGTCCACCCCGCCACCCACTCCACCGACTCCACCAGCGGTGGCCCGAACGCTCCGCCTTACGGGGCCCGCCTGCGGCTGCGGGCTGACTATCCCCTGGCGAGCCTGCCCAACTCCGCGGCGCGCACCCTCGCCCGGGCCATGCAGCGCTACGGCATCCTGCTCTCGGACGGCGGCACGATCGCCCTCACGGTGCAGAGCGACCGCTTCACCACCGCCAAATGGTCCTCTCTGCTCGGGCCTCTGGACCTCGACGCCTTGCAGGTGACCGACTTCGAAATGGTGGCCGGGGGCAGCCGCATCCCCTACACCGGGGATTGCGCCAGGGTGGACCCCGTCTTCGTGGACGGTTTCGAGGTGGGGGATCTCTCGAAGTGGGGCGCCACCTTCCCCTGAGGTCGCGAGAGCTCGCTCAGAGCCAGGCGCGAAGCCGCTCACCGCTTCGGGCGATCGCCGCCAGAGCGAGGGCAGCGGCGCAGGAGATCGTGAGCCCGAGCCAGAGGCCCGGCGGGGTGTAGTCGAACTCCACCTCGGCCACGCCGGAGGGAACCACCACACCCAGGTAGGCACCGTTCACGGCCAGCGTGGGCAGCCGCTGCCCCGCTGCAGAGGCCTGCCATCCCTCCGGCCCCGGCACCGAGCTCGCGAGCAGGCGCCGGCCTGTTCCCGGCACCCTGAGCCGAACCCGCCCGGGCTCCAGGAGGCGGATCTCGACCGGCTCGCCCGAGCTTACCGCCAGGCCGGCGAGCTGAGGCTCCGCTGCAGCCGGCACGGCCACCACGCGGGCGTCCCTCATGCGGGAGATCCAGGCTCGCAGCTCGCTTGCGGCCACCGGCTGCGCTCCGGCGGCCAGGAAGTAGCGAGGCAGTGCCCTCGGGTTGAGGTAGGCCCGGAACGGTGGGGGCAAGCGCCAGGCCAGGGGCTCCAGCCGGAGCGGCGGGAGGAAGTCGTTCGACAGCACCACGCGCACGCCCAGAAACTCCGCGAACGGGTGGTCCGCTGTCTTCACCGGGGCGAAGTAGCGCTCTGTCGAGGGCTCGAAGCCCAGCCCGGCCGCCAGGCTCGTCACCCGCGCCTGCGGCACCAGAGGATTCTGGCTCCGGGGATCGGGGATGCCGTACGCCGGGAGCAGGTTGGGGTAGAGCAGGAAGTCGTTGCCCAGAGCCCGGAAAGTCGAGCCGGCGAGCTCCTGCGAGATGTGCTCGATCAAGGGCGAGCGCGGATAGAAGCTCGCCACCCGGGCCTTGGGCAACATCGCGCGAGCCCAGGGCACCAGGTCTAGCCCGAGGGCGAGGAGCACCAGGGCGAGCTGCCAGCGCCTGCGTGCGAACCCGAGAGCCCCCAGCAGGAGCAACCAGCCGGCGGCGGTGAGCACCGTAGGAGAAAGCCAGCCGCTGAGCGCCGCCACGGGCAGCAGCAGGAGCCAGCCCCTCTT
Organism: uncultured Acidobacteriota bacterium; assembly: GCA_937867335.1. Lineage (GTDB taxonomy): Bacteria > Acidobacteriota > Thermoanaerobaculia > Multivoradales > SZUA-115 > JAXLQX01. The sequence goes on from CALMKX010000038.1 coordinate 7,009, forward strand.
CCCGGAGGCCCGGCTCCAGCCCAGGCCCCCCGCCAGGCAGAGGCAGAGAGCGGCCACCGGCACCCACCGGGTGTGCTCCACCAGCTTGAAAAGAGGAAGGGACATCACCAGCAGGCGTAGCGGCGCGAACTCGGCGCCCAGGAGCAGGCCGAGCCCCCCGACCCCCAGCAGCAGCCCGAGGCGCCGGTTCTTGCGTTGCAGAAGGGCCAGCGCAAGGCCTGCCAGGACCGCCAGCCCGCCGTAGCCCACTTCGGCCAGCACCCAGTTGAGTGGCCCCCGGCAGGGCTCCTGGTAGGGCCTGCCGAACACCTCCGGGCCCAGCGGGGCGAGCAGGAACCGGGCGAAGTTGTAAGGGAACCAGCTCCGTGGCTCGAGCGGGAGCCACGGCTGGCGCAGCAGGGGCCGCTCCAGGTGCTCGGTGGCCCGTTGACTGGCCCACATGGTGAGGCTGAACGGTGCTACCTCCACCGCGGCGAGGGCCAGGCCGAGAATCATCATGGCGATGAGCAAGGCGGCCACGCGCCAGCTCCGGCGGCGCCGTCCGGCGAAGGCCAGGCCCACCAGGCCGGCGAGCCCGAAGGCGCCCAGGGCCACTTCCGGCTGGCCGGAAAGCAGCACCACGGCCGCCAGCACGCTGGCCATGGCGAAGACCCGCCCGTTGGGTCGCCGGGCGAGAGCCAGGGCGGCGAGCACCAGCCAGGGCGCCCAGGCCGCCACGGTGGCGTGGGGGAAAATGCTCCAGGCGATTACACCGCCGCCCACGGCGAAGCCGGCAGCCGCCACCCAGGAGCCCAGGCGGCTGGCCCCCAGGCGGCGAGCCAGGAGCCAGGTGCCGGCGAAGGCCACGGCGATCTTGAGCGCCACAGTGAAGAGGAAGAAGTACTGGATGCCCCAGGGCCGGGCGGCGGCGGCGATCGGCGACAGCGGTCCGGTCTGCAGGTTCGACCAGGGCGAAGAGCCGCCGTCCACCAAGTCGGACCAGAAGGGCAGCCGCCCCGCAGCGAGGGCACGGCGCACCTCGAGCTCCCAGGGCAGAAGCTGGAGAAAGCCGTCGTTGATCTCCTGACTGTAGAAATCCGTCTGGGCGAGGGGCTTCGCCGCGAGCACACTCTCCGGTACGCCTTCGGAGGGCACCAGGAGCGTCGAGCCCGAGAGCCAGGGAAACAGAATCAGGAGGGGAAGAAGCCAGCCCCCCACAAGCGCCACCCGCCAGGGCAGCCGGCCGTCCAGAAGCCTGCCGAGGCCGCGCAAAGCAAGCGCAGCCAAGAGAAGAAGCCCCGCCAAACCCAGGGAGATCGCCATGGCCGTTCTCAAGCTTCTACGGAAGCCCCGGCCGGGTTGTTAGAAGTCGAGGCAGAGCTTCAGGCCCGGAGCCGCTCGCACCTCTCGAGCCAAGTGTCTATGGAGCTTCGGGTCGCTCCGAGGCGAGATCGCGCAGCGCCAACCTGGCTTCAGCCAGAACTCTCTTCGAGATCCAAAGAGAGCTCTGATTGAGCCGTTCCAGGCCGGCTTCAGCTTCGGCGCGCTTGAGGCGACCCTCGGCAGTGGCCCAGAGCAGGATTCCCAGGGAGCCGTGAGTCTCTACTCCAAGCTCCTTCGCGAGAAGTCGAGCCGCGGTGTCGTCTGTAAGGAACCACCGCGCCGCCTCTTGCTGAGCCAAAGCCAAAGCCTCCGCTTCACCCCGGTCGAGGAGCCCCCCGGTCAGCCAGCTGGAAGCCCGGCTGGGATAGGGCTCGTGGAGCTCTCGGGTTTGGATCAGGCCTGCCGACGTGAGAGCCCTGGCCAGGTCGAATCTCTCCAGCTCGAAGACGACTGCCGGAGGCACCATCACCGGTCCAACCTGGCTCAGGACTTCCAACAGCCCGGCCTCGGCCAGGTGGAGTAGCGGCCCGGTGTCACTGGCGATCCAACTCACCCGGCAGGTGTCTTGAGTTGCCGAGCCCAGGCGATATCTTCTCGCTGGAAACTCTCTGCCAGCTCCCAGGAGTGGTGGCGAAGAAATTCGAGCAGGGCCGCTCGAGCCAGCTCAGCCTCGCTGCCGAACCAGCCTTCCTTCACCAGCTGCGTGAGCTGGTCGGCAAGCCGGTCGGGCACCTCGAGTGTCAGCCTCTTCATCTCGAACCTCAGAAGTCCAGAGTGTAACCCCGCGGCCAATGGAAGTGCTCAGGGCTCTAAGGACAGCGCGGCTGGCTGCGAGTATAAACCCGCCACGCGTCGGGCCCCTTCAGCCGGGCTTGGGCGGGCCCACGTGCTGGGCCAGCCAGGTGGCCACCTCTTCCGGCTCGAAGCCGAAGGGGCCGAGGCGGCCTTTGTAGACCAGCTTTCCGTGTTCGTCCACGACGTACAGGCGCTCCGGCCAGGCGGCGTAGAGCTGGTCGGCGGCGTTGTCCATACCGTCCACCAGGAGCGGTAGGTCGTAGCCGAACCGAGCCACGAAGTCCCGGGCGATCGTCAGGCGCTGCTCGAAGGTCTTCGGCTGCGGGTAGCACACGCCCTGCTTCTCGTTCACCGTCATCTGCCACTCGTCGGTGGGATGGGCTTCCTTGATGTAGACCGTGAGGAAGCTCGCGCGGTCGCCGTACTCCCTAGCCAGGGATTTGAGACGCTCGACCGAGCGCCGGAACGGCGGTCAGGTGAAGCTGCCGAAGACCAGCACCAGAGGCCGCGGCCCCACCGAATCCAGCAAGTGCAGCACACGCTCGCCGTCGAGCGCGCGAAGCGCTACATCCGGGGCTCGGTCGCCCACGCGGAGAGTGCCCTCGTGGCGCTGGTCGTAGCGCAACATGCCGATCACGTTGCGCGGCCCGATCTTTACAACTGCCACGGTCGCCGCGGCGACCACCAGGCCGCACAGCGCGAGAACCACCTTCTTCCACGAGCGCATGGTACGATGCAGTTTACCATCCAGGCCCGATATTCACGCTGTTTCTGCCTCGAGCCTGCGCGCTTCTCCTTCATAATTGTTATGAATGGTGGCACCGAGAGATGAGCGGGCCTCTCGTTGTTCGAAAAAGACGCCTGAGCCGAGATCAGGTTCTGAAAAGAGATCGTTCAGCGGCCTTTGTACCGAGCCAAGGGCTCAGCCCGGCTTGATGCCCCGCACGGCCCAGGCCAGCGCCGCGTAGGAGCGCGGGCCGTCGCTCTCGCCGTCGAGGTAGGCGGCGCGTACCGCGGCGAGGATGCTCGCCCGTTCCGAACCGCTCAGGGTGTCCAAGTACGCGGCCGCCGGGCCCTCTCTCTTCTCGTAGGGTGCCCAGAAGTCCTGGAAGGACTCGAAGTCCATGCGGATGGCGAGCGAGGCTTCGCGAACGTCCCGGAAGCCCGCCTCCTGCCAGGCCCGCGCGAGCTCGCCGGGTCGGGTCATCGGTCGGGTGTAGTTCTTGGCGCGGAAGGCCTGGGCCTTGGGATCGAGGGCCGCCGCCGTGTCGTAGAAGATGCGGCTCGCCACATAGCCCCCACGCACATCCCAAACGCAAGCGGCCACCACGGCTCCCGGCTTCGCCACCCGGTACATCTCGGAAATCGCCCGGGCGGGCTCCGGCACGAAATGCAAGAGCAACATGGAGAGCACGCGATCGAAGCTCTGGTCCGGAAACACGAGAGAACAGGCGTCCCCCACGTCGAAGGCGATCCTCGGCTCGCGAATGCGACTGCGCGCAAAGTCGATGTACTCGGGCGAGAGGTCGACGGCGTGTACCCGAGTGGCCGAAGAGCCGAAAGCCACAGCCTCCGCCAACCGCCCCGTGCCACAGCCCACATCCAGCACCGTCTCGCCCTCGCGCAGGCCGGCGAAGTCCAGGAACGGAACGGCCAGCCGAGAGCTCCAGCGGCCCATCACCACTTCGTAGTCGCTGCCGTCGGTTGCGGAGAAGGTGGAGTTGTTGTTCATGGTGGTTTTGGGAAAGGGTACGAGTTCCGGAGGAAAGGTTTTGTCTGTGAGGTGCGAGATTGGGAAGGGGTTCAGTTCTATCTCCGGAGTGTCGGCGGCGAGCTAACCGACCTCCTGCCCTTCTTGGCCCCGCACCGGGTGCTCTTGGAGGATTGTGGAGCACTGCCGAGCGATGCTCAGAAGGTAGCTCTGGTCGACCTCGAATACGAACCTGTGGGCCTGCGCCAAGTGGTCCGGCGTGATCTCCACTTGAACCCGGATGTGATCCAGGGGGTCGGCCACTCTGAGCGAGATCTCGAGGTCTGGCTCGAGCGGAGCCAACGCCGCCGCCTCGAGGCTCCCGCTGTGCATCGCTGCGCACTGATCGCCGAAACGGGCGATGTCGGTGGTCGTCAGGATCGGGCCCTGCACCCACACACTAGCGGCCCGTGCGCCGCAGTGGGCCGTCACGCGGAGCCAGTTGCCGTCGTTGTAGTCCGCGCTCTCCGGGAACTGACGCCCATGCACCCAGAGCTGGAACCAGCCGACCACGAGGTCGGGCTCTCCGAGACTCGCCGAGGTCGGCTGCTGGCTCATAGCGGTGTAAGAAAGGCCACTGTGAACTCGAGGAAAAGGGGGTGGCGCGCGGCGGCGCCGGCTCCGCCTCCGCCTCCGCCTCGGCTACTAATCTTACCTTGCTCCTCCGGGGAACGCACCTTTTCTGGCCTTGGTGCCATCCCACAGAGAAGCGTAACTCCTCGCCCTTCCGCGTCTTACGGTCGGGCGCCTGGCGCCGCATTCTGACCAGCGCGAGGAGGCCAGGGATGGATCGAGGTGTGCGTCGTCCTCGGCGGGAGGTGGAACGGCTGGGTCTGTGGCAGGAAGGAGGGTGGTATCTGGCTTCTCTGCGGGCGGAGCCTTTGGCGGTCTGCGGGGATCGGGCCGGGTTGCCGGCGCGGCAGGTGGCTTGGGAGCTGGGTGTTGCAATGGAGAGCCTGGAGCGCTGGCTCGCTGAGGCGAGCGCAGAGCGGGCGGGGCATGGGCCGGCCCTCTTGCGCGTGGAGGTGGAGGATCGGGAGGCACAGGATGCGCGCTGGGTGGTGGTGACGCCTGGCGGATACTGCGTCAAGGGCCGGGGCGCGGCGACGCTGTCGTGGCAGCTTTCGGAGCTGTCGTGATCGGCAACACGCGGCAGGTAACGGTGTGGGCCTACGGTCGGCCGGCGGACCTTCGTCGGGGCTTCGACCACTTGGCGGCCTTGGTGCAGGAGGGTTCGGGGCGGCGCGAAACCTCGGGGGACCTGCTTCTCTTCGTCAGCCGGAACCGTCGCCGGGCCAAAATGTCGCCGTGGGGCGGCACGGGTCTGTGCTTCTAAGGCAAGCGGTTGGAGCAGGGGGCAGTTTGCGAGCCCGACATCGGGGGCGTCGAGCAGCTCGATCCGTCTCGCGATCTCGGAGCTGGTGTTGTTTCTCGAGGGCAGCCGCGAGCAGCTGGCTCTGATCGATCATTTTCAGGGTCGAGACAGCGACCTAGAGCTCCAGATCGAGTTGGACTATCTGAAGATCGTCGTGGCTCAATGCGAGCGACCCTTTTCGGGTCGTCCTCGGAGAACCGCAGCGGTCCGGACGCTGCGCCTCGCGAGCGCACGCCCCAGAAAAGCCGCGGGCCCAGCGAGCAGGACAAGCTGGCGTTCGTCGATATCCCCCATGAGCTGAGACAGCCATAGGGTACTTGCCCCGCGTGCTCCGGCCAGCTCGAGGACTGGAACGATCAGCACGAGCTCTGCGAAGAGATCACCGTCGTCGAGCGCCACTTCGTGCTCACGCGACACCTGCGCAAGAAGTACCGGTGCCCCTGCTACGCCGCGGTGGTAATGGCACCGGAAGCCTCGAAGTTGATCTCCGCTCGCCGCAACTCCCCGGCCTTCGCCATCGACCTGGCGATCAGCAGGTATCTCGATCACTTGCCGCTCGAGCGGCAGTGCTGGGCGATGGAGCGCGAAGGGCTCGCCATCACCTCGCAGACCCAGTGGGATCAGATCGATGCTCTGGCCCGCGTGCTCACATTGACCTATGAGGCGCTCGGTCAGGGCATCCTCGCCCAGCCCGAGCTCTATGCTGATGAGACGCGCTGGCGCTTCTCCGGCCGGGACGAGAGAAAGCCCGACTGGGTCTGGTGCCTCACCGGCCCGAGAGATCCTCCACCTGATCGGGGAGCTGCACGCGATCGAACGCACCGTGCCTGCGAAACACGCCGAAGACTGCGAAGAAGAAGCCACGGCTCGGCTCGAGCTGCGCCATCGGCTGCGCTAGCAAGTCCTCGTGCCTGGGTGGACCAGATCCGCGCCTGGACCGAAGTCCAAAGTGCGCTGCCTCGGAGCGGCCTCGGCGAAGCCGTGAGTTACCTGCTCGGTCTACGGCCCAGAGTGGCCCGCTTCCTTGACGACCCACGCATCCCGCTCGATAACGCCCTCGCCGAGTGAGCCCTGCGAGGCATCGTCGTCAACCGCAAGAACCACTACAGCTCCCGCTCCCAACGAGACTGGCAGGTCGCCGCCCTCTTCTACTACCCTTGCGAGACCGCCAAGCTCCGGGCCGTCGACCCCAGGGCCTACCTCTGCCGCGAGTCATGTCTAACACCCTCCAAGAACCCGGCACCGTCACCTTCCCCTGAACTCGCAGCCCCCCGACCACCGCGCGCCAGGATGGAAGGGCGGCGGGCAAGGAGTTATCATGCACAACTGCCCTCGCGTTCTGGTATACTCCCAAACTCAAGCAAGCCTTGCGCATCCTTGACTGCTTGCCCCTGAGAACCCTGTGTTGACGAGCAGCCCCGCCCTCCAGGCGTCCCTCCTGGCGATCGCTAAGGCTCTCCTCGAGAACCGCTGTACGATTCTCCTAGGGAGTGGGATCTCGACTGAAGCTGGCGTACCAAGTGCTTTGGCATTGTCCCAACGCCTCCAGCAAGAAATCCCCGATTACCCTGGCCCGCAGGATCTTCCTACCGTCGCCCAGGCTTACGAAAGCATTTATTCCCTTCCTGTTCTCAAGCGCACTATCAGAACTCACCTTCTACCCACTCTCTCTGCTTCTTTCCTGGACCTCCAGACACATAACCTCATTGCGAGACTGCCCAATGCCGATTTCATCACCACTAATTGGGACAAGCTACTTGAATCTGCGCTTCCACCAACAACCAACACAGTATTCCTCGAAAGCGATCTTCCATACTGGGATTCAGCCAGGCCGAACATCCTAAAGATGCACGGTTGTATTTCGAGCCCAAGCAGTCTTGTTGTAACACGACGCGAGTACGAGACATACCAAAGCGACTTCCCTTCCTTTGCGAGCAAAGTCCGGGAAATGATGACGGGAAGCACGCTCGTGATCTGCGGATACAGTATGGAGGACTTAACGTTCCGACTCCTCTTCAAGGACGCTCGAGGGCGAGAAGTGCGTCGCTTTCCAAATGCCTTTTGGATCGAACCTAACGCCCAACCGCACAACTCACAGGACTGGGCCAACCACGGCATTCGCTTTCTCCCAACGGACGCTCGCACGTTCTTCTCCTCCCTTGTGGATACTCTCTCCTTGCCGCCCGAGCCGCCCGAGCACTCTCCCTACGAGAGGCTTCTCAAGATCGTTCAAGACTGCCGAGCGCTCGCGGACATTCTCACCGTAACTGATCATGTAGCTGAGTTCGGCGCCAGCAGTTCGCTTGATCGACTAAAGGAAATTGCCTTCGCAATTACGCGCTACACGCGAGAGGCCTTGCGATACCTTGAAACTTTCGCGACGCCTCAACTCGAGAAGCTTCTAGTAGTTACCGCCGAGATCGCTGACATTCCCCTCAGTGTCGAACGGGCGCTTCAGTCCCGATCATTCGAGAAGAACCTACGGGAATCTCTCACGGTCCTTCTTCGTGAGGTTATCTCCCGGTCGATTGAACCTCTCTTTCAGCTCCGGATTCGCCTCGAGCAGCGAATCAACCTCCTCGAAGGACAGCCCTTCGCCTCCGTCTCTTCAGCAGCGACCGATGCAGAGGCTAGAGAGCTCGCCAAGCTGTTTGTCGAGTCGACTGGCCTTCTTCGGTTCTCAAAACTTCTCGAACTCTTGCGCACGAGACGTGCTGAGCTTCAGGCTATTCTCGTCTCGCCGACCGAGGATGCCACCTTGAAGTCGGAGTTGCTTTTTGCTCTCTGGCGCAGTTTTGACGTTGTCCTTCTCGAAGAGTACTACGGAAGATCCGAGGACCGCTCTCAGTTGCTCCGGGCAATACTAAGCAACTCAGAGAACCAGAGTGTCCGTCGAATGCTGAAGGTTATGCAGTTCTTCAGTTGCGACCGTGCAAACGACACGACTGGAGAGCGCGTGGAGGCACTTATCTCACTATGGGAGTTTGAAGCCCGAGATGCTCAAGTAGTCTATAGGTGCCTGACCTACCACCCCTATAGCGCGTCTGCTAGAACGCATGGAATTCAGGCTCTCGAACTCTCTGCACTGTGGACGCTGTTAGCGATTCCGTCGTATCCGATCGGCGCAGTAGCAGAGGCTGCGTCGAGGATATTTTCTAAAGAGAGTCTTGAGCTACAGAAGGTGTTCTTAGATCTCAAGTGGGAGGATCTTACTGCGCTACTTGCGGCACCATTGGCGGAACCTCAGGTCCTCGACGTAGAGCGGACGCTCTTTGCCTTTTCTGAGAGTGCCATGCTTCTCGAAGACAAGTATCACGAACGCTTCGTGAACCTGGTGCAAAGGTTTCTGGCTGTTGGCGCGGCCACTGTTTCAACAGGCTTCCGTGCCTTCTTCGAGGCAATACTGCTGCTACGCCAGGAGCTTACGACCGCTACTCCTCCACCTATAGAGCTCATCAAGGCTCTGCCAGATGAGGTGCGAGCCAGGCTGGAGAAGAACCTTTTCTACCTTTACTACTATTCTACGCATCCTGTCGATTCTGTGGCTGTCACGGCGCTTGATTTGATCACTTCGGAGCACACTTGGCAGCTCCTTCTGCGCAATCGAAGTCTCAATCCCGCCCTACTGCGCCGGATTGCTGGTAGGCGCTCACTTCTCACCAAACACCAAACTCGGCGACTTGTTGCATTTCATCCAAAGGCTGTGCCTGCCTTCGCTGGCGTTTTTGCCCGAGACCTTAGCAGAGGCGAGCTTAGGGAACTGTTGGCGAGTCATGAGGCTAACCCCGCCATGAGGAAGCTGGCCGAACAACTCCTCGGACCCTCTCCCGAAGGAAGTCTTCAGTCTCCTCGATCTTCGTCGCCAAACCGGAAGTAGCCCGTTTCCATGTAGACATGAGGCGGCCGAATTGCCTCCCGGATTTCGACGACGCGAGCGGACAACCGCCGAGTCGCTGCACGGCTGCACCGCTGACTCGTAGTGCCCCGTGTTTTTGAGTTGGTGATGAAGCCAGTGCGGAAGGGCCGCCCGTGGCTTGCAGCCCTGGGAAGTCCTCGCGCCGCGGGCATGAGATCTGCTGAGAGAGATCTCTATGTCGATGGGAAGGCGAAAGACAAGGAGAGGCCGATGGGGATTGAATCGTCGGTGGCCCTGGGTGCGGGTCATCTGCTCTATGACGCTTTGAAGCGGTTCTTGTCCAAGCATGGGTTCGATGAGTTCGTCGAGACGCTGCGCCAGCTGTGCTACTCGGTGGGCGCGGGCGGGCCGTCGTTGGCGCCGGCGATGTACTCTAGGCTGCTGTTGATCGGGTAATTCGAGGACATCGACTCGGAGCGGGGGAGCCGCTGGCGCTTGCAGACTCTCTGACCCTGCGGGAGTTTGCTGTCTAGGAGCTGAACGAGGCCATGACCACTCGCTCGAGGATCTCCTGTACTCGGCGGCTAGTGGGGCGTAACCGTGGAATTAACACCAAGAGCCTGTTGTTCTCTTGGTCATGGGAACGACAAGAGTCGTGTTGAGCGTTGAAGAGCGCGAGGAGCTGGAGGGACGGGCACGATCTCGGCGGTTGCGGGCCGAGGATGTGCGCCGTGCGCGGCTGATTCTGATGCTGGAACAAGGAGAGTCGTACAGCTCGATTCAGCTGGCGTTGG
>CALMKX010000039.1 GCA_937867335.1 uncultured Acidobacteriota bacterium
CCGAGCGCTGGCAGCGGCTGGGGCGCCCTTTGCTCGCCGCCTTTCCGGATCGCCTGGCCCAGCGCCGGGAGCCGGGAAGCCGTCGCGGAGTGCTGGTGGGCGGCCGTGGCGTGCGCTTGGCTCCGGCGAGCGGAGTGCTGGAGCCGGCGCTGTTCCTCTGCCTGGACCTCGATGCCGGAGCCCGCGGCGAACACGCAGAGGCCGTAGTGAGGCTGGCTTCGGGAGTGGAGGAAGCCTGGCTCAAGGAGCTCCTCGGCGGGCCCCTGCCCACCAGCACCGAGATCGGCTTCGACCCGGCGCGCGAGCGGGTGGTGGCCCAGGAGCTCCGTCGCTTCGAGGATCTAGTGCTCGATCGTCGCGAGGTTCCCGCGGCTCCGGAAGCCGCCGCACGGGTCCTGGCCGAAGCTGCCGCGGGGGCCCTGGAGCGCATCCTCCCCTCGAGCGAGGAGCCTCTGGCTTCCTTTCTCGAGCGCCTGCGCTGCCTGGGCGGCTGGCTACCGGCGCTCGACTTGCCCCGCTTCGAAGGCGAGGAGATCCGCCCCCTTCTCGCTGGCCTCTGCCAGGGCAAACGCTCGTTCGCCGAGCTTCGCCGACTGCCCTGGAAGGAAATCCTCGAAGGCCTGCTGAGCCCGGCCCAGCTCGCCGCCCTGGAGCGGGAAGCGCCCGAGCGACTCGCCGTGCCGAGCGGCTCGCGGATCCGCATCCAGTACCAGGAAGGCCAGCCACCGGTGCTCGCCGCACGCATCCAGGAGCTCTTCGGCCTGGCCGAAACGCCCCGCCTGGCGGGCGGCCGGGTGCCGGTGCTGCTCCACCTGCTGGCCCCCAGCGGCCGCCCTCAACAGCTCACCCAGGACCTCGCGAGCTTCTGGCGCAACACCTACCCCCAGGTGAAGAAGGAACTCGCCGGCCGCTACCCCAAGCACGCCTGGCCGAGCGACCCCACCACCGCCCCGCCCGAAAAGCGACCGGGGCGGCGATAGTTGGCCAACTCCTCAGCCCCGCCCCGCCGATTTCTCGCGGTAGTCGACCAGCGCTGCCGCGAGCTCGCGGAGGCCGGTCACGGGGTGGCCTTTCTGGCGGTTGCGGTGGCCGATTTCGAAAGCCAGACGCCATTGCTCGAAGAGCACTCGGTAGGCCGTGAACAGGTTGTTCTTGGGGTCGTAGATGCTGGTCGCCTCGGAGGTGACGCCGTTGAGCTCGAGCACCTTGAGCCCCTGACCGGCGCGGAAATGCTCCACCGAGGGCGCCCTCAAGTCGTAGCGGCCGAAGTAGAAATGCTCGAAGCTGGCGCTCAGCTCGTGGATCGCCGCTTCGAGCTCGGCGCTCCAGTGGTGGGCTCCGTCGAGGAAGATCGCCCCGCGGCAATGGGTGCCGAGCTCGGTGAGGGTCACGCTCGCCCCGGCCGGCGGCACCTCGCTCACCCGCTCGCCCAGGCTCGCCCGGTAGGCCCCTTCGGCGAAGAGAGCCCGGCCGTCGGCGAGGATCAGTTCTTCGAGGGTGCGCTCGCCGTCCCCCACCACCTGGGGCAGCCGCTTCTCGGTGATGGCGAAGATCCGCCCCTTCTCCTCCCCGGGTAGCCGCACGTAGAACACCCCGAACTCCGGCCCCTCGACGTACTCCTGCACCACCAGGGCGTCCGGCTGCTCGGCGAGCGCCATTTGAACCTCCTCGGCGCTCCTCACGATGCGCACCCCCGAGCCCCGCTGGCCTTGATCCGGCTTGAGCACCAGCGGGAAGTCGAGGCCGTGCTCGGCGGCGAAGCGCCTCACCTGCTCCGAGCGCTCGTCCGGCGACAGCCCCTCGGGTAGGGCCTGGAAGCGCCCCACCCAGCGAGGATCGAGCCGGGCCAGGATGTCGAGCTTCGACTCGCCGATGAAGCCGCTCGCCGGGATGCCCGGGTTGGCCGCGGTGAACACCGTCAAGCTGCGGTAGCGCAGGGCGAGCCAGCCCACGTAGGCCACCACCGGCGGGTAGAACGCCCAGGGCGGCCAGAACTCCCAGCGCCGCAGCCGTCCCCACCAGGCCGCCAGGCGCCGGCGGCCCTTCCAGGAAGCGAGGGACATCGCCAGGCGGAGCAACAGATAGAGCCCGACCACCAACGCCCCGATCGCCGGCAGATGCGCCCGCGCGCCCTCGAAGGTGCGGAAGGCCTGAGCGCCCAGGAACGAGGCCGCCCCCACCACCAGCGGCGTCCAGATCGCCGCCGCCGCCAGGAACCAGAGCAGGAAGCGCCAGAAGGGCGTGTGGAGCATGCCGGCGCTGAAGTAGGTGGCGAGCCGGGTGCCGGGCAGGAAGCGGGTGGTGAAGATCAACATCGCCCCCCGCTCACGGAACCACTTCGAGCTCGCCGCCACCGCTTGCGGCTTGACGAACCACTTGAGCGGAGCCCGGCGCAGCCAGGGACGGCCCAGATAGCGCCCGGCCGCGAACAGCAGCAGGTCGCCCACGAAGATGCCCAGCAGGCAACCCACCGTGGCCGCCACGAAGCCCAGCCGCCCCTGTCCCACCATCACCCCGGCCGCCACGCAGGTGAGGTCTTCGGAGACGAAGGTCGACGCCGCCAGCAGCAACACCACCACCAGACGCGTGAGGCCGATCGCCGGTGGCTGGCTCTTCGGGTCGAAGGGTTTGGACGCCGCCGCGAGCCGCTCCGGCGTCGCCGTGGCCCGGGTGGTGGCCTGGCCGGCTTCCACCCGGCCGAGAAAGTCGAGGATCGGCGCCGAGAGCCGCTCGCCGCCGGCGAAGACCATGAAGTGGTTCTCGCCCGGGAAGGTCAGCAGCTCGCTCTGCGGCACCAGCCGGTGGTGCTCGAGGGCCGCCGAATAGGGCACCAGCACATCGTGGTCCCCGTGGAGGATCAGCACCGGCACCTGAAGGCGCTCGAGCGTCGGCCGCAGAGGCCGCTGGTCGCTGTCGTAGAAGTTGCGGGCGTAGGGGATGCCCAGCACGGCATCGTCGAACAGGCCGAAGTGCGGCAGCGCCACCTTCGCCAGCCAGAGCAGGCCGAGCTGCAGGCCGTGGACGGCATGGTTCAGCCGGTAGTCGCCCAGAAGCTCCACCTCTTGCACTCCGAGGCCGGAGAGCAGGGTGAGGGAGGCCACCTCCCCGGGAGCCTGTCGCGCCATCTCGATCGCCACGCCGCCGCCCATGCTGAAGCCCAGCACGTGGGCCTTCTCCGCCCCGAGCCTCGCCAGCAAGGCCCGGGCGTAGGCCGCGTGGGCGGCGATCGAGTAGTCCGGCACATCGTGCGAGGAAGCGCCGAAACCCGGCAGGTCGGGAGCCACCACGCGGAAACGCTGGGCGAGCTCCGGGGCCAGGCGGTTGAAGTCGTGGCTGCCGCCCGGGCTGCCATGGAGCAGGATCAGCCAGGGCGCCTTCTGCGGCTCCTTCTCCGGCTGCCACAGCCGGTAGGCCAGCCGCACCTCCCCGGCCAGCTCCTTGCCGCCGCTCTGGGCGGGCACCTCCACGGCCTCCACTCCCGCCGGCAGCGGCGGCAGAGCCTCTGGGCGCTGCCACCAGCGCACCGCATAGGAAGCCAGGAGCAGGCCCAGGTAGGCCAGGGCCAGGGGGTGGCGAGGCCGCTTCACGATGCGATCACGGCGCGAGGCTCGAAAGCTCGGCGGCCTCGGCAGGTGCTTGGGCCCCGCGCGGCAGCTCCACCGGCGGAGCGAGCTCCGTGCGGCAGGGGGAGCCGCCGGCGTAGGAGAACAGCACCCCATGGCGCTCCACCCGCACCCAGGAGAGGCTCTGGGTCTCGGCGTCCGGCCGGTGCATGCACACCGAGAGCGAGCTCGCCTCGGGCCAATGGCTGGCGTGGAAGCGCAGGTGGAGCTCGCTGCCCGCAAGCTCGCCTTCGCCGCGCAGATGCTCGAAGCTCGCCCGCCGGTGAGCGATCGCTGCCGCCAGGGTGACGCCCGAGGAGATCAGCGGCATCGGGGGCTGCTCACCGAGGCTGCTCAGATTGCGACCATCCCACTGCCAGGCGTCCGCCCGGCCGGGCTCGAGGGCCAGCAGGGTGAACGGCCGGAAGCGCGCGAGATCCTGCAGCCGCAACCCCTCCCCCACCCGGGCCACGCTCGCCGCGCCAGCAAGCGCTTGCACCAGCCGGCCCCGGCTCACGGCCGCGCCGCCGGAGCCCCGGGGGCCCACGGCGTCGGCCTGGTAGAAGTTGAGGAGAGTGAGGGTGACTCCCAGCTCGTTGGCGGCGATCCAGGTGCCCCCGGCGTCGGCATCGACCGGCGCCAGGTAGGCCACGCCGTCCTGCTCGGCGCGGCGCGGCGGCAGAGCCTGCCGGCGGCTGCGGCTTTCGTCGCGGTTACCGAAGAGCTGGTAGCCCTCGGCAGTCCAGAACCAGCTGACGGTGCACATGGGTGGGAGGATTCTAGCGATCTCTGGGGACGGAAAGGCGGGCCGAGGGTGCGAACGCGCTCAATTCTGATGCTCTTCGAGCAGCAGCCCCAGGAGATCGGTCGTCGAGATCACCCCCACCGCCTCGTCGCCGCGCAGCACCACCACCCGGTGGAGGTGCCGGCTGAGCATCAGCGACGCGATCTCGGAGACCGTCGCCTCCTCCCGCACGGTCACCACCCCGGGGCTCATGATCTCGGCCACCGTCTGGGGCTCTTCCTCCCCGCTCTCGCGGGCCAGCACGGCGGCGATATCCACCATCGAGACCACCCCCACCAGCCGCCCCAGCGTGTCCTGGACCGGCGCGCCGGTGATCTCGTTCTCGATCAGGAACGAGGCGAGCCCGCGGATCGGCATCTCCCCGGGCACCGCGAGCACCAGGGGGTTCATCAGGTCGCTGGCTGTGATCGGCCGCATCTCCGTCTCCTCAACAAGCCGGCCCACAGGCTCATTCCCGCACCTGCTCCGCCGTCCAGGTTCCAGCCAGGCGCTCGCCGCTGGGCTTGAGCTGGGCCGTCCAGTCGCCGCCGCCCTTGCCGTCGGCGAGGTCCCCTTTCATCAAGCCCTCGAACGGGATGCGCAGCAGGCCGGCCTGGCTCGCCCCGGACAGCACCGCATAGAAGCTCTGGCCCCGCAGCCGCCCCTGGAGCTTCGCGGAAAACGGCTGTCCTTCGGCCGTGCTCCCCTCCAGGGTGCCGCTCAGGCGGCCACCGAAGACGCTGATCTCGAATTTCATCACGCCCGAGACCGAGCCCTCGAACGTACCGGCCCATTTGCCGTGGTTGGGGCCCGTGCAGGCCGCCAGCGCCAGCAGGGCCACGAAGCCCACCCGCCATCTTCGCACTCGAGCCAAGCGCATCCGGCCAGCCCCTCCGGCCCCCCTCCCCCTGATCGAGGGCCGGAACGCACTGTACCCCAGTTGCCATCGGGCGTTCACCTGCTCGGCGGAAGAGAACACTAGAGTGCCCGTGGCAGGAAGACGAGACGCCGTTCGAGCCACTCCCCTGCCGTTTCGGCCCTGAAGTCGTTTATCATTACCCTCTTCGACGGCAGGGAGGCCCCTCGCGGACCCCGCCCGGCCGCTGGTCCGGATCATCCCCCAACACGCAGTAAGGAGAGCTCATGAAAATCCTCGTCTTTGGCGGCTCAGGCCGAATCGGGCGCGCCGTCGCCTGGGACCTGATCGCCGACCCCGAGGTGACTGAAGTCGCCCTCGTCGGAAACCAACCGGGAGCCCTGGCCGAGGCCCGTTCCTGGCTCGCCTCCTCCAAAGTCACTCCCCACCTGGTCGACGTCGACGATCGCGACGCCGTGCTCAAGCTCATCGAAGGCTACGACGCCGGAGTCCTCACCCTGCCCGACCGCCGGGCCAGCTACCGGATGGTCGAGCAGGCCATCGAAGGCGGCCTCTCCGTGGTCGACGTTCTCGAGGAATACCACCGCCGCCCCGACATCTACGAGATCGAAGGTCTGCGCCTGCCCGAAGGCATGAGCCTCGACGACTTCGGCGACAGGCTCCATCGCGACGCCATGGCCAACGGCGTCACCGTCCTCGACGGCATGGGCCTCGCTCCTGGCCTCACCAACATCACCGTCGGCGAGGCCATGCGCGAACTCGACCACGCCGAGGAAGCTGTCGCCCGCGTGGGCGGCATCCCGGACAAAGCCGCCGCCGCCCACCACCCCTTGCGCTACATGATCACCTGGTCCTTCGAGCACGTGCTGCGCGAGTACATGATCCGCGTCAACATCAAGAAAGACGGCGAAGTGGTGGAAGTCGAGGCCGGCGCCGACCGCGAGAGCTTCCGCTTCCAGGCCCTCGGCCACGACGAAGTGCTCGAATGCGCCGTCACCCCGGGCATGCCGAGCTTCCTCCACACCCGTCCCGAGCTCAAGAGCTTCGCCGAGAAGACCGTGCGCTGGCCCGGCCACTGGGGCGGCGTCGAAACCCTCAAGGAATGCGGCCTGCTGGGCCTCGATCCGGTGCAGGTCAACGGCTCCTCCGTGGTGCCCCGCCACTTCCTCGCCAGCCTGATCACCCCGCGCCTGCGGCCCCAGCCCGGCGAGACCGACGTCTGCGTGATGTACAACACCGTCTCCGGCAGCAAAGATGGCAAGGCCGTCACCATCGAGCACTTCATGTGGGAAAAGGGCGATCCCCAGCTCGGCCTCTCCGCCATGATGCGCACCACCTCCATTCCCGCCGCCATCGCTGTCCGCTTCCTGGCCAGCCGCAAAGTCCAGGGCACCGGCATCGTCGCCCCCGAAGACGGCATCGTCGGCGCCGCCTACCACGAATTCGTGGCCGAGCTCGCCAAGCGCAACATCACCATCCACCAGGCTACCCGCGTCGAGAGCGACCTCGCCTAGACCTCCCGCAGCCACGAACCCGGAAACACCCCCATGGAAACCATCCTCGCCGACGCCCCGCCGACCTCCAGCACGGGCCCAGTGCGGCAAGAAAATTTGCGCAACCTGGCGATCATCGCCCACGTCGACCACGGCAAGACCACCCTGGTCGACGCCATGCTCTGGCAGAGCGGCATCTTCCGCGCCAACGAGGCCGTCGCCGAGCGCGTCATGGACTCGATCGACCTCGAGCGCGAGCGCGGCATCACCATCCTGGCCAAGAACACCGCCATCCAGTACCGCGGCGTCAAGATCAACATCGTCGACACCCCCGGCCACGCCGACTTCGGCGGCGAGGTGGAACGCACCCTCAAGATGGTCGACGGCGTGCTGCTCCTGGTCGACGCCAGCGAAGGCCCGCTGCCCCAGACCCGCTTCGTGCTGAGGAAAGCCCTCGAGGCTGGCCTCTCGCCGATCGTGGTGATCAACAAGATCGACCGCGCCGACGCCCGCGTGGGCGAAGTGCTCAACGAGGTCTACGACCTCTTCATCGACCTCGACGCCACCGAGGCCCAGCTCGACTTCCCCGTGCTCTACGCCAACGCCCGGGCCGGCCTCTGCCGCACCAGCCCCGAGGGCCCCGAGGGCAACCTCGAGCCCCTCTTCGAGCAGATCCTGAAGACCGTGCCGCCGCCCCTCTGCGACCCCGAGGCCCCCCTCCAGGTGCTGGTCACCAACCTCCAGTACGACGACTACGTCGGCCGCCTGGCCATCGGCCGGATGGTCGCCGGGCAGCTGCGCCGCGGCCAGCAGGTCGCCCTGGTGCGGGCGAGCGGCGAAGTGGTGCCGGCCAAAGTCTCCGAGGTCTACGCCTTCGAAGGCCTGAAGCGGGTGGCCGCCGAGCCGGCGCAGCCGGGGGACATCGTGGCCGTGGCTGGCCTCGACGAGCTGTCGATCGGCGACACCCTCGCCGACCCCCTCGACCCTCGCCCCCTGCCCCCCATCCGGGTCGACGAGCCCACCCTGGCGATGATCTTCTCGGTCAACACCTCGCCCATGGCCGGCCGCGAGGGCAAGTGGGTCACCTCCCGCAAGCTCAAGGAGAGGCTGGAGAAAGAGGCCCTGCACAACGTCGCCATCCGCCTGGCGCCCACCGAATCCCCCGACGCCTTCGAAGTCGCCGGGCGCGGTGAGCTCCAGCTCGCCATCCTGATCGAGATGATGCGTCGCGAGGGCTTCGAGCTCGCCGTGGGCAAGCCCGAGGTGCTCACCCGGCGCATCGACGGCGTACTCCACGAGCCCATGGAGGCCCTGGTGATCGACTGCCCCGAGGAGTACATCGGCGTGGTCACCCAGATGCTCGGGCCCCGCAAAGGACGCCTGGGCAAAATGGTCAACCATGGCAGCGGCCGGGTGCGCCTGGAGTTCCGGGTGCCCTCCCGGGGGCTGATCGGCTTCCGCGGCGACTTCCTCGCCGAGACCCGCGGCACTGGCATCCTGAACCACCTCTTCGACGGCTACGAGCCCTGGCAGGGCGACATCGCCCACCGCACCACCGGCGCCCTGGTCTCCGACCGCGCCGGCCGCACTACCGCCTACGCCATCGAAAACCTGCAGCCCCGCGGCATCCTGTTCGTGTCGCCGGGAACCGAGGTCTACGAAGGCATGATCGTCGGCGAGCACGCCCGCGAGAACGACCTCGACGTCAACATCACCCGCGAGAAGAAGCTAACCAACATGCGCGCCTCCGGCTCGGACGACATGATCCGCCTCATCCCCCCGCGCCGACTCTCGCTCGAACAGGCGATCGAGTTCATCCAGGAAGACGAAGTGGTGGAAGTCACCCCCGGTGCCTTCCGGCTGAGGAAGAAGATTCTTCCGGCCAATCGGCGGAAGTAAGGGGGCTCAGGGCTTCTTCGGCGGCCAGGCGAGGTCGAGCCAGACGAGGCGGTGGTCGGAGGCGGCTTCGGCCCAGGCGTGAGCTTGGGGGTCCTCTTCCTCGCTCGGCCAGAAGACGCCGCCGGCGAGCACGTCGAGGTTGCGCGAGGGCAGCACGTAGTCCGCCCGGTGGCCGCCGAGGAAGGTGGCGGTGGCGCGCTCCGGGTAGCGCGGCGGGCCACTCGCGCCGCCGCCGAAGGCCAG
>CALMKX010000040.1 GCA_937867335.1 uncultured Acidobacteriota bacterium
GCCTGCCGGGCCACGGCGACGAGCCGCCCGTGATGGCGCCGGGCGAGCGCGTCGACCGTCGCGTGTGCTGCCATCCGTCGCGGCATAGGACGAGGCTGCGCCGACGGGCGCGATCGCGCTTCCCCCGAGGAGCCGGGTTCGCGCGAAGACTCCTGCACTATCGGTCAGGTGATAACTGAGGAATGCAACTTGAAAGGGATGCTCTCATGGGATTGACGTTCCATGCCGATGCTCTAGGAGAGAACCCGAGCCGGCGCCGAGGCGCCGGCTGCCGGTTGGAAGCCCGCGAGGCCAGGGAGGGCGTCGCCGTGGTACGGAAAGCAGATCTCCTCGAGGATGTGAGCGTCGCAGATCGCGTCGCCGCGCTCGAGTTCACCGTGGGGCAGGTCTGCCGCATGGCGGGCATCACGAAGATGCAGCTCGACTACTGGACGCAGCGCGGGGACATCCCGACGAGCGGCAACAAGCAGCGGCTCTACGACGCGGACGCCGTCGAGACCGTGATGCTGATCAAGCAGGCGCGCGACCTCGGCTTCGACGTGAACGCCGCGATCTCGGCCGCGGGCGTCACGCCGGCCCGCGCGCTCTCGTCGAGCGCCGAGGCCGCCTCTCGAAAGCGGCCGAGCTCCAGAAGGCAACGCGCCTCGTGGAAGTACGGGTCGTAGCCGAAGAGGAACTGCGTGCCGTAGGTGCGGGCCTTCTCGCGGGGCCTCGGCTCCTGGCGCGCCGCCATCTCGAGCTCGGCGAGGGCGGCCGAGGCGTTCCCCGACTCGAGCAGGGCGAGACCCCGCTGGTAGTGCTCGTACCACTGCCGCGCCGAGGCCTCTGCGGCCGAACTCGCGGCGAAAAGGAGCACCAGGCTGAGCGCTCGGAGGCTGCGAAGACGCGGGCTCGCCCTCACGATTTCCCGGGCTCGGGGGGGCCGACGAAGAGAAAATGCAGGAAGCGGCCGAGCGCGTCGCGAGAGCTGAAGCGGTAGAGCACGGAGAGGAAGAGGCGGTCGGCGCGGCTCCTCACTTCGGCTTCGGCGGTGGTCAAGATCTCCTGGGCGCTCGAGCCGTCCGGATCCACGAACTGGGGGACTTGCTTGTCCGTTCGCGAGCGCTGCCAGGCGAGGTCCACCGCCAGCCCGCCGTGGCTCCAACCCACCCCCAGAGCGAAAACCTTGGTGGTGGGCGAGCTCCGCTCCTGCCCCAGGCGCTCGCCCCGAGGCTCGAGGGCGTAGCCCGCGCGAAGCCCCACCACATGCGTACCGGGCAGCAGGGTCACCTCGGTGCCGAACCGCCACTGGCCCCGATGCTCGGTGCGGGATTGGCTCTTGGGCAGCAGATCGAAGAAGCTCAGGGCTTCCTCGCCCGACCGGCGGATCACCATGTCGTCCCAGTCGTACTGGGCGTAGTCCGCGGTGAGGATCCAGGTCTCGAGGGGCTTGCCGGCCACACCCAGGGTGAAGGATCCCGGCCACTTGAGGCGGCTGCCCAGCCGCGAGCTGGGGGCGAAGGGGTTCTCGAACGTGGTTCTGAGCCGGGAGCTCACGTGGTAGCTCCCTTCGAACGGCAGCCGGTAGGCGAGCCCCACGTTGAGGTAGCGATAGCGAAGCAAAGCCCCCACCGAGGCCGCCCAGCCGGACCATTCGTTGTCCTGGTCGAAACGCAGGGAGGCGACCGTGCCATCCTCGAGATCCGTTTCCTGGGTGGTGCTCGAGAAGCTCCAGGCTCCTTGCCAGCGTGCCAGCGTGAGCCCGAGCGACAGCCGCTGGGTGAGCTGGTAGGCGGCGGCGAGGCCCAGCGTGTACACGGCCCCGCTCTGGTCGACCGTCTGCTGGTAAGCCGCGGCCGGTGGGCCGCCGGGCGGCGACTCGAGAAAGCTCCGCCGGCCGCCGGCGGCGAAGTCGATCAGGCGATGGTAGGAGAGCTGCAGGCTCAGGTTCCGATCGGCCACCGTGGTGGGGAAGGTGAAGGCGGCGAAGTTCACGCCGCCGCTCTCGAACTCGCTCGAGGAAGGCGAGTAGAGCTCTGGGGATCCTTCGCGGTCCACCCGGAACCCGGAATGGCCGTCGTGCTCGGAGCGGCCGTCGAAGACCACCGTGGCTTCCGGGGTGAGCAGCAGGGCGAGGCCGGCCGGGTTGAAGGAGACCGCCGAGGCGTCGTCCGCGAGGGCGGTGAAGGCTCCACCCATGCCCGCCGCCCGGGCGCCGGCACCGATCACCGCGAAAGAAGGCCGGGACTGCGCCGCCACCAGCAAGCCGAAACGATCGAGCGAGAGGGGTGGATCGCTCGTCTGCGGCCAGGCCGGCTGGCACAGCCAACCCGCCACCAGCAGAACGAGCAGGTGCCGGCTCATGGCGCCATTGTATCCATCCCCGGCCCCGCCTCGGCGGCTGTGGAGCCCGCCGCCGGCGCGTCCAGGAGCTCGCGCACCATGCGGGCCAGACCCTCCACGGAGAAGGGCTTCTTGAGGAAGAAAGCTTCGGCGTGGGTGGAATCGCGCCGGAGCGCGATGCGGTCCGTGTAGCCGGACATGTAGAGGGCCCGGATCGGGTGCACGCTGCGCAGCCGGTCCACCAGCTCCGTGCCGGGGGCTCCGCGCAGGAGCACGTCCGTCACCACCAGATCGAACGGCTCGGAGGCTTCGCTCGCGGCCGCCAGCGCCGCTTCCGCCGAGTCCACCGAGCGGACTCGGTAGCCCAGCTCGCTCAAGTGGCTCAGAACCGCCGCCGCGAGGTCGCGATTGTCGTCCACCAGGAGGATGCGCTCGCCCTTGACGGCCACCGAGGCGGCGGCAGGCCGGCTCCTCCCTTTCTTCCGCCCGGCGGCGGCAGGGAGAAAGACGTGGAAACTCGAACCCTGGCCCACCTGGCTTTCCACCTCCACCCTCCCCCCCGCCTGCTCCACGATGGTGGCCACGGTGGCAAGGCCCAGGCCGCTCGCGCCCACACCGGCCCGAGTGGTGAAGAAGGGCTCGAAGATCTGCGACAGCTGCTCCGGAGGGATGCCGCGGCCGGTGTCCCGCACGGTGAGCCGAACCTCCGAACGGCCCGATTTCCCCGCGCCGAGGGCGGTCTCGAGGCGGATCTCGCCGCGGCCGGCGAGGGCATCCCGGGCGTTGACCACCAGGTTCACCAGCACCTGCTCGAGCGCGCCGAGGTCCACTTCGACCGCGGGTGCCGAGGGGTCGAGGCCGAGCACGAGCTCCACGCCCTGGGGCAGGGAGCCCTGCATCATCCGCTCGAAATCGCCGACCACCTCGTTGAGCGAAACCACTTCCGGCCGGGTGGGCTGGCGCCGGGCGAAGGTGAGCAAGCGCTCGATCAAGGAAGAGGCCTTGAGCACCGTGGCGGTGATCAGCTCCATCTTCTCCACCACTCGCTCGCGGGGCAGCTCGCGGGCGGCCACCAGCTCGCAATGCGTGCGGATGGTGGCCAGGTAGTTGTTGACGTCGTGCGCCACACCCCCGGCCAGCCGGCCTACCGCCTCCATCTTCTGGGCCTGGAGCAGGCGTCGCTCGCTTTCCCGCAGCGCCGCTTCGGCCTGCCGCTGCCTGCGATCCCAGGCCACCACCAGGGCAGCCACTCCGGCCACTACCACCCCCCAGATGGCGAGCGCGGCGCTGGTCCACTGCCAGGCGCGGCGGCCCTGGCGATTGGCATGGGCCCCGAGCTCCGCCTCGAGGGCGTCCACCGCCGCCACCGCCCGCTCGGCGGCGCGGTCGTAGGCGAGGTCGGCAGCCGTGCCGGGCCCCACCGGCTCGCCCCGCTCCTTCCGGCTGCGCCGATCGAGATTCTCGGCCTCGAGGTCGCGGTAGCCGGCTTCCACCTGGTCGATCCAGCCCCGGAGCGTGCCGGCGTCCCGCTCCTGCTCCTGGATCCCGCCGGCAAGCCGCGAGAGCTGGTAGGCGATCTCCTTGCGGGCCCGCTCGCCGCTCGGGCCGGCGCTTTCGTCGCCGGCGAGCAGCTCTTCCAGGGCCAGATGCTGCTGGAGCAGGGCCGAGCGCAGGTGCACCGCCGCTTCCGCGAGCTGCTGGTCCCGACGCAGCGAGGCGCGGTTCCAGCGCGCCACTCCCACCACCAGGAGGCCGGCCACCAAGCCCAGCAGGGTGAAGGCCAGGATCAGGCCGAGCGGATAGCGCAGCCGCGCCGAGCGCTTCTCGCCCCGGCCCCCTGCGCTCAAGGGTCGGGCCCCCAGCCGGCGGGGTGCCGCTCGGAAGAGAGCAGATAGCCCACCCCCGAAACCGTGTGGATCAACCGCCCCGAAGCAGTACCGTCGAGCTTCTTGCGCAGCCGCGAAACAATCACCTCGAGGGTGTTCGAGGACTCCTCGAGCCCGTCTTCCCAGACGTGCTCGAGAAGCTCGGAGCGCCGCACTACGTGGTCCCGGTGCATCAGCAGGTACTCGAGCACCCCGAACTCCTTGGGAGTGAGGTGAAGCGGCTCGCCTGCGACTCGTACCAGGTGGGCGCCACGGTTCATCTCCACATCCGCGGCGGCGAGCATCTGCACAGGATGTTGGCGGCGGCGCAGCAGGCTGCGAACGCGGGCCAAGAACTCGCCCAGAGCGAAGGGCTTGGCAAGGTAGTCGTCGGCGCCGGTGTCGAGGCCGGCCACGCGGTCCTCGATGCTCGCACGGCCGGTCAACATCAGCACCGGCATGCCCAGGCCGGCCTTGCGCCAGGAGGCCAGCAGCTCAAGGCCCGAAGGCGGGGGAATCCGCCAGTCGAGCACCACCAGGTCGTAGTCCGTGTCGGCCACGCATTGATCCGCTTCCGCGCCGGTCGCGGCGCGGTCTACCGCGTAGCACTCGGTGACCAGGGCCTCGGCCAAGCCCTCTGCGAGATCTTTGTCGTCTTCGACGAGCAGAATCCGCACGGCCCCTCCTCGGCCGCCATTCTAGTCCGCCCGAGAGACCCTCCACGTCCCCTCGCTCGGGTTGTTCAGGTTTCGTTCAGGTCGAGGCTCTAGGCTCTTCTCGCGGCCCCACCTCGGCCGCTCGGAAGGAGAGATCATGAGAAAGCCTCAGTTCGCCCTGGCCCTCGCTGTGCTGCCCCTCCTCGCCACGCCGGCGGTACGGGCGACGGAGCAGACCCTGCGCTTCGACCCGGCCGGAACCCAGGTGGCCTTCGAGCTGCCCGCCACCGGCCACGACGTCCACGGGGCGTTCGCCCTGCGCTCCGGCGAGCTCCGATTCGATGCCACCACCGGCACCGCCTCGGGCCAGCTGGTGGTCGACGCAGCGAGCGCCAAGACCGGCAGCGACTCCCGCGACAAGACGATGCGCAACGACGTGCTCGAGACCACCCGCTTCCCGGACTTCGTCTTCACCGCCGAAAAGTTCGAGGGCACCCTGGCACCCACGGGCGAGAGCCACATCACCCTGCGCGGCAAGCTGACCATCCATGGCACAGACCATCCCCTGGCCCTGCCGGCCACGGTGAGCGTGAACGGCGAGGCGCTCGAGGCTCGCACCCAGTTCTCGATTCCGTTCGTGGCCTGGGGCATGAAAGACCCGAGCATCCTCTTCCTGCGCGTGGAGAAGGAAGTGTCCGTCAAGGTGACCGCCAAGGGCCGCCTCGAGGGCGCCGAGACGGCTGTAGCCGGGCTCGCAGGGAATCGCTGATGGCCAACTCTCGAGCCGCTCTCGCCCTGCTCTCCGGTGCCGACCAGCGCTACTTGGAGGAGGGCTTCCGCGACCTGCTGCCGCTCTCGACGGGCCTCGAGCACCATCTGAGAGCGGTGCTCGCCGATGTTCTCGGCCACCCCGGCAGCCTGGCGCGGGCCCAGCTCTCCTTCACCATCCTGGCCGAGCTGGGAGCGCCTCGGGAGCGGGCTCGGGCTCTGGCGGTAGCCCTCGAGTACTTCCACACGGCCTCGCTGCTGTTCGACGACCTGCCGGCCATGGACGACGCCCGCGAGCGCCGGGGCCGGCCCTGCCCCCACGTGCTCTACGGCGAAGCGGCCGCGGTGCTGGGGGCCCTGGCCCTGATCACCGAGGGCTACCATCTGCTGTGGAGCCTGCTTGCCGGCCTGCCTGCCGCTCGCCAGCGGCGAGCGGGGCATCTGGTGGCCCAGAGCCTGGGGCTTGCCGGTCTGGTGGAAGGCCAGGCGCGAGACCTCCACTTCGCCGCCCTGGCTGGCACCTCTCCGTTCCCGGCGGACAAGGCCGCCGCCAAGGCGGCCGTACAACGGGTGGCAGAGGGCAAGACGGTACCTCTGGTGCGCCTCGCGCTGGTGCTGCCGGCTCTTCTCGGCAAGGCCAGCCGCCGCGAGCTCGACCGCCTGGAGCGGCTGGCGTCGGCCTGGGGGCTCGCCTACCAGGGGCTGGACGACTGCAAGGACCTGTTGCTCCCGGCCGAGGAGGCGGGCAAGTCGACCGCTCGCGACGCCGCCCTGGGTCGCCCCAATCTGGTGACGGCGGCCGGCTGGTCCGGCGCGCTCGCCGAGCTCGATCGCCAGCTGAAGCGTGGCCGGCGGCTGGTGACGGCCCTGGCCGAAGGCCGCCCG
>CALMKX010000041.1 GCA_937867335.1 uncultured Acidobacteriota bacterium
GGGCGACCTGGTGGCGGTGCTCGCCGATCGTTCGCTGGCGCAGGTGGTGGCGGCGGTGGCCGCGACCCGCGCCGGAGCGGCTTTGCTGCCTCTCGACCCGTCGCTGCCTCCGAACCGGCTGAGTTTCCAGCTGGCCGACGCGCGGCCGCGGCGGCTGCTGGTGGCCGAGCCCTGGATCGAACTCGGCCGGGAGCTCGACGCCGATGCCCTGCTGATCCCCCAGGACGGCGGCTCTGCCGACGCACTGCCGGCCGGCTGGCAGGCGGCGAAGCTTGAAGGGGAGGACCTCGCCTACGCCATCTACACCTCGGGCTCGACCGGGGAGCCGAAGGCGGCGCTCTTGCCCCAGCGCGGTCTCACGAGCCTGCTCGAAGCAGCCCGGGCGCTGACTCCGCTCGAACCCGGCGAGCGCGCCGGCGTTCTCACCGGCGCCGCTTTCGACATGACCCTGTGGCAGATCTGGCTGGCGCTGTCTTCCGGTGCCACCCTGGTGGTGGCGCCCCCCGCCGTGACCCTCGACGCCGAGGCCACGCTCGCCTGGCTCGCCGCGGAAGGCATCCACCTGGTCTACATGCCGCCGGCCCTGGCCCAGTCCTGCCTGGACCGCCCGCGGCCGGAGGGCCTGGTGCTGCGCCACTGGATCGCCGGCGGCGACCGCCTGCTGTCGAGCCCGGACGCGGAGGCTCCCTACCGCTTCCTCAACCAGTACGGGCCCACCGAAACCACCGCCTACGTCTCGAGCCACGAGGTGGCGAGCGGCGAGACGAGCCCGCCGATCGGCCGGCCGGTGGCCGGGGCGGATCTGCGGGTGGTGGACCGCCGCTTCGCCCGCACCGGCATCGGAGTGCCGGGCGAGCTGGTGATCGGTGGCGCGGGCCTGGCCCACGGCTATCTGGGCCGGCCGGGCCTCACGGCCGAGCGCTTCGTGCCCGATGCCGAGGGCACCACGCCCGGCGCGCGGCTCTATCGCTCCGGGGACCTGGTGCGCTTCCGCGGTGACGGCGAGCTCGAGTTCCTCGGCCGGATCGACGATCAGGTGAAGATCCGCGGCTTCCGGGTCGAGCTGGGAGAGATCGCCGCCGCCCTCGCCGGCTGCTCCGAGCTCGCCGATTCCGCGCTCACCGTGCTCGAGGCGGGCACCGAGGACGCGCAGCTGGTGGCCCACGTGGTGCTCGCCGACGAGTTCGAAGCCGAGACCTGGAGGGAGAGCGTGGAAGCGAGGCTGGCGGATCGCCTGCCGGCCTACATGGTGCCCACGCGTTGGCTGGTGCACCGCCGCTTGCCGCTCGCGAAGAGCGGCAAAGTGGACCGCCGCCGCCTGGCGCAGCTCGCGGCCGGGGGCGCGGAGGGCTACGAGGCGCCGGCGACCGGTACCGAGGAAGTTCTCGCCGGCATCTTCGCCGAGGTTCTGGGCTGCGATCGCGTGGGTCGCCGGGACGACTTCTTCGAGCTGGGCGGCCACTCGCTCAAGGCCGCCCAGGTGCAGCGGCGCATCAACGAGACCTTCGGTACCGAGCTGCCCTTGAGGAGCATCTTCGAGGCCTCCACCGTGGCGGCGCTCGCCCGGCGGGTGGCCGGAGCGGGAGTGGCCCGGCCGGTGGCCCTCCCCGCGACGGTCGAGGAGGGCGAGGCGCCACTTTCCTTCGGCCAGGAGCGGCTGTGGTTCCTGGACCGGCTGGTGCCCGGGGATCCGGCCTACAACCTGGGTGTGGCGGTGCGTCTGGCCGGCCGGCTGGAGGTGGCGGCTCTGGCCCATACCCTGGGCGAGATCGTGCGCCGCCACGAGGTGCTGCGCAGCGTCTATGTGGAGGTGGAGGGCCGCGCGCGCCAGCGGGTGCTGCCGCCGCCTTCGCAGGCCCTGCCGGTGGTGGACCTCGCGGCCCTCGGCGGCGCCGACGCCCGCGAGCTGGTTTCTGCCCTCGCCAACCGAGAGCTCGCCCGCTCTTTCGACCTCGAGCGGGGCCCGGTGTTCCGCGCCACCTTGTTGCGGGTCGGTCGCCAGGAGCATGTGCTGCTGCTGAACATGCACCACATCGCCTCGGACGGCTGGTCCATGGGCATCCTGGTGAGGGAGCTCTCGGCGCTCTACGCCGCCTTCGTGGCGGGCCGGCCTTCGCCGCTTCCAGCGCTGCCGGTGCAGTACGGGGATTTCGCCCGCCAGCAGCGGCGCAGCCTCGACGCAAGGGCCCTGAGAGCGCTTCTGGACCATTGGACGAAGCGGCTCAAGGGTGCGCCGGCGATGCTCGATCTGCCCACCGACCACCCCCGTGGCGCCCATTCCACGGCCGCAGCGAGCTTCTTGCCGTTGTCGGTGCCGAGCCCGTTGATCCAATCCCTCGGCACGCTCGCGCGGCGCAACAACGCCACCCTGTTCATGACCCTGCTCGCCGGCTTCGACCTGCTCCTGGCGCGCTGGAGCGGCCAGAGCGACATCTCGGTGGGCGCGCCCAGCGCCGGCCGTGGCCACACCGAGCTCGAAGGGCTGATCGGCTTCTTCGTCAACTCTCTGGTGCTGCGGGTGCGCATCGACGAGGACACCAGCTTCCGGCAGCTGCTCTCCCAGGTGCGCGAGGTGACCCTCGAGGCCTACGCCCACCAGGACATCCCTTTCGAGAAGCTGGTGGAGGAGCTGCAGCCGCAGCGCAACCTGGCCTCGACGCCGCTCTTCCAGGTGATGCTCACGCTGCAGAACGCGCCCCTGCCGCCGGTGCGGCTGCCGGGGCTCACTCTGTCGCGGATCGAGACCGGCACGGTGGCGGCGAAGTTCGACCTGATGCTCGCCTTCGCCGAGATCGAGAACGGCATCAAGGGCGGCATCGAATACAAGCGGGAGCTCTTCGAGCCCGCTACCATCGAGCGCCTGGGCCGCCACTGGCAGCGGGTGCTCGAACTCGCCGTGGCGGACCCGGAGCGGCCTCTCGCGAGCTACGCCCTGCTCAGCGCCCAGGAGCTCGCCGAGCTCGAGAGCTTCAACCGCACCGGCCGCAGCTTCCCGCAGGTGGCCTGCCTCCACGAGCTGATCGAGGCCCAGGTGGACCGCACTCCCGAGTCCCCGGCGTTGGTGTTCGAGCACACCGTGTGGAGCTTCGCCGAGCTCGACCGGCGGGCGAACCAGCTCGCCTGGGTGCTGGTCGAAGCGGGAGTCGGCCCGGGCGAGAGAGTGGCGATCTTCGCCGAGCGCAGCCTGGAGCTGGTGCTCGCCCTGGTGGCGGTGCTCAAGGCCGGCGGCGCCTATGTGCCGCTCGACCCGGACAACCCGCTGGCCCGGATCACCGGCATGCTCGAGGACGCCCGACCCCGCGCCGTGCTGGTGCAGCCGAAGCTCGAGGGCCATCCGGCACTGGACGGTGCTCCCTGCTTGTCGCTCGCCGAAGCCACTTACGCCGGGGCCCCGATCGAGCGGCCTCGTGGCCGGGCGAGCCTCGACGTGCCGGCCTACGTGATCTTCACCTCGGGCTCGACCGGCCGGCCCAAGGGCGCCGTGAACCACCACCGCGGCATCGTCAACCGCCTGCTGTGGATCCAGGAGGATCTGCCGCTGCTGGCCTCGGATCGCCTGCTGCAGAAGACGCCGGTCTCCTTCGACGTCTCGGTGGGCGAGCTGTTCTGGCCCTTGCTGGTGGGCGGCCAGCTGGTGCTCGCCGCCCCCGGCGGCCATCGCGACAGCGACTATCTGCTGCGCATCGTCGGCGAGCGGCAGGTGAGCCACATCCACTTCGTGCCGTCGATGCTGGCGGCTTTCCTCGAGAGCCCGGACCTCGGCGCCTTCGCCAGCGTGCGCCGGGTGCTCGCCAGCGGCGAGGCCTTGCCGGCCGAGCTCGTGGAACGCTTCTACCGGCGCGTCTCGAACGCCGACCTGGTGAACCTCTACGGGCCCACCGAGGCGGCCGTCGAGGTAACTTTCTGGCCCTGCGAGCGGGGCAGGGAGCGCGCCTCGATTCCGATCGGCCGGCCGGTCGCCAACACCCGCCTGGCGGTGGTGGACTCGCGGCTGCGCACGGTGCCCCTGGGCGTTCCCGGCGAGCTGCTTCTGGGCGGCGAGCAGGTGGGAGCGGGTTATCTCCACCGTCCCGCCCTCAGCGCCGAGAAGTTCATTCCGGACGCCTTCGGCGGCGCTCGCGGCGCGCGGGTCTACCGCACCGGGGACCTGGTGCGCTGGCTGCCCGGCGGCGAGGTGGAGTACCTCGGCCGCATCGACTTCCAGGTCAAGGTGCGCGGCTTCCGCATCGAGCTGGGGGAGATCGAATCCTGCCTGCTCGCCGAGCCCTGGGTGCAGAACGCGGCCGTGGTGGCCCGCCGTGAGGCCGACGGCGATACCCGCCTGGTGGCCTACGTGGTGCCGAGCTCGGCCGAGCGGCTGGCGCGCCTGCGGGCCGGCCACCCCGAGGAGCTGCGCGACGAGCTCAAGGGCCTCGCCGCCTCGCTCGGCGAGCGGCTGCCCGCGCACATGGTGCCGGCCCTCTTCGTGCCCTTGGCCGAGATGCCGCTCACGCCGTCCGGCAAGATCGACCGCAAGGCCCTGCCCGAGCCGAAGCTGCCGGCGGCCGGCGAAAGGGCCGGCTATCAAGCGCCTTCGACGCCCCAGGAAGAGGCGGTGGCGGCGGCCTGGGCCGAGGTGCTGGGCCTCGCCCGGGTGAGCGCGAGCGACAACTTCTTCGAGCTCGGCGGCCACTCGCTCAAGGCCACCCAGGTGCAGCGGCGGATCAACGAAGCCCTGGGCATCGAGCTGCCGCTGCGGGCGATCTTCGAAGCGCCCACGGTGGCCGAGCTGGCCCGGCGGGCCGCGGAGCTCGCGCCAGGGGCGAGGAGCGAGAAGCTGGAGGCCGCCGGCGACGGGGCCGGGCCGGCGCCGCTTTCCTTCGGCCAGGAGCGATTGTGGTTCCTCGACCGCCTCGAGCCGGGGGACCCGGCCTACAACCTGGGCACGGCGGTGCGGCTTTCCGGGCGGCTGGTGCCCGCGGCGCTCGCCCGCGCCCTGGGCGAGATCGTCGCCCGCCATCAGGTGCTGCGCACCGTCTTCGCCAGCGACGAGGGCGAGCTGCGCCAGCGGGTGCTGCCGGCTCCGGGGGTGCCGTTGCCGGTGGTGGACCTGACGGGCCTGGCCAAGGGGAGCGATTACCTGCTGGTGCCGGCCCTCGCCAAGCTCGAGGCCGGCCGCTCCTTCGACCTCGAGCACGGGCCGGTGTTCCGCGCCACGCTGCTGCGAGTCTCCGGGCGCGAGCACATCCTGCTGGTGCAGATGCACCACATCGCCTCCGATGGCTGGTCGATGGGCATCCTGGTGGGCGAGCTCACCGCCCTCTACACGGCCTTCGTGGAAGAGCGGCCGTCGCCACTCTCGCCGCTCGCCGTGCAGTACTCGGATTACGCCCGCTGGCAGCGTCGCACCCTCGACGAGCCGGCCCTCGGGGCCCTTCTCGGCCACTGGCGCGAGCGGCTGGTAGGGGCCCCGGCGATGCTCGACCTGGCCACGGATCATCCTCGCGGCTCCTCCTCGAGCGCCGCGGCGGGCCATCTCGAGGTGGCGCTGCCAGGCGAGCTCTCGCAGGGCCTGGGAGAGCTCGCCCGCAGTGCCAACGCGACGCTGTTCATGGTCCTGCTCGCCGCCTTCGACGTGCTGCTCTCTCGCTGGAGCGGCCAGCACGACATCTCGGTGGGCGTGCCGATCGCCGGCCGCGGCCGTACCGAGCTCGAAGGCCTGATCGGCTTCTTCGTCAACTCCCTGGTGCTGAGGGTGAAGGTGGACGAGCACCGCAGCTTCCGCCAGCTGCTCACCCAGGTTCGCGAGGTGACCCTCGACGCCTACGCCCACCAGGAGATTCCGTTCGAGAAGCTGGTGGAGGAGCTGCAGCCTCAGCGCAACCTGGCCTCGACGCCGCTCTTCCAGGTGATGCTGGCGCTGCAGAACGCGCCGATGCCCACCGCCGAGCTGCCCGGGTTGCTGCTGTCCAGGGTGAGCGCTCCGAACGCGGCGGCGAAGTTCGATCTGAGCCTGATGCTGATCGAGACCGAGGCAGGCATCGCCGGCAACCTCGAGTACAAGCGGGACCTCTTCGAGCCGGCCACCATGGAGCGGCTGATCGCTCATTGGCGGCGGATCGCCGAACTCGCCGCGGCCGACCCGGACCGCTCTCTGCTCGCCTACGAGCTGCTTTCGGCTGCCGAGAAGCGGCAGCTCGCCGCCTGGAACCGCACCGGCCGGGTGTACGCCGAGGCGGCGCCGATCGGCGAGCTGATCGAGGCCCAGGTGGAGCGCACGCCGGACTCGATCGCCCTCTCCTTCGAAGAGGAAGCCTGGAGCTACGCCCGGCTCGAGGCCGAGGCCAACCGCCTGGCCCGGCTGCTGGTGGCCCGCGGCGTGGGGCCGGGCACCA
The DNA here is from genome assembly GCA_937867335.1 of uncultured Acidobacteriota bacterium. Classification (GTDB taxonomy): domain Bacteria; phylum Acidobacteriota; class Thermoanaerobaculia; order Multivoradales; family SZUA-115; genus JAXLQX01. The sequence continues at coordinate 6,375 of CALMKX010000041.1, forward strand.
CGGTGGGGGTCTTCGCCGAGCGGAGCCTCGAGATGGTGCTCGCCCTGGTGGCGATCCTCAAGGCCGGCGGTGCCTACGTGCCGCTCGATCCGGACTACCCCCAGGCCCGCCTCAGCGGCATGATCGAGGACGCCGCGCCCCGCGTGCTGCTCTGCCAGAGTCGCTTCGCCGAGCATCCGGCGCTCGCCGACAGCCCGCTCCTGGCGCTCGATCCGGCCCTCTGGCAGGGCGAATCGGCCGAGCGGCTGGTGGGCCGGGCGAGCCTCGACGTGCCCGCCTACGTGATCTTCACCTCGGGCTCGACGGGCCGGCCCAAGGGCACGGTGAACCACCATCGCGGCATCGTCAACCGCCTGCTGTGGATCCAGGAGGAGCTGCCGCTCACCCCGGACGACCGGCTGATGCAGAAGACGCCGTTCTCCTTCGACGTCTCGGTGGGCGAGCTGTTCTGGCCGCTCCTGGTGGGCGCTCAGCTGGTGATCGCCGTTCCCGGCGGCCACCGCGAGAGCGAGTATCTGCTGCGGGCGATCGCCGAGCGGCAGGTGACGCACATCCACTTCGTGCCCTCGATGCTCACGGCCTTCCTCGAGCAGCCGGATCTCGCCGGCTTCGCCAGCGTGCGCCGCGTGCTGGCGAGCGGCGAGGCGCTGCCCGCCGAGCTGGCGGAGCGCTTCTACCGGCGGGTGGACCACGCGGACCTGGTGAACCTCTACGGCCCCACCGAGGCGGCGGTGGAGGTGAGCTTCTGGGCCTGCCGTCGCGACGAGACGCGAAGCTCGATCCCGATCGGCCGGCCGGTGACCAACACCGCCCTCCACGTGGTGGACCGCGAGCTGCGCCCGGTGCCCCTCGGCGTGCCCGGCGAGCTCCTGATCGGCGGCACCCAGGTGGGCGCCGGCTATCTCGGGCGGCCGGCGCTCTCGGCCGAGAAGTTCATTCCGGACGGCTTCGGCGGTGAGCCCGGCGCGCGCGTGTACCGAACCGGCGACCTGGTGCGCCTGCGCCCGGGCGGCGAGATCGAGTACCTCGGCCGGATCGACTTCCAGGTGAAGATCCGCGGCTTCCGCATCGAGCTGGGCGAGATCGAGGCTTGCCTCCTGGCCCAGCCCGGCATTCACTCGGCGGTGGTGGTGGCTCATCGTGGCGCGGACGGTGATGCCCGTCTGGTGGCCTACCTGGTGCCCCAGGATGCGGCGGTTCTCGCCACGCTCGCCGAGCAGGGTCCGGAAGCCCTGCGCGACCAGCTCAAGGGCCTGGCCGCGGCCCTCGGCGAGCGCCTGCCGGCGCATATGGTGCCCTCGCTGCTGGTGCCGCTCGCCGAGATGCCGCTGTCGGCCAACGGCAAAGTGGATCGCAAGGCGCTGCCGGATCCGGCCTCTTTGGCGGCGCGCTCGGAGCGCCACTACGAGCCGCCTTCGACGCCGGTCGAGGAGATGCTGGCGGCGATCTGGGGCGAAGTGCTGGGGCTCGAGCGGGTGGGCATCCACGACAACTTCTTCGACCTCGGCGGGCATTCGCTCAAGGCCACTCAGGTGCAGCTGCGGGTGAAGGCTGCCTTCGGCGTGGAAGTGCCGCTCAAGCGCATGTTCGAGCAGCCCACGGTGGCCGGGCTCTCCCTGGCCGTGGCCGAAGGGCTGCTGGCCGGCGCCAGCGAGGACGAGCTGGCCGCCCTCCTGGCCGGAGAGTAGGAGCCCGAGCCGCCGCCCCGGCTCCGGCCCCGGGGGCGGTGCAGCCAGCAGTCCTTGACCTTCAGGTGTGCCGCGAACCTCATTTCTCGTTAGAAGTGCTGGCGGTTGCTTCTCGGAAATACTGTGACGTATCTGCATCATTGATTGGAGCGGTTTTTCTCTGCGTATTCCCGCTGTTGCGTCTTCGAGGTAAAATGCTGCCAGCTCAGGTTCGTCGACAAGATCAGAGCCGCGCGGCAATCAGGCCCTCGGCTGCTGTCGGTCAAGGAGTTCGCGATGCGTCGAGTCTCGATTTCTGCTGCTTTCGTCCTGCTGGCCCTGTTGGTCGCCGTGCAACCCTCGGCGGCGGCACCGCGGGGCCAGGCAGCCGCTCCCGTGGCGGCCGCCGACTGGTTCGACTGGGGAGCCCTGCTTTCGCAGCTCGACGACGCCGTGCGCGGCTGGCTGGGGGTGACGCACGAAAACACGCCCCAGGTTCCCGAGAAGGCCGGCTGCCAGATGGACCCTGACGGTAAGCCGATCGACCCCACCTGTGTTCCACGCTGAGCCCCTCTCCTCTTCCAGGGAGGAAGTCGCGAAGCTTCCCCAGGGAAGCGAAGGCTTCCCTGGGATTTCTCCCGGGGATTGCATAGGCGGGGCGAAATAGAATATCGTATACTCCACTACTGGAGATATAACGAGATTCTATCTTTGAGACTGGAGGACAAGCCGATGGTAGATGGGCATCTGACCGAAGAGGAGCTTCGCCAGCTCCGTCTAGGCGGTACCGGAAACGAGCCCCTGCTGCGCCGGCTTCTCGACCACCATCTCGAGGTCTGCCCGGCCTGCCGAGCCCAGGCGAAGTCGCAGAGCGACGCCCCCGCCGCAGTGGTACCGGCTGGCCTGGCGGCGGTGGTGGAGAGCGCCATCACCCTCTCGGCCCATCGCGCGGTGGCGCTCGCCCAGCTGGAGAGCCGGGCGAAGGAGGAGCTCGCCGAACTGCTGGCCCTGCCGGCCGCCTATCGCCGCCTCAAGCTGGGCCGAGCCCTGAGCCGCTTCCGCAATCCGGCGCTGGTGGACCTGCTCCTCGAACGCAGCCGTGAGCAGGCCTCGGCAGACCCCTATGAAGCCTTCGAGCTCGCCGACTGTGCCTGTGCCGTGGCGCTGCGCTTGCCCCACGAAGCCGTGGGGCGCACCTGGGCCATGACCTCCCTCGCCCGCTCCCACGCTTACCGCGGCAATGCCCTGCGCTCGCTCGGGGATCTGCGCCGGGCCGAGGCCGCTCTGGACTTCGCCCGGGGCATCTTCCACGACGAAGGCAACGGTGACCCTCTGACCGAAGCGGAGATCCTCCACCTGACCGGCTCGCTGCGCCTGGACCAGCGGCGCTTCGCCGAGGCCGGGGCCGTGCTCGAAGCGGCCCAGGCGATCTATTCGCGGGTGGGGGAGCGCACGCTGGTGAGCCGCATGCTGGTGAAGAGGGCGGCGGTGCTGAGCGAGGCCGGCGAGCCGGAGAAGGCCGTGGGCCTTGTGGAGGAGGCGTTGCTCTACCTGGACGCCGAAGGCGAGCCGAAGCTCTATCTCGCGGCCGAGCACAACCTCACGGACTACCTGGTTTCGGTGGGCCGGACCGCCGAAGCCGCCGCCCGCCTGGAGCGCAACCGCCGGCTCTACGACCGTTTTCCCGATCCCTGGACTCAGCTGCGCCGGAAGTGGATCGCGGCGCGGATCGCCGCCGCTTCCGGGCGGCTCAAGCGAGCGGAGGAAGGCTTCGCCACCACCCGGGCGGGCTTCCTCGCGGAAGGCCTGGCCTTCCACGCTGCCCTGGTGGGACTCGATCTGGCGAAGATCTACGTCTCCCGGGGCCGCTGGGCCGCGGTGCAGGAGCTCGCCGAGGAGATCGTGCCGGTGCTCGCGGCCCAGGGAATCCAGGCCGAGGCACTCGAGGCGCTGCTTTCGTTCCGCGAGGCCGCCGAGCAGGAGGCGGTGACCGAGGCCATGGTGGGCGAGCTCGCCGTTTCGATTCGCCGCGCGAGCTACCTGCCCTTCGAGCAGGCCGCCTAGCCCCCCGAGGGCCGGGTGTTCCGGGCTGATCCCGAGCCGTCCTCTGTGGAGGACGGGTGGTCGGCCAGTACTTCCCTTCGGCTCCTACTTGGAGAGGTAACTCCCACAAAATCAGTGCGTTGCGCTTCCTGCTCGAAGCTGGCATGGAAGCTGTAAACAGGGGCCGGCGAAGGAGGAAGCACCATGACTCGACACCGAGCCCTTTCCGTTCTCGCCCTCGCCCTGCTGGTCACCCCGCTCTTCACCTTGCCAGCCCAGGCGGGTCAATTCCACTTCTCGGTCGGCGCCGGCTTCCGCATCGGCGGGCTGCATTTCAACCTGGTGCTCGGCCATTCCGATCACCACCACGGTTACTACTTCCGCACAGCCGACCCCTTCTCCTATGGCCACCTGAGCTGCAGCGACCGCTGCTTCCGTGACGGCGGCTACACCTACCACGACCGCAGCTGCCCCCTGGTGCGCCACCACCTGGACCGCTACCACGTCGACGGGCGCTGGCTCTTCGACCGCTACGCGCCGAGCGACGCCTACTACGACGACGAGAACGGGCGCGGCAGCTACTACGGCGACGACGACACCGATTACGATGGCCGCTACGACGGTCGCTACGACGGCTACTACCAGCGCGACGGCTACCACTCGCGGGACGGCTATCGCCGCCACCGCCACTCGCACCATGGCTCCTGCCCCGGCTATCGCTACTAGCTCCTTCCCCGAGCTTCCCTGCAGCTGAAATCCCCGCGGGCCGCCGACCTCTCGGCGGCCCGCTTTCTTTCTCCGGCGGCTCGCCAGTCCACCCGCTCTGGACAGAACATAGAAAATTTGCTATAGATATTTGAAATCTCCGCCGGCTCGAGCTGCGAGGGAACTCGGCTCTGCCGCGGCTCTTCTGGGAGAAGCACCATGGGCGTTGATCCAGCGAGCTCGACAGCACCGCAGAACCAGAACCTCCATCCTGTCGTGGTGCAGCCCAGCCAGGCGACGCAACCGGCGAAGTCTCCCCAGGAGGCCGCTGCCAAGCGAGGAGCGGCGGCTCCGGTCGATGTGTTCGAGCGCCCGGCGGCGAACTCCCAGCCGAACGTCTTCCTGGCCCAGGCGAACCGAGCCGGGCAGGTCTACGGGCCGCCCGCTCCGCCCAAGACCTTCGGCACCGAAGGAACCACGATCCCCAAGGGCACGGGCACCGGCTCCGGCCCGCAGGCCAAGCCCGAGGAGGCCGCGGCCTTCGTGAAGCACCTCGACGAGGTGGGCAGCTTCGGCGGCGGCCCCAGCCCGGCTGCGAACCTCTTCGCCCAGCAGCTGGCCGCCCACAAGGGGGATGCCGACTGGACCCAGAAGTTCTACCAGAGCCTGGGCGCCGACCTCTCCGCCAAGATGATCAACCAGTCCGTGGACCCCTCCTACTACCGGGACTGGAAGCCGGAGACGGTGAACCAGCAGATCGACGCCGTGCGGGGCTCTCTCACCACCCTCTACCAGGCCGGCAAGCTCAACCAGGCGGACATGGACCGCCTGATGAACCACTGGACCCACGACAGCGACAGCCAGGTCTGGAACGGGATCTTCGACGGCGGCTATCGGGTGAACCCGGGGCTGGCCCAGCTCTTCCGCGACGTGCCCTACACGGCCGAGGGGCTCAAGAACGAGTTCTTCGACTCGGCCGTCAAGGCCTCGCAGGACACCAAGCTCGGCCAGGAGGAGCGCAACGACGCCGCGGCCGCGGCCGCCTGGGTGCTCTCTGGCACCAGCGCGGACAACCAAGTCGTGCAGCTGCGCACGCTCCAACAGCAGAACGGCCTGGGCGACTTCGTGACCCGGGCGATGAGCGGCGAGAAGAACGTGCCGACCCTGCTCAACTCGGCCCAGAACCCGATCGACCCCAAGACCGGCCGGCCCTCCCGCCCGATCGAGGAGCGCTACGACGGCATGGCGCGGATCGCCTTCAACCTGGCCTATTCGGACGTCTCCCTGCGCGACGCCTTCAATCGTGCAGCGCCCTTCACCCAGGGCGAGCTGTCGAAGATCCGCCAGGAGGTGTTCGTGTCGGCTTCGACGGCGATGGAAGCCCACCCGCGCACCTGGGACGACAACACCCTGCTCAAGGACGGGCTGTCGCAGATCTTCCAGAGCGAGTTCGACAACCTCTGGCAGGGCAATCTCGCCGGCAACCAGGCGAGCCTGAAGAACAAGACCATCCAGGAAGGGCTCGAGAGCTTCTTCGAGCATGCCCTCTTCACCGGCCCGAGCGGCAATCTGCGGGACTCCACCAGCCGCTTCCTGGCCGACAAGCTGCGCGGATGGATCGATGACATCCGCAATCCGAATCTCAGCGACGCGCAGTTCAAGGCCAAGTACGGCGTGGACCAGACCCAGCTGGCGAAGATCGCCGGCGAGATCCTGGGCCACGTCAGCAACGGCATGGAGCGGGCGATCGACGGCGCCACCGACAAACAGAAGGCCAAGGAAGCCATCCTCAAGACCGGCTTCGACCTCGCCCTCTCGCTGCTGCCCGCCGGCGGCCCGATCAAGGCCCTGGGCGGCGGCAAGATCGGCGAGATCGGTGTCAAGGCCCTGGATTCGTTCGTCAGCAAGCTCGACGGCGATCTGCGCAAGCAGCTCGAGACCGCGGGCTACGAAGAGGCCAAGAAGCTGCTGGTCGAGAAGCTGCCGGACTTCGTCAACGACCAGGCCTTGAAGCAGCTGGCCGACGACCTGATGGACGTGATCCCCGAAAGCAACGCGCGCAACTACCTCTCGGCCTTCCAGAGCTCCTTCACGGATATCGACCGCAAGTACGGCAAAGTGAACTGAGCCGTACGCAGCCTTGCGGTCGTTGTCAGGGGCCCCGTTCGCAAGAGCGGGGTCTCGTTTTTTCGAGGCAGGGGCTCCCCTCGCGGCGGCCCCTACGCCCGAGCTCAGGCCAAGGGGCCTCGCCCGGGTGCGAGCTCGTTCTGGCTGGGCGTCCAGGTCCTGGCCCAGGAGCTGGCGCCGAGGCCGGCCTTCCATTGCTGATTTCGCCTGCTACAATTCTCGCGGACTTGCCCCAATAGAGCGCTCAGGAAGCTCCGGCCCGCTACGGTGGCGACCTCGAAGGCTGACCCTGTGGAGGGTGGTGAAGGATGTCTGGACGACCCGGCTCGCGCCCCCCCTTCCGCCCTCCCGGCTCCCGCAACGCGCCCCTGCGCGCGCCGCACGTGCAACGAGCCATCCAGGCGAAGTTCCCCGGCCCCTCGGGAGGCGCCGCCTTCGCGTCGAGCCCCGCGGGTTCGCGGCTCGCGCCTCATGTGCAGAGGGCGATCACCGCGGCGCAGGCCCACCCCGCCGGCCCGCCTCCCCCTGCTCTCGCGCCTCACGTGGAACGCGCCCTGGGGCGCAGCGGGGCCGTGCAGCGCCAGGTCCACCCGGCGAGGAGCCTGGGCCCGGACCTCGGCACGATTCAGCCGTCCAGGCCGGTCCGCCAGGTTCGCAACTCGGTCAAGGCTCAGCAGCTCCTCGACCTCCTGAAGATCACGGTCGCCGGCACCGGCGCCGTGGGCAAGGTGGATGCGGAGTGGATCGTGGAGAAGTCGGACGAGAAGTCCGATAGCTCCTACAGCTGCGATGCCGAAGTCTGGGCGGATGGCAAGAAGTTCGCCGGCAGCTACAACAGCGTGAGCGGCCAGCACGCCGAGATGGTGGCCCTGGCCAATTTCGTTTCGAACGGCAGCGGCACCTTCAAGAACGTCAAGACGATCCGTATCACCAAGCCCACCTGCCCCCGCTGCGCCTACGTGCTGGAGAGCCTCGGTCTGTCGGACGTGGTGCGTTACCCCAAGGGCACCGACCTCGGCAACCGCAAGGGCCCTGGCTGGACGATGCCGGCTGCGCTCAAGACCGAAGCTTGGTACATGGAGCCGATGGAAGGGGAGATCGACGGCTTCGAGCAATGCGGCTACAGCCGAGACGAAGGCTTCGGCTTCGTCGTGAGCGCCTTGCAGAGCGTTTGAGGGGCCGGCCGCTCGCGCTCAGCTGCCAGCCTCAAGGCAGAACCCGTGGCGAGAGCAGCCGTGAGGGCCGTGGGGGCGCAGCATGCTACGCCCGGGGTCCGGGGACCTCGGCATCCCGGGCGCAGCAGGCTGCGCCCCTACGCCCCTACTCCCCTACGCCCCGGCTCCGGCAAGGGATCCTCACCCCTGCCCCTGTCGCAGCCCGGGCGGCCACGGGGGGCCGCCCCTACGGCTCTCCCGGGATAGGGGTTCAGAGGGTTCTGCTGTTTCCGGCCTTCCCCTCTCCCGGGTGGCTGGAGTGGGAGGGCTGGGAGAGGGGGATCGAGGGGGTG
>CALMKX010000042.1 GCA_937867335.1 uncultured Acidobacteriota bacterium
TGCGCTGCCGAGGTCACCGCTGGTACTGCCCAACGTGAGATCGAGCGACACATTGGGCGCGAGGCCGAGCGTACCGGTGAGCGCATAGTTGCTGAGCTTGGCGCCGCCGAATTCATCCGTGGAGCGCAGGTAATCCAGCGCCCAGTCGATACCCCAGGTGACGGAAGCGCCCAGGCCGAATTCGGATTTGAGCAGCCGGCTTTGCTGGCCGATGCGGCCGGCGACGCGCGCCCGCGCGCGATCCAGAAAGCCATCGGCAAATCCGAAAAAATCTGCCGTGGACAGGCGCTGCAGCACATCGGGCAGCGCTGCGTCGAAACCGCATTTCACCTTGTCGTAGTGAAAGGAACTGCCCGTGGCGTAGGCGCTCCAGGCCGAACCGCGATAACCGAGCCGGCCGCCCAGGCCCTTGTCGATGAGCGAACAGTTGGCCGTCACCGCGCCGGGGAGTGGCACGCCCAGGTCTTCAGCCCCCTGCGCCGAGGGTGTGAAGTCCTCAAACACGGTGCGCCGATGCGAAAACGTGAGGTTGGCGCCGAAACCGCCATGCGCGAAATCCACGCCGCCGCTCCAGCGCTGGGATTTCCGCAGCGCCTCATCCTTGGTGGCCTCGAAACCCAGCACGCCGCGCCAGCGCGCCGCGCAGCTGGGCATCGACGCGCTCGCGGGTCTGGGCCTCGTCCTCGGAGCCTGGAAGCCATGCAGACTTGGCCATTAAGTTTCCCGTCGGCAAGTAGTTACAATAGGAGCGAATTGTAGCTCAGGGCCGGTCTTGAGAGCCGGGGGCCCGCGCGGCTTCGGCCGGTGGCCCTTGCTAGGAGGGTGGGCACGTGGCGACGATCCACATGGTTTTGCTTGGTTGTTTCGCGGTGCTGCTGGTGATGATCCTGGTCGAGGCGGTGCGCTCCCGGCGCTGGGGCCGCGCCGGAGTGGAGATCGCCTTGCTGGCCCTGGCGGCGCTGCTGCTGCGGGCCTGGATCGGCTCTCCGGCGTTCGCGCCGGACGACCGCCAGCACTTCGGCGCGGGTGACAACCCTTGGCCTATGCTGGGGCTGGTGTTCTTCTGCATCTGCCTGGGCATGGCGGCGCGCTACGCGTTCTACCTCAAGGGCGCTTTCTCCTGGCCCACCCTGCTCAAGCCCCTCTGCGTCTCCCCGATCGTCCTCCTCCCCCTGCTCGGCACCCTCCAAGACGCCAAGGACCTCCAGCCCTTGCAAGTGGTCTCCTTCTGCGTCTTGGCCTTCCAGAACGGCTTCTTCTGGCGAGTGATTTTTGAACGTGCGCAATCCAATCTGCAACAGCCGTAAGACCGCCCTCGCCGCGCTTGCTCTGCTGGCCTTCTCGGCTGGGGTGGCGCCGAAAGTGGCCGGGCAAGGTGCCGGGCTACCGCAAAAGTACCGGCGCTACTTCGTTCACTACCAGGACCGCCGCTCTCTGCCCGAGAAGACCCTCAACTTACTCGGCTTGACCAACCAGGAGGTAGGCCGCAGCTTCGCCCTGGTGGCCGGCGTGTACCGCTATCCGAACCTCCCCGGCAGCGACGCCACCCTTCACCCCGCCGAAGTAGACATGGCCAACCTGGTAGCCTACTTACGCGAGCAAGAGCACTTCGACGAGATCGTGGTGCTGGCCAACGAGGCGGTCACGGAGGAGAACTTCAAGGTCTTCTTCCAGGCTTACTTCCCGGAGCGCCTCAAGCAGTTCCCCCGCTCGCGCTTCCTCTTCGCCTACAGTGGCCACGGCCTCCAGGACGGCGACCGGGGCTACCTGCTCCAGGCCTCCGCCACCAGCCTAACCGACAAGGTGAATGCCATCTCCCTGGAAGTGCTGCGCACCCACTACAACGAAGCGCGCGAGCGGGCCTTCCACTCCCTGGCGTTGATCAACGCTTGCCACAGCGGCGGCTTTGGGCGGCTGCCGTTCGGCAACCTGCGCCTGGTCCCCAAGGAGCCCGGCGCGCACGTGATCATGGCGGGCGGCACTACGGAAAAGAGCTGGCACTACGCCTCGGTGGGACCGGGCAGTGTGTTCTTCGAGCGCTTCTTCAGCGGCCTCGGCGGCCAGGCCGACACCCTGCCCGTGCAAGCGGACGGCGCTCGGGGCGATGGAGTGGTCACCGTGGAGGAGCTGGCCAGCTACCTGCGCCAGCAAGTGCGCGCGGAGACCAACCAGGCCCAGAACCCCATTCTCGGCGACCTCACCCCCGGCGGCAGCCTGGGCGGTTTCTTCTTCCTCAACCGAGCCCGCCAAGTGCGGGCGGGAATCGCCAAACCCTGGGAAGGCGGCGGAAGGACGATGGGGCTGCCGCAGGAAGCGGAGCCCGTGCGCCCGGCCGACGAACCTACGCAGACGCCCGCGCCCCAACAAGGAGACCCGCAGCAGGGCCCTCATGCCCCGGAGATTCTCGACCTGCGCTTGACCCCGGAGCCAGGCCCGGAGGGCAAGGTGATCCGCATTGACATCGAGGCTCGCGATCGCGATGGCGACGCCATGTACTTGGACTTCCAGCTGCTGGAGGCGAGCTCGGAAGACGTGCGGTTGCAGGGAGCGCCGATTGAGCAGAGCCCCGAAGACCAGAGGAGATCCTTCTCCCTGGGCGGCGCCTTCAACTGCCGCAACCTGCCCCGGTTTGAAGCCAAGGTCAAAGCGATCGTGCGCGACCGTACCAACCGCATCGGCACCCGGGAGTTTCGCTTTGCCTGCCACGACGACGGCCCAGCCAACGAGGCCAGCCAGGCAAGCCCCTCACCAGCCCGGCTGCGCGTGACCCCGGAGCCCGCCCGCTTGAAGATCCCACCCAACGCCTACCGCGAGGTTATCTACAACTTCGAGGCGCTTGAGGGCGTGGACGTGACTGTGGAAGTGCAGGACGCCCAGTTCTTCATGCCCAGCGGTCGAGCGATCTCCGCCCTGTGCAGCGCCTGCCGCATTCTCGGAGGCCCCTTCGCCCTCGATAGTGCCCACCGCAAGCACCGCCTGCGCGACGAAGTCCTGCTGCCCCTGCCGGTGGTGTTTGAGGCGCAGCGCTTGGGTCTGTCCCAAGTGGAGCTGCGCACAACCTTTCGTGCCTTCGACGCCCAACGCCGTGAAAGCCAAGCGAAGACATCGGTGTGGATTGACTTCTGAGGCGGGAGAACTAGCGGCTGTGCAGGTGCCAGCTGACTTCACGGCCGCGCCGGAAGTTCGCCCCGACCGGCCTCCGCTTCCCGTTCCTACGGTCTCACATGGAAGTGGGCTTGAAACTGCTCGACGACGGCGCGCTCGAGTACTTCCTGCGCCACGAGCAGCGGGATGAGAGCGAGGGGCGGGTGCGGTGCCGGCTGGAGCGGGCTCCACGCCACGAGTGAAGTAGCTCCCAACGCCCACCCGCCCGTCATGCTCCCGAAAGCAGGTCGAAGCAGATCAGCCGCAGCCGATCTCGGCTCAGGGTGGCGTTGCCCGGTACACCTGAGCTTGTTCAAGGCTGCCAGTAGCTAAACCCCGGTCCATTGCTCGTCGCAAGCAACCATCGAGGAGACCCAGCGCAGCGCTAGCGGCCGCATCGGCATTGCATAGCTTGATCGATAGACACCACAAGATCTGTCCGGAGATTCACTGGCAGCAGACTCATGGCTCATGCTTTCGTCTACATTGAACAATAGGTGGCACAAGAAAGACACCTGGTGAACCGGTCGTCGCAATTGACGCCTCCGCCACCAACGCAGAAGCGCTCGCCACTGCATGTCAGACGGAAGGTGCCGCACTCGCAGACCGCACAGGTAACGGTAATCGTACATGGCCCTTGGAGCCCTCGGTAAGTGGGGGCTGGCGTCAAGAGTTCTGTCAACGCAGCTTCAGCCTCGATTGAGAGAGGCGGTATCTCCGAGGTTGTAGTGGGTAACTCTCCCGGTGCCGAGAGTGCCGCGACCAAGAAAATAGCAAAAATTGTCGTCATCTTAGCAACTCCTCACTGGAAATAGTAGCATAGGAAAAGAGTCTGACTAGCTTGGAGCGCATTGTCAAGGCTCAAGGTGTCACCCGCCTTGGATGATTTATGCTCGCACCAGGCGGCCTTCGCGGAAGATCTTGCGAACACGAAGCGTGCGCCGCCGCAGGTGTCGGACTCCCAAGCCGAAGGCGCAGAAGGAGATTGGCGCCAAGACATGAGGCCACGGATAGGCGCGCTGCATTGGATAGCCAGGCAGGAGAGCGGTCAGGGCGCCCAGCAGTAGCACTGCGGAGTAACCAACCCAGCCGTGACCTCGCGCTTCGAGAGGGTAGAGCCTCCAGAAGGGGGGCTGCGTCACGTGCTCGTTGGCTGGCCACGACTGCTCGCGGGGTGCGTCCACTGGGAAGCTCCTTCTGAAAGAGCGGCAAAGCGCTCGCTAGAGAGCAGCGACCCGCTCCCCCAAAGCCGCCCGAACGGGCTCGAAGCCGTTTCCCAGCAGGTCGGGGAGGCTTCGGGGCATGAGGACATCGTTGATGTAGGCGAGAAGGTCGTCGATCTCCTGGGTGAAGGCCTCGATCAGCTTGACCTCAGCGAAAGACTGCCGACCTAGCTTGGATCCTTCCTTCTTGAGCAGCGCCTGATTCTGCTCGTTCACGCCCTCCCAGTGGTCCGAGTAGACGCTGCGCTCCAGGAGCGTCGCGATTCTTACCCCCGGCAGGACGTGCTGCACCATTTGCTCGGCGTCCCCCTGGAAGCGCTGCCAGAGGCGGTAGATCTCGTACATGCAGGCGTGGAAGCGCAGGTATTTGTCGCTCACGATGGCCACCACCAGGTGGCCATGGGTGAGCTGGTTCATATAGGTAGAGATCAACTTGCTGGACTTGAGGTCCCGGTTGTCGCGGTGGGCGGCCCAGCCGTCTTGCAGGAGGGCCTGCTCCAGGGCGTTGACGGCTGTACAGAGGAACACAGTGCTCGGCGGGGCCAGGCAGCCCAGACACTCTGCGTCGGCCCCTCCCTCAAAGCAGCCTGGCCAACCCCTCTTCACCTAGTTTGGCGTGCAGAACAGCAGAGCCACGTTCTTCGGGCGCGTCTCCACCTCTCCAGAATCTCCCGTTTCGGGTGTCTTGGTGTGGCCATACCCGAAGTACTGACCCTGGGCTACGCCTCCACCTTGGTCGAAGCCTCCAGCATCATAAACGTCCCGCGGACGGGAGTGCCTGTGCCTGCCAATCGCGTCCTCCTGCGTACTGCCCGCTAGCCTGTTAGGCTCGGGGTCGATTCCGGCGCCCTTGTCGAGGCCGCGGATGAAGCGCCCTTGGGCAGGAACGTACTCACGCCAACCTGGAGGGCAGGTATTGAGCGCGAAAGCTACGACAGCTGACTTTAGACCGTCGCGCAGCGAAGCCAGAGCCTCCGTCGAGATTGCCAGCTCGTGGCGAAGACTCGCCACCTGGTCTTGAGGAATGTCGTCCTTGAACCTGGACCATGGGAAAGAGAGTGTCGCGTTCGGGCTGGTAGTGGCTATCAGCTGGACATACGAAGCAACATCCGACTTCCTGCGCGTGCAAGTGAGCAGGCTACCTGTCCCGTTCGTGAGTTTGATGCGGCTCTCAGTCTTACCGAGCCAAGAACAGCTGACGTCGGGGGAGGCAGCGAACGTCAGGGTTTGCTGAGTAAAAATGGGCGATGTGTAAGACACCGCAGCTGTGAGACTAGTCGGTAGAACGCTGGAAGGAGCGATCGAGAAGCCAACTCCGATGTTCTCCAACGCGATGCACTTTTCGTAGGCAGAGTAGGCGCCGGGAGCGATGAGGTCTACATAGGAACGAAAGGCATCGGAGCGAGCGTTGCGGTAGTCGGAGGCATCACAGTAGCGGTCGCGGACCTGCTCGAGGGAAGCCGAGCCAGTCGCGAAAGAGGCCGCGAGAATGCCGTAGGCGATTCCCCCACTTGCAGCAGATGAGCCTCCCTTCAGCAGGTCGTACTCCTTGCAGAAGTTGCGAGCTGCCTCTTCAATCTCGCGAGTGTCCCGGGAAATGGTGGTAGTGAGGCGTGATGCTCTGATGACGTCAACACAGTCCCCTAGGACCACTGAGGGACCAGCGGTGACAAGTACGGCAAGCGCAGACAGCAAACGACACAAACTCCTCATGTCTCTCTCCTTTTAGTAAGAGCCCCTCGCGGCCCAACACCGGAGCTAGCAGGATGCTGACCCTTCGGATACTAGGCAGGAGCGACGTAGTCGTGAGTGCGACTCAGGCGGCTCGACACTCCATGGCGCTTTGGCCCCCTCCACAAGCTGTTAGACGGACACACTTCCGTCTTTCCTACCCAAACGACGGCTCCTCGCTCGAAGCCCTTCACTGCGGTCACCTCCAGAGTCGACTTCCTGGTCAGGGTTCCTCCTGCCAGCCAGTCACCCATTCGTTCTCCTCCCGGTTCAACGCGCTCGCGTGGCGCGAGCGCCCAGGACCGGAGACGAGACCGACTTGACGAAAGACGAGTTCGAGACAGCGGTGGCGGAAGTGCTCGCGGAGGCGGTGGACTGGGCGCTGGGCGTGTCCCAGGAGTCTGAGGTAGTGAGCTTGCCGAGGTCCAAGCCCAAGCCTGCACACCACCAGCGCCCGCGGATCGCGGCTCGGCCGGGCCGGTTGCTGCCGCCAGCTCGGCGACGACCGATCGCCCTACAGGGGCTCGGCTGTTAGCGCCGGAATGCGGCTCCTTCGACGGCCGCCCGGCCCCAACCCAACCGGGCTTCCCTGGAACGATGTCCTGCTCGTCGCCCGAGTCCTTGAGCCACCGCGGCTTTCCTTACGCGACGATCCCGCTTCGCCCGGCTGTAGGTGGCCTCGCATCGGGGAGCGGTGAGCGGGGACCCTGTGGGCACGGCGGATCTCGACCGGCATCTCGTGGTGGTCTACGGCGAACTCGCGGAGGGCATGGTGCGCGTCCGAGGGTACCTACGAACCGGTCTGCTTCGCACAAGCGCGGGCGTGCTGCACCGGTCGGCGATCCGAGCCCCAGCGATCGAGCGGGACCCACCCCGCTTCGACGCTCCGCCCCTGCCGCAGCGCCAGACCGTCCAGACCCTGCTGCTCGACCTCTCGACGCCTTTCGAGTGAGGAACGCCGCGGGCGCTCTGCTTCGGGCCGCCCGTACCGGCTCCTGAGGCCAGCCCGTCATTCCACCCTTCCCCAAGCCGCCACCTGCCTTTCTTCGGAAGCACGACGATGCGATAGCCTTCGCGACGGAGGCCTCCCCCATGCGCGTTTTCATCAGCCACTCTTCGAAGGACAAGCCGGCGGTGCTCGAGCTGGCGACGGCTCTGGCTGCTCACGGCATCGACGCCTGGGTGGATAGCTGGGAGATCGCGCTGGGGGACGACATCGTGGCGCGGATCAATGCTGGGCTGGAGGCGGCCGGGGCGGGGTTGCTGGTGCTTTCGGAGCACACTCGGGAGAGCCGCTGGGTGGAGGCTCTGAGCAGAGCTATTTGATCTATGCCCGGATCGTCGAGAGCAAGGCGCTGATCCC
Organism: uncultured Acidobacteriota bacterium; assembly: GCA_937867335.1. Taxonomy (GTDB): domain Bacteria; phylum Acidobacteriota; class Thermoanaerobaculia; order Multivoradales; family SZUA-115; genus JAXLQX01. The sequence continues at coordinate 7,462 of CALMKX010000042.1, forward strand.
GGTGATCGTGGGGGATAACGCCTACGTGCCGCCTTTGATTCGGCCGCTCGCGCGGCGGGGCATCGAGGAGATTGAGGCGATCGCCGGGGCGCTGCTCCATCGCAAGGGCGGCAAGCCTCCCGTCGCGAAACCCGAGGACGGTGAGCGGGTCCCGGCGCGGCTGGAGCTGCGGCGGGTTGGGGCGGAGGGGGTGGTGGCCCAGCTCCACCTGCGCGGCACGGCCTACCCGCCGCTCGAGCACTCGCGGCTGCCGGCGGCGCTGGGTCAGGCGCCGGAGAAGGCTCGGCCGGGGCTCCTGGGGATGAGGGCAGCGCAGGCGCTTGGCGGCGTTGGTGGCAGCGTCGGTGAGGATGGGCTTGCCGCAG
>CALMKX010000043.1 GCA_937867335.1 uncultured Acidobacteriota bacterium
AGGTCGGTCTCGAGGGCATCGTCACCGCCAATCGCTTCAAGGCCGGACACCGGATCCGCATCGAGATCACCAGCAGCAACTTTCCCGGTCTCGAGCGCAACCTGAACAGTGGCGGCGCCAACCAGGAGGAGTCGGTGGCGCATGTGGCAGTGAACAGCGTGCACCACAGTCCAAAGTATCCGTCGATGATCACGTTCACGACGCGATGACCGGGTCCAATGCTCGCGTGCTCGAAGGGGGATGAACGGAAATGAATGAGGAACATGAGCTGACCGAATCAGCGAAGTCGAACACCATCAGCCGTCGGTCGGCGATGCAGGGCATCGGCGGGTGGGCCGTTGCGGCGGCGTCAGGATTGCAGCCGGCGCAAGGGCACGCGGGCCTCGCCAAGGGTGAGGGAAGTTTTCGCGAAATCGAGCACACCTGGATCCCGATGCCCGACGGCGTGCGGCTGGCCGCCCGGATCTGGCTGCCGCTGGGAGCCGAGCGGCGGCCAGTGCCCGCCCTGTTCAATTACTGCCCGTATTTCGCGCGGCTCTTCACCCGGGTCGAGGACGACGCCCGATTCTCCTGGTTCGCCAGTCACGGCTATGCCTGCGTGCGCGTGGATATCCGCGGCTCCGGCGATTCGGAAGGGTTGCCGATGGATGAGTACGTCCGGCAGGAGCAGGACGATGGCGTGGAGATCATCAAGTGGATCGCGGCACAGCCCTGGTGCTCCGGCGCCGTGGGCATGGAAGGCCTGTCCTGGAGCGGATTCAATTCCCTGCAGGTCGCCGCGCGCCGTCCCCCGGCGCTCAAGGCGATCATGACGCATTGCTCCACGGATGACCGCTACGCCGATGATGCCCATTTCAAGGGCGGTTGCATCATCAACGACAATTTTCTGTGGGGCACGGCCTTCTTCGCCATCCAGGGCACGCCGACGGATCCTGAGATCACGGGCCGCGAAGGCTGGCGGGACCAGTGGTTGAAGCGGCTGAACGCCATCGATTTCAATCTGGGGAAGTGGCTCACGCATCAGCATCGCGATGCCTTCTGGAAGCACGGCTCCGTCATCGAGGATTACTCGCAGATCGCCTGTCCCGTGTATGCCATCGGCGGTTGGGTGGATGGCTACAAGAACACGGTCTTCCGGCTGCTCGAGGGATTGAAGGTCCCTCGCAAGGGCCTGGTCGGTCCGTGGACTCACACCTACCCGCACACCGGCGTGCCGGGACCGGCCATCGGCTATCTCCCCGAAGCCCTGCGTTGGTGGGATCACTGGCTCAAGGGCAAGCCCACCGGGATCATGGACGAGCCCATGCTGCGATTCTGGATGCAGGATCAGACGGCGCGGCCCGACGTGGCCGATGTGCCGGGGCGTTGGGCGGCAGAGGATCAGTGGCCCTCGGGGCGCAGCGTGCCGAGGACGTTCTATCTCAATGCATCGCGGCGGCTCGAGTCCTCTTCATCCGCCGAGGAACCCTTGATCCTGGCTCCGTGGCAGACCGTCGGTGGCGCCAGTGGCAACTGGTGTCCCTCCGGGGCGGGCACCGCGGAGACGAAGGATACCGCTGCCGGGTAGGTCTCCGTGACCACCACGCCATTGGCTACGTCTCCACCAACGTTCGAATAGGTCAGGGTGTAGGTGAGGGTGTTGCCAGCCACCACCGGGTCCGGGGCGTCGCTCTTGAGCAGGTTGAGGTTGGAGCTGGCCGCTACCGTGGTGGTGGTGGTCGCGCTGTCGTTGCCGCTGTTGCCGTCGGGGGTGCTGCTCGTCACCGTGGCCGTGTTGGAGATCACCGTGCCGCCGGGCAGGACGCCCACCGCCACCACCAGGGTGAAGGTGCCGGAGCCGGCCGCCGGCAGCGAGGCGATCGAGCAGGAAACCGTGCCGCCCGAGCCGACCGCCGGCGTGGTGCAGCTCCAGCCACCGGGCACGGCGAGCGAGAAGAAGGTGGTGCCCGAGGGCAGAGTGTCACTCACGCTCACGCTGGCCGCCGAGCTCGGGCCGGCATTGCTCGCGACGAGGGTGTAGGTCAGGTTGGCGCCGATGTTGACCGGATCCGGGGCGTCCGCCTTGGTGATCGAGAGATCGGCCGAGGCGCCCACCGTGGTGGTAGCCGTCGCCGAGTTGTTGGCGCTGTTGGCGTCGGGGGTGGAACTCGTGGCCGTCGCGGTGTTGGAGATCACCGTGCCGGCCGTCACCCCGGAGCCCACCGCCACCACCAGGGTGAAGCTCCCGGAACCCAGGGCGGCCAGCGAGGAGATCGAGCAGGTGATCGTGCCGCCCGCGCCCACCGCCGGGGTGGTGCAGCTCCAGCCGCCGGGCGAGGAGAGCGAGAAGAAGGTAGTGCCCGCGGGCAAGGTGTCGCTCCAGCTCACCGTGGAGGCCGAACTCGGCCCGGCGTTGGCGACCACGATGGTGTAGGTCAGGTTGCTGCCGGCGGTCACCGGGTCCGGCGAGTCGGTCTTGGTGATCGAGAGGTCCGCCGAGGTGGTCACCGTGGTGGTGGTGGTCGCCGAGTTGTTGCCGGCGTTGGGGTCGGCCGTGGCACTGGTGGTCGTGGCCGTGTTGGAGATCACCGTGCCGCTGGCTACGCCCGCGCCCACGTTCACCAGGAGGCTAAAGCTCGCCGAGCCCGCGGCGGCCAGAGTCGAGGCCGAGCAGCTGACGGTGCCGCCCGCACCGATCGCCGGCGTGGTGCAGGTCCAGCCCGGGGGGCCGGCGACCGAGACGAAGGTGGTGCCCGCGGGCAGGGTATCGCTCCAGCTGGGGCTCGCTGCAGCGTCGGGACCGGCGTTCGCCACGGCCACGATGTACGCCAGGTTGTTGCCGGCGGTCACCGGGTCCGGCGAGTCGGTCTTGGTGATGGAGAGATCCGCCGCGCCGAAGCCGGCGACTTCGAAGTAGGAGACCACCGGATCGTGGTCCGAGAGGCGGGTCACGCTCGCGGTGTTGTTGCGGGCGGTTTCCGGATAGTCCGCGTTGATACGGGGATGCTCCTCGCGGCGCGCCGTGGTGTCGGTGATCAGCGGGGCATTGATCAGGATGTGATCGAGCGTCTGGGCATTGCCGTCGAAGACGTAGGAGTACCGCTCGGCCGGAGGCGGCGAGCTGAACAGGTTGGTGAGGTCCGGGTTGACCAGGTCCACGCCGTCGCCGGGAACGGCCGTCTGGTTGTCTGGCACCGGCGTGCCGGCGATCACACTCATCGAATCGCACAGGCCGTCGTTGACCTCGAAGGCGTTGAAGTCGCCCACCACCACCAGATGCTCGGCCGGGTTCGCCGTCTGCCGGGCCTGGATCAGGTTGGCCAGGTACTTCGCCTGCTCGAGGCGCTTGGCCCGCACGCGGTCGCCCGTGGTGGCCCAGCCGTTCGGGCCCGGGGCCGTCGAGTTGACGCCGTTCAGCGAGCGCAGATGGTTGACGATCACCACCACCGGGAAGCTCGCTCCGTTCGGGTGGTGCACCACCGCGTCGAGCACCAGGGGCGGCCGGTCGTTCAGCAGCTCGGTGGAGCTGTCCGGGTTGACGAACAGGGTGCCAAGGCCGAACTGGGTCACCGAGTTCACCGATACCCGGGGCGTGGCCGCCACGACAATGGCAGTCTTCACCAGGAAACCGACGTCGATGCCGCCGACGTCGTTGCCCTCCACCAGGTAGGCCTGGTAGAGCGGGTTCGGCTGGCTCGCGGCCACCGCATCGCTGTTGATCCGCGACGCCAGGGACTGCAGCGTGGAGAGGTTCTCGCACTCCACCACCGCCAGGATGTCCGGGGTGCGCAGGAAGTCGCGAATGCCCAGCGACGCCTTGGCAAGGCGGTTGTTGAACGCGGTGGCGGTGAGCACCGGGTCACCGATCGCCGGGTCGTCCACCGTGTCGAAAAAGCGCTCCAGATTGTAGGAGGCGACGGTGAACTCCTTGCCGGTGGGCAGGGCCACCATGGTGGGAGTGATGCCGCCGCTCACACCGATTGACGCTCCGGGATCCGGGTCGATGGTGTAGGTGCGGAAGGAGTAGTCCAGCGGGCCGATCAGGCCGGTAACCACCGCGCCGGTGGCGACGTCCGTGAGCGGGCCGCCCACCAGGCCGTCGCTGTCCACGCGGATCCGTTCCGGGTTGGAGTCGAAGCGGGGAATCGGCGGGATGGTGCCGGCCGGGGCCGGGTCCGGCTCCTGGATGCCGGCTTCGCGGAACGGCCGCGGGTTGCCGGTCACCACGCCATAGTAGACGCCGGAGGAAGTGGCCGTGGCGTTGGGCTCGTTGACGGTGCCCAGAGTGGGCCCGGTGACGGTGAGCGAAGCCACCGACACCCGCATGCCCTCGAGGCGCTCGAGCTGGTCGTGCACTCCGGCCGGGCTGGGGAACGAAGTGGTCAGGGCCACCGCCGAAGGCAGCGGATTGCCCGAGCTGATCAACACCACGGTCGGCGAGCCGAGTTCGGTCAGGGGCGGCTGGAGCGGGTCGGCGCTGGGGATGAACTCGGAGATCACACCGGTCACCTGCACCAGGTTGCCCACCGCCGCCGCCGCCGGCGGCGCCGAGCTGGTGAAGACCAGCACGCCCTCCGAGGTGGCCGGGTCGGCGTCGTAGTCCGCCTCCTCTTCCTGGACGAAGAAACCGTTGGTCTTGACGCCGGTGACGATGCCCGAGACGGTCACCGTGTTTCCCACTAGCGGCGAGGTGGCGCCGGGGCCTTGGACGTCGTGGATCAGCGTGATCGCCACGTCGTCGTTGTTGATGGTGCCCTGGCCCTGGCCGTCGAGCACGTTGGCGCCGGTGACGTTGGTGACGTTGACGAAGAAGGTCTCGTTGGGTTCGACGGTGGTATCGCCGTTCACCGTCACCGCGAAGGAGTAGGTCGAGCTGCCCGACGGAATGGTCTGGCCGGTCAAGGAGCGCAGCACATAGTCGTTGTTGGCGGTGGTGGCGGTGTTGTCCGCCGTGGCGATATCGAAGGTGACGCCCCCGACGCCGGCCGGCGAGGACAGGCTCACGGTGAAGTTGGCCATCACCGTACCGGCGTTGCCCTCGGTGACGGTGACGTCGTTGATCGACAGATTCGGCAGCGGCGAGCCGCAGCCGGCGGTGTTCACCACGATGTCGTCCACACCCACCCATTCATCGTTGCCAGCCGCGTTGGCGGTGATGATGCGCACCTGCACCTGGGCCTGGTTGTTCACTGCCGCCGGCAGCACCACGCAGATCGGCGTCACCAGAGTGGCGAGGCTCGGGCCGGTGGTGGCGTCGGCCACGAAGCCGGCGGGCACGTTGGTGAAGTTGCCGCTGTTGCCGATGCGGTATTGCAGGGCGATCGGCTGCACGGCGTTGTCGGTCGAGGCGTCGATGTCCCTCAGGTTGTAGGAGACCGTGACGTTCGACTGGCCGGTGGTGTTGAGGTAGAGGATCAGGTGGGGATAGTCCGCCGCGCCGCTGCCCTGGAGGGCCACCACGTCGTCCGCGAGGTCGAACTCGGCCACACCGCCGTTGGTGATGTTGGGGTTGGTCTGGTTGGCGATGACGTCGATGGTCGCGAACGGCACCAGAATGGTCTGAGGATCCGTACCGGCCGTGGTGGTGGTCGCGTCATCCCCCAGGAAACCCTCGATCCCCGGCACGCCCGACCACCTCATCCTCTCGGTCGCACGGAAGGCGACGGGCGAGGAAGGCGCCTTGTTCCGCTCGATCAACGCGGGGCTCAGCTGGGAGCGGATGGCGCTCGGCAGGCGGGACGAGTTCGCACGCGCGCCCCTCATCACCCGCGTGTGGGACTCCGAGGACACGCTGTTCGCCCTCGCGGACCGGACCGCGTGGGGGTCGCACGATGGCGGCGCCAGCTGGATCGAGCTGGCGAGCGACCTGCCCTCGCGCGCGACCGTCCTCGTGGGTGCGCTGTAGATTCCGCGAGTCGAGCCAATCCTGAGAGCCCCACTCCGGGAAGTGCCTCCGCATACCGTTCGTAGTCAGGGGCTAGGGCGTAGCAGGACGCGCTGGTAAACTCCACTCCTCGCGAGCCCGTGCTGCCCCGGCGCCGTCGCCCGCCCTCTTCCTGCACCGGTTGATTCTCGAAGGACGCCAACGCGCATGGCTGGCTCACATCGCATGAACGAGACCACCATGGAGGCAAACGGTCTCCAGTTTCACTACCAGGAGTGGGGCGACGCTCGCTCGCGCCACGCCGTCGTGCTCCTGCACGGCTTCGCCGAGA
>CALMKX010000044.1 GCA_937867335.1 uncultured Acidobacteriota bacterium
TGGGCTCGGTGCGCTCGAAGCGATCCGCCGGTGGCGTCGCGGCCGGGCGGGCGGGCTCGGCGGCGGATGGGGGCGGAGTGGGCGCCGGAGCAGGCGTCGCGGCAGAGCTGGGTTCGACGGACGAAGCCATGATGTTCACCTCCGGGTGGGCGTAGTTGCCTCAGATCTTGGGCGTCGGAGTGGGTTCTTCGGTTTCAGTGCCTGGGGCCGGCCGTCCCACCCATCCGCTTCCCTGGAGCATCTCCACCACCTTCTGGGTTTCGTCGCCGTGGCCGGCCGCAGCGGTGTCGAGCGAAGAGGGATCGTTGTGGCCCGGATCGTCCTTGGTGAGCTGCCAGAACCGCACCTGGCGCACTCCCATGCCGTAGAGCTCGCCCAGCCACTGGTTGGTGAGGTCTGCGTACTGCTGGGGATCGATCTGGTCCATCACGGACGGGAAGTTCGGGTCGTTCTTGGCAGCGGTGACGGCATCGGGGTTGTTGAGGTCGAGCCCCGGCACCTTGCCGCTCGCGAGAGCGTAGTCGTCCCGCGGCACGGCGAATTCACCCACGATGAAATCCCGCCCCTCCTGGTTGGCCACCGCCTGCCAGCTCTTGAGCGAGGCGAAGTCGTTGGCCGGCTGGATCCAGCCCACCTGGTTCGGCAGCTGGCCGGGAGCGGCCACGGGGTAGAAGTGGATGCTCACCGTGTCGACCGCTCTGGCGACCCGATGCATGGCGGCAAGGACGTCATCCGTGGTGGCGTTCGGGCCGGGGGAGCCGGGGTGGTTGCCGAGGGCTCCGGGGGTGAGCTCGATCACCAGATGCTGGCCGTCCCCCATGTGCTGGCGCATCGTCGCGGCCTGGTTCTCGACGAAGGTGGCGAAGGCGTCCATGTCCGCTTTGGAGGCGTTGCCGTTCAAGCCGATCTCGTTGCCCATCGACCAATCGATGTTGCTGTGCCCCTGGTTGGCATCCATCACGGCAAGGCGCTGGGAGATCTGGTCCGAGACGGTTTCGTTCAGGTTATCCATGCCCTTGGCGCTCGAGCCGTCCGAGAGATCGACCGTAATGCGCATGCCGTGCTCGGCTGCGACGTCGGCGATGATGTCGATGCGCTTGGCCATCTGGTCGACGTTCATGCCGCCGCCGGGCGGATCCGCCCATACCCGCAAGTCGGTCACCCCGAGCCCCTCGAGGCGCTTGATGTCCTCCTCGACGGCCGCCCGGAAGCCCGGGCTGTCCGGGTTGATCGGGCCGTCGGCGGTGCGGCCGATGTCGGTGTAGTTGGCGCCCACGAAGTTGCCCTTGGGCACCGGGTTGGAGGGCTGAGGGGTCGGGTTGCCGTCTTGCTGGGCCGGCTGGAGGGCGACGGTCTGCTTCGCGGCCGAGGGGTCGTTCTGGTGGAAGACCGTATCTCCGGCGGCCGCCTCGAAGTGGTCCCCGGCCCTGCCGGCATTGGGGTTCATCTTGGGGCCGACGGGCGGCTTCGGCGGATCGGCTGGTGGCGGAGGGGAGGGCTTGTGGGAATCGCTCTTGCCGACGTCCATGACTTCTCTCCAATCTAATTGCTATCTGTGCATATCTTGCTCCGTTTCTCTACTCTTTGCAAGAGGGCCTTCTCCGTCAGGGTTCCGGCGTGCGGACGCCTGCGATCCGCTCGTCGGCCACGAAGAGCTCCAGCCACTCGCCGAGGATGCGCCGCTGCTCCTCTTCGCTGCTTCGGCCGGCCGTCGCGGCCTCTCCCCCACGACCGCAAGGCCCCACGCCGAGCTCGCCGAGGATGCAGGCCTTGCCCGCAGTCGCGGCGGCCGACATCCAGGCGGATAGCGAGCTCCACTCCGCGAGAGGAAACGCGGCGTCCTCCTCTCCGAGCTGCCATGGGCCGACCGGCGGGAAGAAATGAAGGCTGACGAGGTCGAGGGCCGGCAGGCCCAGGATCTCGGCCATGGTCATGAGCACCAGCTCGGCGGACACGCTCTCATCCCGCGGGCCGCTACCGGCATGGTTGCCGAGGGCGCCCGGAGCGATCTCGAGGGCGACGGGGTGGGCGGGAGCGAGGCTTCGGAGCTCCGCCGTCCAGCGCTCGAGGAAGGCCACCAACCGCCCCAGGTCGGCGGCGGGAGCCCCCGCCGAAAGCCCGATCTCGCTGCCGATCGACCACACCAGATTGGGCTCGCCGGCGCACTCCCGCACCAAGGCCATCCGCTCGCCGAGGGCCCGGCTCACCGCTTCGCCCAACCAGAAGGCGCTGGCATCGGCCTCCGGGTCCAGGAGGGAGGCACCCGGGTCTACCAGGTCCACCGACAGCGTCTGCCCTCGAGCTGCGCTCTCTCGAGCGCGCCGAACGAGCTCGCGGGGGAGCGCCTCGAGCGCTGCCTCGTCCCTCTCGGCTTCACGATTCAGAGTGTCGAGCGAGAGCCGCGCCTGCCGGAACAAGAGGACCGGATGGATGTCGACCGGCAGGCTCGAGTCCCCGCCCGGACGGGCAAGCGGCTGGAGTTCCTCTCCCCGGTCTCCCTCCCGCAGGAACACCGATGGCTCCACGGGTGGCTCCGCACCGTCGCGCCTCTCCGGCCGGCGCGGCGGTGCGGCCATCCCGCCCTCGGGCTGGCCCGCCGAGCGGCTCGAGCAAGAAGCGACACCACCGGGGCCCCGCATGGCCTGTCTCCCGATGAATAGCTATCTGGAAATATTATGAAGCGTGGACCCGGACTTGGCAAGGAGGGTCTCGGAAGAGTCTTGACACCCTACTACCAAACTCCTACCCTTCAACAAGGAGGATGAGGTCAGTATGCCGCAACTCGCCCGGAAAGCACAGGTCTTGTTCAGCGAGGAGCAGTATCGGCAGCTCGCCGAGATCGCGGATCGTGCAAAGCAGCCGCTGAGCAAGCTTCTCCGCCGGGCCGCCGAGGTGGTGTACCTTGAGCCCGCCCGGCGCCAGGCCAAGCGAGACGCGCTGGAGCGTCTGTTCTCCCTCCCGCCTGCGGAAGCGCCCGAGGATTATTCGGAGTGGGAAGGCCAGTACCTGGAGGATCGCTTTGGCCATCGCGGATAGCTTGGGGCCCTACCTGCTGGACGCCAACATTGTGATGTATGCGGTAGGCAGGGACCATCCCTTGAGAGAGCCCTGCCGCCGAGCGTTGGCGCTCGCACGCGAGGAGAAGTTGCGCCTGGTCGTTTCGACCGAGGTCCTCCAAGAAATCCTCCACCGCTATCACCGGATCTCTCGCCTTGACCTAGCCGAGGCGGCCTACTCTGCCCTCAAAGAACTGAGCGACGACGTCCTGGTGGTGGACGAGCGCGACCTCGACGGAGCGCTCGCCCTGCTCCGGGAGCATCCCCGCCTTACGGCACGAGACGCCGTCCACGCCGCCACGGTTCGAAATCGTTCGCTGGCCGGTGTGCTCTCGACGGACCGTCATTTTGATGGCCTGGAAGGGCTGGCTCGACTCGACCCGGCCTCCCTGGAGCCCGCCTGAGCAGCGCCTCGTCGAGCACCGGCCCGGCTTCGCCCTAGCCTGCGAGCTTGCCCAGGTCCACCAGCAGGGCCTGAGCGGAGGGGTAGCGGTCCTCCGGGCGTTTGGCGCAGAGGCGGGCGAGCAGGGCCCAGACCGGCTCGGGGATGGGGCGCTCGAGGCTCTCGGCGGCCGGCAGGGGCGCCTCGCGGTGGAGCTCCATCACCCGGAACACGGACTCGTGCACGAAGGGCGGCCGGCCCTCGAGCATCTCGAAGAGCAGGATGCCGAGGGAGTAGAGGTCCGAGCGGCTGTCGATGCGCCGGGGTTCGGCCGCTTCCGGGGCGGCGTACAGGGGCGATCCCAGGAAGAGCTGCGAGCTGGTGAGGCCGGGCTGGCCCTCGATGCGCGCCACGCCGAAGTCCATCACTTTCACCGCGCCGTCCGGCAGCAGCATCACGTTCTCCGGCGTCAGGTCGCGGTGCACAACGCCCTTGCCGTGGGCATAGTCCAGCGCCTCGGCGAGGGCCCGGGTGATGGCCAGAGCGCGGGCGAGCGGCAGCCCCTCGGAATGCTCCTGGAGCTCCTGGCGGAGGGTCTTGCCGGAGAGCAGCTCCATCGCCAGGAACGGCACACCCTGCTCCTCGCCGGCCTCGAGAATGCGCACGATGCCCGGGTGGTGGAGGGTCTCGCCCAGGCGGCCCTCGCGGAGAAAGCGCTCCAGGTACAGGGGGTCGCCGCTCGGGTGGGGCACCTTGAGGGCCACTTCGCGGCGGTCGCTCGCGCGCCGGGCCCGGAAGGTGGTGGCCATGCCGCCGCGGCCGATCTCGTCCAGCAGCTGGTAGCCGCCGAGCCGCGAGCCGAGCAGGCGCAGATGCCAGCGGCTACCGCTGCCGGCGGCCGTGGTCCGTTTCCGCCTCGCCCGGCGACGCCACCCCGCGAGGCCCGCCGCCAGGACGATCCCGGCGACGACGGCGATCCAGGGCCAACCGCTTCGAGCCTCGGCCTCTTGAGGCGGCCTCGGGGCCTGCCCGAGCGGCCTCACTTCCGTGCGCGGCTCTGGCTTGCCGGTCCCGGCGGCTGGCCCGAGAACCGGCGCCACCCCGGGTGCCGTGTCGCGGCCCGCGGGCACCAGCACGGCATCCAGCTCCCGCGTTTCCCCCGGCCGGAGCTCGAGCTCCCGCTGCCAGCTCTGGTAGCCGGTCGCCTCCAGCCTCAGCCGGTGGCGACCCGGCGGAATCTCGAAGTTGACGAAGGGAGCCCGGCCCCGCAGGGCCTCGTCCAGGAACACCTCAGCGTGGGCCGGCAGAGTCCGGAGAGTGAGCCGAGCAGGCGCGGGCGGGGCGGGTGGAACACCCCTCGCCTGCGGCTCCGCGGCGGGCGCGGCGGGCCCGCGACCTCATCGCCTTCCAGTACGAGAAGGGCGCCGCGTCGCTGCTCGAGTACATCGACGCGCAGCGGACGTACATCGCCAACAGCATCGACTACTTCAACAACCTCGGCGGCTACTGGACCGCGCGCTTCCAGCTCGAGCAGGCCGTCGGCGCCGAGCTCGCGCCATGAGGGGATCCATGCGTTCATTCTTCCGCGTCGCAAACGCCGTGGCCCTGGCCGTGGTCGTGGCCGCAACCGGCGTCGGCTGCCGCCACGCCACCGAAGAGGCCGCGTCATCTACCAGCGCGCCGCCCGGCGAGGTCGTCGCCGAGGCGCTCGCGATCGACAAGACGCCGCTCACCCGCGAGGAGCGGGCGCGCGTCACGCGCGAGATCACGGACGACATCGTCGGCTACGGGCCGCTCGAGCCGTTCCTCCGCGACGAGTCGATCTCCGAGGTCATGATCAACGCGCACCACACGATCTACGTGGAGCGCAACGGCAAGATCACGCTCACCGACGCGAAGTTCCTCGACGACGCGCACCTCCTGCGCATCATCGACAAGATCATCTCGCGCATCGGCCGCCGCGTCGACGAGGCCTCGCCGATGGTCGACGCCCGCCTCCCGGACGGCTCGCGCGTGAACGCGATCATCCCGCCGCTCGCCGTGCGCGGCCCGGCGATGACAGAACTCACGGCGCGATGCGCAAGCACCCATGCGGTGGCGAAGTGCGGCAGTGTGCGACCGGTGGCCTCGCAGTGCGTTTTCAAACGCGCTGCAATGTCCAGAGACTCGGCACGGAATTCGGTTTGCATGATGCGCGTGTCGTTGCGACCGGCGCGCGTACCTTCAGGCGGTTTCTGTCCGGGCGCATATTTACCCGACAACACCCCTCGCGCGATGGGGCTGTAGGGCACCACGCCGACGCCGAACTGCCGGCAGGCCGGCAGGATCTCGACCTCGGGCATGCGGTTGAGCAGGTTGTAGTACGGCTGGCATACCACGGGAGGCGGCACGCCCAGCCGCTGCGCGAGGTGCACCGCCTCGGCGATGCGCCAGCCGCGGAAGTTCGACAGCGCCCAGTAGCGGATCTTGCCGGCGCGCACCAGATCGGCCAGCGCGTGCAGCACTTCCGGAGCATCGAGGCCGTCGATGTCCAGGTGCAGGTACAGGATGTCGATGTGGCTCGTCTGCAGCCGCTGCAGGCTGGCGTCGACCTCGCGCAGCATCCAGCTGCGCGAATAGTGCCCCTCGTTGACACGCTCGGACATCCGGTTGCCCAGCTTGGTGGCCAGCACCCAGTCGTGCCGGTGGGGCTGGATGAGCTTGCCGACCATCTCCTCCGAGGCGCCCTTGGTGTAGACGTCGGCGGTGTCGATGAAGTTCACGCCCTGCGCGATCGCGTAGTCGAGCTGCGCGTGCGCCTCGGCTTCGGTGTTCTGCTCGCCCCAGGTCATGGTGCCGAGCGAAAGGACGGAGACGTTCAGATTGGCGTGAAAGAGGGGGCGACGTTCCATGTTGAATCGAGCTTGGGCGAATAGATCAGTTTAGCGAAGCGCGGTCGACGTGGTACGGCGCTAGACCGTCAGGCGATCAGCCGAAACGTACTGCTTCCGGAATTCCTCGAACGGCGTCGAATCCGATGCTTCGATGGCGCGTTGCGCCGCCACCGAGTCCTGCACCATCTTGCGCTGGCGGTCTGCCTGCGCGCCGGAAAACGGCAACGTCAGCAGCGTATCTCGGGCTCGTTCAGACTGCGAACGCACGAAGCGGACAAAGGATTGCTCATGCTTGTCCGCCATCGCCTGCGCCCGGACCAACCTGGCGG
>CALMKX010000045.1 GCA_937867335.1 uncultured Acidobacteriota bacterium
TGCTGTGGTCTTCCCAGTGCTATCGCGACGCGACTCGGGAGTTCACCGAGGAAGCGGCGATCCACGGTCATCTGGGCACCTTCCCTTCGCACGATCTGCTGGCCTTGATGCTGGCCAACGCCGGTCGGCTCAAGAAGTTCGGCGCTTGATCGGCAGCCGAGCGGGCCGCCCAGAGGTCGCTTGATATGATTCGCCTCCCGGAGGGTGGTAGTCAGAGATGAGCGAGCAGACTCCGAGAAAGGTGAGCCTGGAGCTCGGGAGCACCCTGGTCGAGCTGATCGAGGGGGATATCACCGACCTCGAGGTGGAAGCCCTGGTCAACGCCGCCAACGAGCACCTGAAGCTGGGCACCGGTGTGGCCGGCGCCATCCGTGAGCGGGGCGGCCCGGCCATCCAGGAAGAGTGCGATCGGATCGGCTCCACGGCGGTGGGAACCGCGGTGATGACCGGCGCGGGCAAGCTCTCCAAGGTGAAGCGGATCATCCACGCTGTGGGCCCGGTGATGGGTGAGGGCGACGAAGATCGCAAGCTCTCCGCCGCCGTGCGCTCGGCCATGGCGCTGGCCGATCGCAACGGCCTGCGTTCGATCGCACTGCCCGCGATCTCGACCGGCAACTTCGGCTTTCCACTCGATCGAGCGGCGCGGATCATGCTGACCGAGATCCACCGCTACCTGCAGGGCGGAACCAAGCTCGAGCGAGTGGTGGTCTGCCTCTATGCCCCGGAGGCTTTCGAAACCTTCCGGCGCGAGCTGCGGCGCGGCTTCCGCTAGTCGCGGCGTCACCCCCTCAACCCCTTTCCCACCCACCGTACCGGCCCGTCTCGAGAGGAGATCGGAGCGCTCCGGTGGGGAGGCCTGGCCGTCATGTTGAGCGTTCTCAAAGCCGAGCTAAGTTCCCTCCTGGCCGAGCGGGTCGAGGCCCTGTTCGGCGTCGCGGTCGAGCCTCAGATCGAGGTGCCGCCGCGGCGCAGCCTGGGCGATCTTTCGTGCCCGGCGGCGCTGCAGCTGGCCCGGGTGGCGAAGCGCAACCCGCGAGCGGTGGCAGAAGAGATCGCCACCACCACCTCCTGGCCGAGCTTCGTCCGTGAGGTGAAGATCGAAGGCGCCGGCTACCTGAACTTCTACCTCGATCGTCCGGCGCTGGTGGCCCGCTGGCTCGGAGAAGGCCCTCTCGCTGCCACTCCCCGCCCGGGCAAGGTGGTGGTGGAGCACACCAACATCAATCCCAACAAGGCCGCCCACATCGGCCACCTGAGAAACGCCGTGCTGGGCGATGTGCTGGTGCGCCTGCTCAAGGTGCTGGGCTTCGGGGTAGAGACCCAGAACTACATCGACGATACCGGCGTGCAACTCGCCGACGTGGTGGTGGGTTTCGTGGATCTCCGTCGCCTTGGCCTCGACGAGGTGGCGGCGCTGCCCGAGCCCTTCGACTATTACTGCTGGGACCTCTACAGCGAGGTCGGACGCTGGTACGAAGAAGACGCCTCGCGCCAGAGCCTACGCCGGCAGACGCTCCACCAGCTGGAGAGCGGCGAAGGGGAGCGAGCGGCGATGGCGCGGCTGGTGGGCGAGCGAGTGGTGGTGCGCCACCTCAAGACCATGCGCCGCCTGGCCGTCGACTACGATCTGCTGACCCACGAAAGCGCCATCCTCGGCCTCGACTTCTTCGCCGCCGCGTTCGAAGCCTTGAAGGCGAGCGGCGCGGTACGCCTCGAGGAGGGAGGCAAGAACCGGGGCTGCTGGGTGATGCCGCTGGCCGAAAGCGAGGAGTTCGCCGGCCTCGAAGACCCCGACAAGGTGATCGTGCGCTCGGATGGCACGGTGACCTACGTCGGCAAGGACATCGCCTACCAGCTGTGGAAGTTCGGCCTCCTGGGGCGCGACTTCCACTACCGCTTCTGGCAGGAGCAAGGCCTGTGGCAGACCGTGGCCCAAGGCGGCGAAGCCGAGCATCCGGCCTTCGGCGGCGCCAGCCGGGTGATCAACGTGATCGACGCCCGCCAGAGCTACCTGCAGAAGATCGTCCGCGCCGGCCTCGAAGCCCTCGGCTTCAAGGAGCAGGCGGCGAGGTCCGTCCACTTCGCCTACGAGATGGTCTCGCTCTCGCCCGCCACGGCCCGCCAGCTGGGCTTCCTCGAAGCCGATGCCGAAGCGGGCAAGAGCCTCGAGATGTCCGGCCGGAAGGGCATCGGGGTCAAGGCGGACGACTTGATCGATCAGCTCGAAGCCAAGGCCAAGGAGGAGATCTCCCGGCGCAACCGCGAGCTTGCGGGAGCCGAGCTCGATCAACTGGCCCACGAGATCGCCACCGCCGCGGTGCGCTACTTCATGGTCAAGGCCACCACCACCCGGGTGATCGCCTTCGACCTCGACGAAGCCTTGGCCTTCGAGGGAGAGTCCGGTCCGTACCTGCAGTACTCGGCAGTGCGGGCCAAGAACATCCGCCGCAGGCTGGTGGAGGCCGGCCTCGCCTCCGAGGCGAGTGTCTCGGCGGTGGCAGCCCTCCCTGCCGATCTCCTGGCCGATGAGCTCTGGGACCTCGGCCTGGCCGTGGCGCTCGCCCAGGAGGTTGCCGAGCGAGCCGCGGAGACGCTCGAGCTCTCGCTGGTGGCCCGCCACGCCCACGAGCTCTGCCAGCGCTTCAACGCCGCGTACCACAAATTCCCCATTCTCAAGGAGCCGGACGAGCAGGCCCGGACCGCTCGGCTCGCCGCCGTGCAGCTCTTCGAACGCGGCCTCGGCTCGTTGGCGGGCGTGCTGGGCGTGCCGCTGCCGGAACGGATGTGAGCCAAGGCCAAGGCCGACGGGAAAACTCTCTCTGCCAAGGGCGTATCTCTTGACAGACCCTCGAACGACCCTCGGCACAAAGGAGTGTGGGCAGTGAGCGATCAGCAGAAGTCCAAGACCTGGATGTGGGTGGCCATCGGCTGTGGCAGCCTGGCAGTGCTGGCAGTGATCTCGGTAGTCGGGCTCGGTTTTTGGGGCTGGCGCAAGGCCAAGAACTTCGAGCACGAGCTCAAGGACCCGCAGGCCCGGGCCGCCAAGGTCCGCTCGGTGCTGGGAGCGAGCGAGCTGCCGAGCGGCTACTACCCGGTGATCGGTATGGAAGTGCCGTTCTTGATGCGGATGGCCATGCTCTCCGACCGCGAGCCGCCCGCGGGAGAGCGGGAGCCGCGGCCGAAGTTCGACGCACGGGGCTTCCTTTTCGTCGAGACCATCAACAGCGGCAAGAGCGCCCGCAAGATGGAGGACTTCATCCAGGGCCGCGCTAGCCTCGACGAGCTGATGCAGGACGGCAATTTCCACTTCAGCGTGCACGACAGCGAGAAGGTCGCCGAAGGGCCGCTCACCGTCTCAGGTGGCCAGGCCCGGTTCGTCACCCAGAGGGGCGAGGTGAACATGGGCGGCAGCAACCTCGACCACAGCCTCGCGAGCTACGTCCTGGTGGACTGCCCCGGCGACCGCAAGATGCGGCTGGCGATCTGGTTCGGGCCGGATCCCTCACCGGATGTGCCCAAGGAGCAGCTGAGCCTCGCCGGTACACCCGGGGATCCCCAGGCGCTCGAGGCCTTCCTCGGCCACTTCAAGCTCTGCCCGTAGCCGAAGCGGCCGGCCACCGAGGGGCGAGGCTCAGTCCTCGCCGTAGCGGATCTCGAAGCGCCGGGCGCGCCAGCAGGCGATCGTCACCAGAACGGCGGCCAGCACCAGGAGGCCGCCGATCGAGACCCAGGCGGGAGACGGCTCGGCGACGATCGCGAACGGCCCATCGGAGAGCGGCAAGGGCGCGAGCGACTTCAGGTAGTGGATCACCGAAACGCGCTTGAGCGCCCCAGGCAGCAAGAACTCGATGGTCTCCCAGGCGAACAGGACCAGCGCCGGCAGCACCGAGTTGGTGAAGAAGAGGCCCAGGAGCAGGGCGAGGGAGCCGTAGCCCACGCAGGCGAGGGCGGTGATGCCGACGTAGGCGGCCGCCTGGCCCAGGCCGGGCCCGGCGAACACGAAGTCGACCAGGCCGGCGCTCCCGAAAGGCAGGAACATCACCACGTACGAGACCAGGGTCGCGGCTCCGAAGAGCAGGCTGGTGCCTGTGACTCCGGCGAGGAACTTGCCGAGCACGATCAGCTCGCGGCGAGCCGGGGTGAGGAACGAGAAGTGCAGGCTGCGGTCCAGCACCTCGCCCCGGAACAGGTTGATGAAGGCCCACACGTTACCGAAGAAGAGCACCAGGCGAAGCACGAACACCTGGTAGATCCAGGCGTAGGTCTGCGAAGCGGTGGCCGGGCTCTGGCCCTCGGGCTCGAGCATCGTCACCAGGGCGACCACGATGGCGAGGCCGATCGGCGCGAACGCCGCCAGGTAGAGCAGAATCGCCCGGCGGCTGCCGAAGCTACGGGCGAGCTCGTTGCGGAACACCGCCCTGAGCTGGCGGCGGCGCAGGGCCGGCGAGCCGGGAGCCGGCAGGAGTGCGACGGGTTCGGTGGTCATGAGCTCGCCCCCTCTTCGGTGATCAGGTAGCTGTAGACGGCCTGGACGTCCTCGTCCGCGGGGCCCAATCCCTCGATCGTCACTTCACCGCTCGCGGCGAGCTCGTTGAGAGTGAGGTAGAAGCGGTCCGCGTCACGGGTGCGGGCATTGAGGCCCTGCAGGTCTTCGTGGAGCGTGACCTCGACCAGGTGATCGCTCTCGAAGAGGCGGGCAGCGAGGTGGCGAGCCTCTCGGCAGCGGACGTAGATCTGGATCGGGTGGTCGTGGATCTCGGTGCGCACCCCTTCGATCTCGCCGGCGGCCACGATATAGCCGCTCGACACCAGGACCACGCGGTCGGAGATCAGATCCACCTCGTGCAGGATGTGGGACGACAACAGCACATGCCGCCCGGCTTCGGCGAGCGCCTGGAAAAGCTGGATCGCCTCGGCCCGCGCCATCGGATCGAGGCCGTTGAGCGGCTCGTCGAGGATCAGCACCGGCGGATCGTGGGCGATCGCCTGGGCGAGCTTGATGCGCTGGCGCATGCCCTTGCTGTAGCCACCCACCCGGCGGTCGGCGGCCTCGCTGAGCCCCACCCGGGCGATCGCCGCCTGGGTGAGCTCCTGGGCCACGGACCTCGGGTAGCCATGCACCTCGAGGTAGCGGGAGATCAGCTGCCGGCCGGTGAGGCCTGGGGGGAAGGAATCGAACTGGGTGGCGTAGCCCACCAGGCGGAAGAGACGCTCGGGGTCCGACGTGGGGATGCCGCGCACCGTTACCGTGCCCTGGGTGGGCTGGATCAGCCCGGTGGCGAGGTTCATCAGAGTGGTCTTGCCGGAGCCGTTCGGCCCCACCAGCCCGGTGATGCCAGGGGCGAGCGAGAGGTTCACCCGGTTGACTCCGAGCACCTCGCCGTAGAACTTGGAGACGTTGTCGAAAACCAGCAGCTCGCTCATCGCTCCACCTCGTAGGCGCGCACGCGGAGCCGGAGCACGAGAAGGCTCAGCGCCGACACCAGAATGAGCATCGCCCAGGCCGCCCACGGCGAGACTGAGCCCGGGTCGAGCGGGAGCGCGAGCAGGCTCGCCCAGATGGCCAGCAGCACGTCCCCCAGGCGCAGCAGGCTACCCCACTGGGTCTTGAGCACGAGGTTGAGGATCAACCCTGCGCCGGAGAGGAACACCGGCAGGATGAAGATCGCCAGCCTCGCCACCGGCCGCCACTTCACCACGGCCGAGATGGCCAGCACGGCGAGCGAGAGGGCGAGGATCCACACCAGACAGGCAGCCGCCAGAGCCGGGCCCAGCCAGAGGTTCTGGCCCGTCCAGGAGAAGCCGGCGAGCAGGCATTGGAACAGGTACAAGACCAGGGTGGGAGCGAGCGTCACCGCGGCGAGAGGAATCAGCAGGGCCACCAGCTTGCCGGCGATGTACTCCATCCTCGACAGCGGCCTTGCCAGGTAGAGCGGCATCGCATTGTTGCGCAGATCCGGCGAGATGAGCGTGGGGCCGGCGGAGAGGGCGAGCAGGAAGGCCAGCACGCTCTGAGGCCACAGCACCCAGTTGCGGAACACCGCGGCGTCCACCGCCAGAAGCTTCTCCACCTGGGAGGCGGCCATCTGGAAGATCGCGATGACCTCGCTGTTGTGCCCGAGATAGATCCGGATGCTCGCGACCAGCGGGGCGATGAAACAGAGCAGGAACTGCGCGAGAAAGAACCGCGAGTCGAAGAGTTCGGCAAGGCCGTAGCGGGTGATCACCCAGGGGCGCTGTCGCTCCGGAGTGAGCGGCCCGCTGTAGGCTCGATAGGTCCGTCCGTAAACCGCCACCCTCTAGCCCTCCATGGCGCGCAGGAAGATGTCCTGCAGCGAGTCTCGGCGATAGTCCAGGCGTCGAATCTGGATCTTCTGGGCGGCGGCGATCCGGTAGAGATCCCGGATCTCCAAAGCCTCGGGCAACACCACCTTGATCCGGCGCTCTCCGGCGAGGGCGCATTCGGCCCCCAGCCGCCCCACCTCCTCGGCGAAAGCCGCGCGGTCGGCGCCGCGGGTCTCCACCAGGATGAACTTGGTGTTGGCGCGCCGCTCGGCTTCGAGGTTGCAGTAGGTGGCGATGGCGCCATCCTTGAGCACCAGCACTTCGTCGCAGACTTCCTCCACATCGCGCAGCAAGTGCGACGAGAGGATCACGTGCGCCGTGCCGGAGTCCCGCACCTGGCGGATCAGGCGCAGCATGCGCGCCCGGGCCGGTGGATCGAGCCCATTGGTGGGCTCGTCGAGCAGCAGCAGCCGGGGCCCGTGCACCACCGCCTGGGCGAACTTGGCGAGCTGCTTCATGCCGAAGGAGTAGGTATCGAGGTTGCGGTACCGCGCCTCGCCCATCCCCACGTAGAAGAAGGCCTCGTGAGTGCGCTCCAGAGCTTCCGACGGCGGCAAGCCCGAGAGCTCGGCCATGAGGCGCACGTAGTGCACACCCGAGATGCCGGCGATGAAGGCGTCTCTCTCCGGCATGTACCCCACCAGCCGCCGCGCCTGGCGGCCTTCGGCCACGACGTCGTGGCCGAAGATCCGGGCCCGTCCTGCCGACGGCGGGAAGAAACCCAGGAGGGTGTGGAGCAGGGTGGTCTTGCCGGCGCCGTTCGGCCCG
This sequence comes from uncultured Acidobacteriota bacterium, assembly GCA_937867335.1. Taxonomy (GTDB): domain Bacteria; phylum Acidobacteriota; class Thermoanaerobaculia; order Multivoradales; family SZUA-115; genus JAXLQX01. The sequence continues at coordinate 7,114 of CALMKX010000045.1, forward strand.
AGCAGGCCGATCGCCCGTCCCGAGACGGCGGCGGACAGCCCCTTCAGAATGGGCCGGCCGCCGAGCCGCACTTCCAGGCCGTCGAGCTCGATGACGGGCGTAGCCTGGGATGTCTCTGGCATGGAATCCCTCACTTCGCTAACCGATCAGGAAGCCAATGGAAAACCGGAGCCGCCGGTGCGGCGGCTCCGGGATCGAGGTGGGCTCAGTGCGCGGCCTCTCCGCTGTGCTCCCCCAGCACCGCCAAGCCGAGCAGGCTCGCGAGCCGTGAGCTGAACAGGCCACCCTGGCCGGTCGAGACCAGGCGGATCCGCTCGGGCTCGGCATAGGCGCAGGTAAGGTTGGGGTGATCCAGGTTGAGCTCGCCGAGCGCGCGCTGCTGTTCCTGCGACAGACTGCTGCTGGTGGCACGGGCCAGAGTCTGTCCCAGAGTGCCCAGGCTGGTCCAGGCCACAGCCGAGAAGTTATCGAACCCGTCCTGGGGCACGAGCGCCCGGAAGCTCGGCGAGTCCGGCAGCGAGTAGCCCGAGGCGCGGATCTGCAGGGCACGGTCGAGCAGCGCCCGGGTAGGAGCCGCCACCAGGTAGCCGCTGTCGTAGGTGTAGGCAGCGACCGGCCGGTCGCCGAATCGCACCTCGTAGTAGCGGCGGCCACCCTCGGTCGATTCGACGATCGACGGCGCCGGATGCCCGGCGTCGGTGGCTCGGCGGGCAGCCTCCGCCACCAGCCGCTCGATCACCGCCTGGAGCTGGCTCGGGTCGTACACTTCGGCCACCACCTTCCAGGCTGGCGAGGGTAGAGCCGGCCCGTCGAGAGCGAAGGCGATCTCACCGCCGAGAGCGCTCGCCAGATCCTGGCTCCAGCTCAAGGCCTGCTGGAAATCGGGGCGTCCTGCGCCGGAGTGGAAGTTCGAGTCCACGCTCTGGGCGAAGCTCAGCACCTGATCGAGGATTCCGGCCGGGCTCTCCACCACGAAGGCAGCGGCGAGGTTGGCGTCGGCCGAGATGAAGTCGAGGCTGCCCATCGCAGCCGGTTCGGCCAACCAGGAGGCGAGCCCCTGGCGCGGGCCGTCGAAAGAGAGCTCGGCCGCAGTGTGAACCGCCGAGGCGTCGCTCTCGCGTTCGATCACCAGCTGCTGGACGTTGTCGAGGCCGGCGAACGCACGAGCCCGTTCGCCTTCCGTGGAGCTGCCGAGGTGACTCGCCAGCGTGGCGACGTCCACCGCACCGAGCCACTGCACGCCCTGGCGGTAGGCATCCTCGATCCGGGCGAAGAGCGGCGTCTGGCGGAACGGGTTCTGGTCCGGAGCTTCGAGCGTGGTGGCCAGGTCCCGGAGCAGAGCCGGGCTCGCCGAAACCGCGATCAGCTGGCCGCTGCGCCAGAGGTACACCTCGTGTTCACCACCGGTCGCCTCGGCCGGCGAGCGGACGATGCTGAAGTGCACCGGAGCCGCTTGCTGATTGAGTGCCTCGACCTCCTGTGCGAGCGCCTCGTTGAAGCCCTGGGGCTGGGCGAGGCCGGCGAGGAGCAGGAAGCCCTGAGGCGAACCGTTCGGCCCCGGAGTGAGGCCGAGGCTCACTTCGTCGCCCAGGAAGGAGCCGAGGCGGCTCAAGTGCTCGAAGGTATCGGTGAGCTTGGCCTGCAGGTCGCCCGTGCCATGGCGGTTCGACCACCAGCTGGAGAGCAGCGGGTTCTCGGCCAGCCGCTCGGTGAAGCGGCGCTCGAGATCGGCCACTTCGGTGGCGACGTTGGGCACGGCCACGTAGGCAATGGTGCCGGCCGGCATCAACCCCACGAGCTCGCTCGAGTAGCGTTGGCCTTTGGCGGCCAAGGTGCGCTCGAACTCCTCGTCGAGGGTCTTCAGCTCCCGCATCAGGGCGATGTAGCGGTCGTGGTTGCGGCTCCACGAGATCTCATCGGCCACCGAGCGGGCCACCAGGCCATGGTGGGTGGCGATCTGGTCTCCGGAGTGGAGGATGTGCTGCTGGCTCCCCTCCGAAACGTGCACCTCGCCTTCCACCACCGAGACCCGCGAGCCCTTGGTGCCATTGCTCACCGAGAAGATGGTGCCGGTGACGGCGACCTTGCAATCGTTGGTGGCCACGTAGAGGTGGCCGTGCTGCTTGGCGGCCTGGACAATGATCGAGCCGCGGTGCACCCGGATTGTGGTTTCGCCCCCGCGCTCTCCCACCGCCACCTCGGAACGCTCGGCGAGTTCGATCTCCGAGCCGTCGTGGAGCCGGAGTACGGCTCCCGAGCCCTTGCCGGTGCGGACCGCCTGGTTCTCGGCCACTCTTGCGCCCGGCAACAAAGCAGTTCCCGCGTCGCCGGCCACCGAGAAGAGCTGGCCGTTGATCTCGGCGACCTGCACCAGGTCCGCCTGGGCCCGGTCGCCCCACCACAGCCAGCTCGCGGTGCCAGCGGCGATCAGCAACGTGGCCGCGAGCGGCAGGGCCCGCAACCAGAAGGAACGGCCCGGGCGCTGGCGGGTCGAGGCGGGCGGCGCAGCAGGGGCCGCGATTGCGGGCCGACCGCTCTTCGCTTCCTGCAGGGCGCGGCGGAAGGGCAGGCTCTCGCGGGAGTAGTCCTCGAGGAGCAGCGCCCGGGCCGGGGTCAGTCGACCCGCCAGGTAGTCCGGGATCATTCCCAGATAGTCCTGGTGGGAGAGCAGCACTCCCGAGCTTTCCTTCCGGGCCTCTTCGGCCAGGCGAGCCCACACGCGATCGGCCGCGGCGCGGCCGACGGCCGGTTCGGGTTGATCGTTCTTGACCGCCTCGATGGCGGCATCGAGAAAGGCTTCAGGGTTCGGTCGACGATCGGTCATGACAAGGTACCTCCGGGCGTGCGATGGCCAGAGACAAGTGCCGACAGCTGCTTGCCCAGTCGCGAGCGAGAGCGGTGCAGGATGACTGCGATGGCGGTTTGAGAGGTTCCCAGGAGTTCGGCGATCTGCTGGTTGCCGAGCCCCTCGAAGTAACGCAGGGAGAAGATCTCGGCTGCCCGAGGCGAGAGGGTGCCGAGCGCCTGGCGCAGCCGGGCTCCGAGCTCCTTCGAGCTCGCCAGGCGTTCCGGCTGGTCGGTGCCTTCGTCGGCGAGGCCGGCGCTCACCTCTTCCAGGTTCACGGCACGGTCCCGTCGCCTCGAGCGGAGCAAGTCGAGCGCCGCGTTGACCGCGGCGCGGTAGAAGTAGGAAGCGGCCCCCTCGTGGAGAGTGGGGGCCTCCTCGCGACGTAGCAGGCGGAGGAAGACGGTCTGCAGTACGTCCTCGGCGTCGGAGGCGCTGCCCGTCACACGGTAGGCGGCATTGAAGATGCGCTGGTGATGTTGCTGGAACAGCTCGGAGAGGTCGAGCTGGGAAGTGCCCGTCCAGGGCGCCGATCGGGCGTCCTCGAGAGGGGGTGAGCTGGCGACGGCGGCAATCAAGGAGCCCTCCTTCCTGGTCTCTTCCCCCATGAAACGAACCTCCTGGCGCTTTCTTAACACGCGAGCGGGAAGATCTTGCAGTAACAATCCGTACCTGGCTAGGCCTGTTGGAGATGGAGCGAGAGGGTTGGCTCCGGCCTAGCCACTGTGCTTGCGAAAGAGCTTCCCGGAAGGTTAGGCTGAGGTTCAAGAACGCACGAAGCCTGGAGCATGTCCGAGCCCAGGCTCCCTGATTTGGATAGCAGTTCCGCTACGCGGGCCCCAAGCGCCCGGAAGGAGGATTCATGTCCAGACTTCAACCCTTGCTGCTGACCCTGGGACTGGCGGTTGCCGTCGCCCTGCCCGCCGCTGCCGACTCGTCCCAGACCTTCTCCGGCAGCAACGCCGGTGGTCCGCTGTGGAACCGGCCGGTCGAAGATGGCCCGACCATCCGGGCCCCCGAGCAGGTCCACTACTCCGCTCAGCGCTTCAATCTGCCGGAAAACGCCACCTGCCGCATCTACAGCACCCAGGACTTCGACGGCTACATCCACCTCTACCGGGGCGGCTTCAACCCTGCGAGCCCGTTGACCAACCTGGTCGGTGGCGATGACGACGACACCAGCACGGCGGCGGTTCCGGGTCTGGGCATCGGCACTTCTCGGCTGCCGGACCCGGCCACGGACGCCGAAGGCAACCCCGAGCCCAATCTGGTGCTCACCGCGGGCGACTACGTCCTGGTCACCAGCGGCTTCAACAACGGCGCCCAGGGCAGCTTCACCAACTACATCCAGTGCAACACCACCCAGCCGGTTCAGGGGGTCTGCTTCTTCACGGGATTCCCGCGGGAGAACCAGGTCTGCCTGCAGAATCGGTTCGCCGTGCGCATCATCAACGTCACCAACCTGCCGAGCGGCCGGGCTACGCCGGTTCGGTTCGGTTCCTCGGACTCGGCGTTCTTCTGGTTCTTCGGCGACCAGAACTACGAGGCGGTGGTCAAGGTGCTCGATGCCTGCGTGCTCAACAACCGCTTCTGGGTGTTCGCCGCAGGGCTGACGGACCAGGGCTACACCATCCAGGTGGGCGACGCCGTGGGCGGCACCATCAAGACCTACTCGAACACTCTCGGTCAGCGCGCGCCGGCCACCACGGACACCAACGCCTTCCCCTGCCTGTAGCCTCTTCCGCCGAGGGCTCAGTGCTTGCCAACCGCTGAGCCCTCGGCAAGCTCCGCTTCACCTAGCCGGCTGGCCAGCCCGGCCGCGAGGGCGGCGGTGGCGAAGGCCCAGAAGAGCCCCAGGAGGCTCGCGAGAATCACGCCGGCTACCAGCGCTGGAGTGGGCGCGGCGGTGATCGCCGAGATCTTGAGAAAGAGGTCGTCGCCGCGCAGACCCTCGAGCAGCTCCGGGCGGCTCCACGGCGGCAACCGGGTGAGCAGGATCGAACCGATCTCGTAGGCGTCGCCGGTGGCCGAGAGGAACGGGGCGAGGGCGAAGGGATAGGCCGCCCCGAGCCAGAAGGGCTTCGCGGCGCGGGCGGCCCTCCTCATCCACCAGACGCCCGGCCACAGGGTGAAGAGGAACGGCCCCAGGTCGGTCGCCAGGTAGACCAGATCGCTGCCGTGGGTGTCGAAGCCGGAGAGCCGGCCCGCGTAGTCGCTCTCGGCCACTACCCAGGGAACCAGCTTCGCCAGCAGCCTGCCTCCGTACAAGGGAGAGATCTCCAGCCGGGAAACCTCGCCGCCGGCGGCGAGGCAGGCCAGGGCGTGGGCGAGCTCGTGGAGGGGCACATAGACGAGGTAGCTGGCAAGGAGACCGGCCAGCAGCAGGCCAAGGGTCCGACCGCCGCCGGCCCCGAGCACCCGCTCGAGGGCCGCGAACGCCTCGCGGAAAGGGGCGGTGAGAAAGCGCAGCACGGTTGGCTAGGGTCGGCGGTACTTGTGGAGCAGGTCCTCGAGCGTCGCTGGCTTGGGCGGAGGTGTGGGCGCCTTGGCCGGGGCCTGGGGGCGCGCGGGTGGTGGGCTCGGTGCGGCAGCCTTCGGCCGAGCCTGGGGCCGTTCTGGGCGCTTCGGTTGGGGCTCGCGGCGGGACGCCTGGGCTTGCCGCGGCTTGGCG
>CALMKX010000046.1 GCA_937867335.1 uncultured Acidobacteriota bacterium
GGTGGCGATGCGCGTGGGCCCGGTGGCCGGTGTGCGCCGCAGGGTGGGCGCCTCGGAGGCCTCCACCTCGGCCGGCAGCGCCTCGAGCAGGGCCTCGGCGAGCTCGGAGCAGCTGGCGAAGCGGTCCTCGGGGGCCTTGGCGAGGGCGCGGCGGAAAATCTCGTCCGCTTCCACGGGCAGATCGGGCAGCTGCTGGCGAATCGGCGGCACCGGCTTGGTGGCGTGTTGGTGGAGCACCGACAGCGGCGTCTCTCCCTCGAACAGAGGGCGGCCGGTTAGAAGCTCCCAGGCCAGCACGGCCAGGGCGTAGAGATCGCTCGCCGGCGAGGCGGCAGCGCCCTCCACGAGCTCCGGGGCCATGTAGTCCGGCGTGCCCAGCACCGAGCCCGCATTGGTCAGCCGGCTGGTCGAGCCCACCGCGTAGGCGATGCCGAAGTCGGCGAGAAGGGCGCGCTGGTGGCGATCGAGCAGGACGTTGCTGGGCTTGACGTCGCGGTGGAGCACCCCCATGCCGTGGGCATGATCGAGCGCCGAAGCCACCTCGGCCACCCAGGCGAGCACCTGGTAGCGGGGGGAGGTGCCCTGGCGCATCACCCGGTCGAGCGAGCCGGCCTCGATCCACGGCATCACCAGGAAGGGCTGGCCTTCCTCTTCGCCGAAGTCGTACAACGGCAGGATGTGGGGATGGTCGAGGCCGGCCACCACCTTGGCCTCGCGCAGGAAGCGCTGCCGTACATCGGCCTCCTCGGCGAGATGAGCGAGCACCAGCTTCAGGGCCACGGGGCGGCCGAGGCGGGTGTCGGTGGCTCGATACACTTCGGCCATGCCGCCTTTGCCGATCAACTCCTCGAGCCGGTAGCGACCGAAACGACGCCCTTGCTGGGTGCTGGCTGCCAGGTTTCGAGCCTCCCGCCGATGAGATCTAGAGCAAGGAATCGTAGCAGCGAACGAGCGTGCCGGCGAAGCCTGGGAGGAGAAACCCGCTCCGGCCCGTTTTCCTTCGCTTCGGCTTGCGACTAGGACAGGTTGGCGGCGAGCTCGCTCGCGAGGCTCATTGCTGCGCCCGGGCGCTCGGCTTCCGGCACCGTGATGTCGATGCGCAGCTGCAGGCGCCGGGTGCGGGGCACGTAGGCGAGCTCGGCACGGTCCCGCACCCGGCGGAACACCCAGATCTCCGGGCGCTGGCAGCGGGCCACGAAGCCGCTGCCCTCGAAGGCGGCGGCCAGCTGCTCCTCGGCCACCTCGGCCGGCAGCAGCAGCCGCCAGTTGAGCCGGGCGCAGCAGGCGCCGTCCGGCTTGAGCTCGAAGCCGTCGCTCATCGAGGGCTCAGACCTCGGTGACCACCGCCTCGCAGTACGAGTCTCCCTTGGCGATGCAGCGGGTTTCCTCCACCTTCCAGGGCAGCGGCCCGGCGCTGAACAGCGAGGCGTAGAACTCCGGCGTCAGGCTGGGGGATTCGGTCCACGGCACTTTCTGGGCGAGCACCATCAGGGCCACGGCGGCTCCCTGCAGGATGTAGCAGCGGCCGCGGGTGGAGGCGCCGTGGTTGCACAGGTCGAAAATCGACTCGTAGGTGGCCGGGGTGCGCAGCACCAGGCGCTTTCCGGGGACATGTTCGGCCAAGGTCCAGCGGCCGAAGCCGAGGCCGCGGGCGATCGCGCAGCAATAGGAGAGAGTGTCCTCCGCCAGCCCCGAAAGCGGGCCGATCAAACCCTCCCATTCCGGGGACAGCAGCACGTTGCCGAAGGTATTGAACACGCAGACGTGCCCGGCCTCGCGAAACAGCCATTCGGCGGCCGGGCTGGACTGTGGCATGCGGGCCTCCACCTGGCGCACGGCGCGGTAGATCGAGGTGTTGTAGTAGGCCGCGAGGTGGCGGGTGACATAGACGTTGAACGCGCGGATCAGGCCTCGCTCGTCCGAAGCAGCCCCGCGCACGAAGTCCGCCAGGCCGGCGCCGATCGCCGCGATGCGCTCTTCGTCGAGGCCGCCGAAGGTGGCGCCGAGCCGCGACAGGATCTCCGCCCTCTCGCTGCGAATCCGGCCGAGATCGCGCTTGCCTCCCGGCGCGAGGTGGATGTCGCATTCCGGTTCGCGAAGAGCGACGCAGTGAGTTTCCTCCACGGCCAGCTCACCGGCGGGGAGGTTGAACGCCACCTCGGTGGCGGCGGCGGCGAAGCCGGCGCCGAAGGCATCCGCCGGAGTGGTGCGGCGCACGCCGCTGCCGTATTTCTCGCGCCAGGAGAGTCCATAGTGCAGGTGCTCGCCGCGCACCTCGCCGCCTTGGGCCTGGACGGCGAATTCGAGATCGCCGTGGCCCATCCAGCGGAACAGGGCCGCGGCGGTCTCCAGACGCTCGGCCGGGGTGAGCGCACCGGCCGTCGCGCAGCAGCGCTGGATCAGGGGATAGGTGGCTTCGCGCGAAGCCACCATGCGCAGCTCGCGGCCGGCATCCTCCCCCAAGGCGTCGTCCACCGTCTGGTCGTGGAAGAGGTTGTAGTGATGGCAGTGGTAGACGTACGGCAGATCCTCGAGAAAGGTCAGACAGTAATCCTCGACCCGCGAGAGCTTCAGATCATCCGCTTGCATGGCTAGGCCTCCTCCGCACTAGAGATTGAGCTGCGCCAGACCGAGGATCGACTTGGCAGCGTCTTCCACTTGTTGAGTCTCGTCATCGGACAGCGCCTCGGGAGAGAGCAGACGGTCGTGAAGGATGCCGGTGCGCAGCGACACGCGCAGCAGCACGGCGTGGGGGTCGGGAGCGTAGCGCTTGAGGAACTCGAGCACCCGTACCGCCGGCGGCCGCTTTTCCACCTCGTAGCGAGGCAGCTGCTGCTCGAGCCGGTCGAGCAAACGGCGCAGATGCAGCCGCGCCATGCCGAGCGGCGTGCCCAGGGCAAAGATGGCGCCGCAGACGAAGTCCGGCCCGAGCTCCTTCAAGACCACCAGGATCTCGCCCGCCTCGATGGTCAGCTGCATCTCGGAGGACCAGGCGCGCAGCGCCTTGAGCGTCTCGCGGTTGGCCCGCACCAGGTCGCCCAGGTAGGAGGCGACGTCCTCGGCTCGCCAGTCCTCGTTGCGCGCGGACCAGGAGTCGTAGAGCAGGCAATCGGGCATGGCGATCACCAGCAGGGCCCTGAGACCCGGGATGTCGCGCGCCGCCTGGGCAGAGATCAGAATCGGATCAGGCATCGACGTCTCCTTGGCTATCGAGCTCCTGGAGAATGCGCCGGCGCATTCTCTCCAGTCGTTCGGTCGGGAAGTTGTCGCGGGCGACGACACCCACGGCGAAGCGGCCCCAGCGCGACTCGAGCGACCGGAACACGAGCCGCCGGTTATTCTCGAGGCCCACCACCAGCTCGCCGCTCGGCCGCCAGCGGGCGAGCATGTCGATGTGGTCCAGGGCCTGGAGCAGCGGCGCCGAGCAGGCCACCAGTCCGGAGCCAGCGCCCTGCTCCACCAGGGACAGGCCGAGGTGGTCGGCCAGGAAGGCGGCCTCGGCGCGGGTCTCCTCGAGCAGCTCCAAGACCAACCTGGCGAGCGGCTCCTCAGGGCCGGCGGGCCTCTCGGCCGCGACGCCTCGAGCGGGCTCGGGAGGCGGCTCCGCGGCCGGCTGGGGG
>CALMKX010000047.1 GCA_937867335.1 uncultured Acidobacteriota bacterium
CGCGCGGGAGGCGAGTTGATCTGTAAGAGCTTGTGGTGGTGCAGCCTAGAGTTTCAATCCACGCCTCCGCGCGGGAGGCGAGCGAGCCCTGGCCAGGCACCGCGCTCGGTGGCCAGGTTTCAATCCACGCCTCCGCGCGGGAGGCGAGTGCTTGGCTCTAAGTGGCCTGGAATCAGAGCTTAGCACGGGGGTTTCCGCGAACCGGGGTTGGTTGCTTGGTTCGGATGCTCGAGGTTGCGGGGTGGTTCGGGGGAAGTTGTTGGTTTTGGGGGACTTGCGGGTGGCGCGAACCTCCCGGGGTTTGGCTGGGTGCCGGAGGTTCGCGGCGGTGGGGCTTTCGGCGGCTTCCGGGCCGGGGGTGGGTGGCTTGGGGAGTCGGAACCCCCGCCCGCGCGGCGGGGGGGTAGGGTGGAGCGGAGGTTCGGTTGTCAAAGAGCGCGGGCGGGGCGGTTGGGGGGCGCCCGGCCCGGGGGCCTAGACGATCAGCGGATCCGCCGGATCCCGCGAGGGCTTGGCGCCGTGGTGCTCCACGCGGCTGCGCCACTCGGCGCCGAGGAAGTAGAAGCGCAGGCTGTCTTCCTTGGGCTCGAACTCGTCGAGCAGGGCCAGGCGCAGGCGGGTCCAGCGGGCGGGGTCCAGCTCGCATTCGAAGACGGAGCTCTGCACACGCTGGCCGTAGTCCTCGCACACGCGGGCCACGCGGCGCAGGCGACGTCGGCCGGCGGCGGAGGTGGTGGCCACGTCGTAGGAAACCAGCACCAGCACGGGGCCTCCTCACTTCACGAAGAAGGCCGGGTAGGCGTCGAGATCGCCGCGGAGGTGGCGGGCGAGGAGCAGGGCCTGCAGCTGGGGGAGGAGACCGAGGGTGGTCTTCTCGCCCAGGAAGGGATGCTGGATCTCCTCCTGCTTGCGCTTCTGGTAGGCCACCAGCACGGTCTTGCGGGTGTCGTCGTCCATCACCACGCCGCCGGACTCGCCCTCGGTGAAGCCGCTGCCCTTCACTTGCTGCAGGTTCACCAGGGAGAGGGCCACGCGGTCGGCCAGGAAGGGGCGCAGTTCCTCCATCAGGTCGAGGGCCAGGGCGGGGCGGCCGGGGCGCTCGCGGTGGAGGAAGCCCACCTGCGGGTCGAGCCCCACGGTTTCGAGGGCCGAGGCCACGTCGTGGCGCAGCAGGGTGTAGAGGAAGGAGAGCAGGGCGTTCAGGTTGTCGCGCGGGGGGCGGCGGCTCCTCTCGCGGAAGAAGAAGGCGTCCTTCTGCTGGGTGAGGAGGTAGTCGAAGACGCTGAAGTAGAGCCGCGCGGCGTCTCCTTCCACGCCCCGAACGGACTCGAGGACCAGCGGCCGGGCCAGCTCGTCCAAGGTGCTGCCGAGGCGGCCGGCGGCGGCGCGGAGGGCGTCCACACCGGGGCTTTCGGGGCGGTCTCGGCAGGCGCGCAGGAGGTTGGCGCGGCTGTTGGCGATCTTGGCGGCCACGAAGGCGCGGGCGAGGGCGGCGGAGGCGGCTTCGTCGTCGGCCCGGCGGTATTGCTCACGGCGCAGGAGCACGTTGCCGGAGGTGGGGCCTTCCACGCGGGCGAGGAAGCGGCCGTGCTCGGAGAGGAACGTCACGGGCACGCCGCGTTCGGCGCAGAAGCCCAAGAGGAACGGACTCGCCCCCACCTGGCCGAAACACACCACGCTGCCCAGGGTGTGGATGGGCACGCGCAGGCGGGTCTGCTCCTCCAGGCGCACGGCCACGGTTTCGCCGTCTTTGGCGAGGTAGGCGCCCTGGCTGGTCACGTAGAGAGTGTTGGCGTGCCGCTTCATGCCGGCTCCTCGCGGCCGGCGGCGAGCTGGCGCTCGAGGTAGCGCGCGGCAGAGCGCTCGGGAGCCCGCGGCTGGCAGAGCTCGACGAGAGAGCAGGAGCGGCATTTGGGCCCGTAGCGGGGCGGGGGCGTGCGGCCGGAGGCGAGGAGCTCGGCCAGGCGGAGGGCGCAGGCGGCGGTCAGGGCGCGCAGGTCCTCGCTGAAGGCCACGGGCTTGCGGCGGCGGATCTGCCAGTAGAAGAGGGCCCCTTCGTCAATGGTGGCGCCCAGCATCTCCTCGAGGCAGAGGGCCTGGGCGCAGAGCTGCACGGCGTCGGCGAGGTGGGAGCCGTCTTTCTGGGGGGAGCGGGGCTTGCCGCGTTTGTGCTCCACCGGGTAGAGGCGGAAGCGGCCCTCGTGTCCCGGCACGGGCACGGCGCCGGGCTCCCCGGCGGCGGCGGGGTAGAGCTCCACCAGGTCTGCGCGGCCAGCCACGCCCAGCCGGAACGAGCGCAGCGGCAGTGCGCGGGCGAGGTACACCCCCGGCCGGCTCTCGCCGGGAGCGGTGTCCACGTTCTGGTGGAGGTGCTCGCCTTCGATGGTGAAACGGTTCTCGCCCCGCAGCCGCTCGGTTTGCACCAGGGAGGCCTGGCGCTCGCAGAACACCAGGTTCTCGAGCGCCGAGAGGGGGAGGAGCTCCTCCTCGCTCAGCATGAGAGCTCGGTGAGCTCCACGCCCGCGGGCAGGCGGTCTCGTTCCACACTCACGCGGTAGTCCCCGAACTGGCGCGGCGCCTCCACGCCCTCGGCTTTCTGCACCTTCACCAGGTCGAAGAGGGCATGGGCCGGGGCGCAGCCCAGCATGGCCTGGCGGCGGCGCTGCTCGGGGTCGCTGTCGGTGCCCACGTGGCGGAACACGAACACCTTGCGGGTGCTCATCAGGCCCTTGGAGGCCGAACGGTCGTGCTCGAACATGTTCTGGAGGGCCTCGAGGAGGAGGGAGAAGTCCTCCTCGGAGAAGCCGGTCTGCTCGGCGAGGTGGGCGCTCACGAACACCCGGCCGCAGAACAAGCCGTAGGGAATCAAGGACTTGCGGCCCATGGTGCGGAGCTTGTCCTCGGGCTGGTTGGCCTCCCATTGGGCCAGGGCCTCGCTGGTGCGCTGGCCCTTCACGTCCTCGGCCACGGCCATGCGGGTCACCGAGAGGTCGAGGGGCAGCACCGGGTCCACGGAGCGGGCGAAGGCCACCTGCACCGGACCGCGCACCTGACCGGCGTTGGCGCCGGTGGACATCACCGCGCCGAAGGTGCGCACGTCGTAGAAGTTGCGGCACATCCAGTCGCGGGCGCGGGCCACCTTGTCCTTGCCGGCCCTGCCCTCGTCGGGCAGGCCGCCGGTCTCCTCGTGGGCGCGGGCGATCGGCCGGTTCAGGTTGGTGGCGTGCTCCACGAAGATGGCATGGGGCATCTGGTTGCCGCGGGCGAGCTGCACGTAGTTGCGCACGCGGCGCTTCAAGGCCACATCGGAAACCAGGCCGTGGAGGTCCTCCGGGTCCACCCGGGGGGAGTTGGCGGCGTCCGGGTCGCCGTTGGGGTTGCCGTTCTCGCAGTCGAACAGAAAGAGGATCTCGTAACGATGGGCAAGGGCCATGGTCTCAACTCTCCCGGGGAAGGGTGGCGTCCTGGGCGGCCTGAGCCTCCAGGCGGCGGGCATTGGCGGCGCCGCGGTCGGCGGCGATCTGCTGGTAATAGCCAAGGGCGAAGAGGCTCTGCTCCTCCAGGCTGAGGGTGCGCGGCAGCCGCTCGGAATCCACCTGGCGCAGGATGTTGGCGATGCGCTCCTGGTGCCAGAAGGCCATGCCCCGCTCGAGCTTGCCGAGGTGGTGCTGGGCCAGGCGCAGCATGCGCCCCAGCACCAGCGACGGAGTGGCGCTCGCGGCGGCGAAGTAGCGCTGCACCACGCCGGCCCCCACATCGCCCAGGGCGGAGTACTGCAAGGCCGCCAGGGCGGCGAGCAGGCGGCCGCATTGGTAGGCCGGGGCAGGGTGGTCTTCTTTCAGACCGGGTTGCATCGAATGGGCTCCTTCTCGGTTGGAGTGGCGCCGCTCCAGGCGCCGGTGGTAGGCCTTCATCAGCCCGAGGCGGGCGTGGAGGAAGGGCGCGTCGGCGAAGACGTCGGCCCGGAAGCGTTCCACGGCCCGGGCGAGCAGGCTCTGGGGGAAGTCCTCCCCGGTGAGGGCCACGCGCCACAGGGTGGCCACCAGGGGGCTCGGCAGCTCCTTGAGGTCGCGCACCAGGGCGCCGCCCACGGCGAGGAACTTCGGGTCCGGCGCCGGGCCGAGGCCGTCGCGGCGCACGATTTCGAGGTCGTCGAACCAGAGGTCGATGTTCTCGAGCAGCTCGCCGAAGCGGCCCTCGAGGAAGTCCCGCACCATCACCCGCCCGGAGGCGCCGGAGAGAGTGAGAGCGAAGTAGCGGTTGTCGGCGAGGTCCGGCCGCTCGCCACGCTGGATCGCGGTCAAAAGCCTGCGAGCCTCGCGGGTGGCGGCGGCCTCGCCGCGCTCCGGAGGCTCGACGACGAAAGCGAGCGGATCTTCTTCCCGTGCCACCTTGCCGGAGTACCAGTGCACCACCTTGGCGCCGGCCAGGCGCTGGCCGTTCTTCTCGATCAGCGCGTTGAGCCCGGCCCGGTAGAGGCTGGCCGCCGCCTGGGAGATCGCGGCGTTTTCCGATTGCACCAGGCCGAAGGAGCGAAACGAGTCCTGTTTGTAGGAGGCGAGGGCGTCGCCCGTGGCGAGGCCGCCCACGTCCGAAAGGCCGCGGATCTTCGGCTGGGTGAGCACCGGCTGCACCGGCTGGCCGGTCGCCAGGCAGATCATGGTGCGCGAGCCGGCCGGCTCCTCCCCCTCTTCGGCAGGGGCAGCCGTCGCCTTGCCCAGAAGCTCGCCCCGGAAGCGGCGCCACCAGGCATGCCAGGCCTCGCCTTCCACCGGGTAGTGGGCCGCCTCGGCGAGCACGGCGAAGGTGAGGTTGTCCGTGGGCCGGGCCTTCCTCACGGCGAGCTCCTCGCGGGCGCGGGCGAGCTCGGCCGGGTCGTCCAGGAAGGCGGCCACCGGCCCGAGCTCGGGCAGCTCGCGGGCGGCCTCGCGGTGGAAGCGCCGGAAGTAGGCGTGCTTGGCCTCCACCTTGGCCGTCACTTCCTTCGAGAGCAGCGTCACCACTTCGGCGTTGTCCACCAGGAAGTGGCGGCAGCCGGGCCCCCCCTTCTTCATCTCCGAGTCCGAAAGCTCCGGGCAGCAGGGGAAGCTGCGGCCTTTGGGTGGAAAGCCCTGCACCGAAAGCAGGCGCCCGGAGGCATCGAGCACCAGCCCCCAGTGCACGTTCTTGGGGCCGAAGCCCGGCTCGGCCACCAGCTGCTCCCGCTGGGCGTAGCGAATCAGCTGTTCAAGCATGGGCGCTCCTCCCGGCCAGCTTGAACACCGCCGGCTCCTCGTAGGCCGGCACCTCGAGCACCCCCCTGGCCAGCCGCGCGGCGAACACGCTCACCGCCGGAGGGCTCGAGGAATGGCCGGGAGAGCCGAGGTCGAAGACGTCGTAGAGCATCAGGCCCAGGTCGAGGTCGAGCGCCACCGGCGCGGGCTCGCCGGGTTCTTCGGCGAGGGCGAAGTAGGCCGGGAACTCGCGCATGCCGAAGCAGGGCTGGCAGAAGCATTTGCCACCGCCGGCGCGGCGGCGGAACTGGGCCTCGAAGGCCGCCTGCTGGTCGGCGAAGCCAGGCCAGGGGCGGATCTCGGCGCTCAGCCGGTAGTGCACGTTCTTCAGCGCCATGGTCTGGCGCTGGGTGCGGCCTCGCTCGTCGGTGCCCAGAAGCTCGCGGTCGCCATCCGCCCAGAGCGGCTCGGGCGCTTCCTGCCCGGCCATCCAGCGGCCGGCAGCGGCGAGGTTGGCCACGTCCTTCACCTCATTGCGGCGCAGGGCGATGTAGCGCGGCTCGGCGAGCACTTCGATGCGCCGCACCTGCCAGCGGAACTCGGTGGGCTTCAGGTAGATGGCGTCGAAAATGCCCCGGGCCGCAGACGGGGTGATCACCGGGTAGCTCATGCGCTCCACCTTGAGCTCCGGCCGCGTGAAGCAGGCGAGCTCGCCCCACACTTCGAGGGTCAGCCTGTTGGCCTGCAAGAAACCTCCTTCCCTCCCGCCATCGAGGATCCCTCATCAAGAACAGACTCCAAACGGCGGAAGAAGTTCGAACCTCCATCGAAGAAACGCGATTTCTCACCGGCCGAGAGGCCGCCGAGACCCTCACCCCAACCCCTCTCCCAGCCCTCCCACTCCAGCCGCCCGGGAGAGGGATCCAGAGGGTCCTGCCTTTTCCGGCTTCCCCCTCGCCCGGGTGGCTGGAGTGGGAGGGCCGGGAGAGGGGGACCGAGGGGGTGAGGGCACAACCTGCCGCGAGTCGGCGAGGTGAATGCTCCATTCCTCCCTCACGCGATCCACGACGCTTCGAGCTCCAGGAAGCCGAGGAGCTCGGGGTCGTAGGCTTCGGGGCGGACCAGCACGAACCACTCCTCCGAGGCCTCGCCGCGGCCGGCGGGCAGGGGCTCGAGGACCTGCCACACGTCCTTCCCCTGCTTCGGCCGGTAGAGCGACACCACGTGCGGCTGGAGGCGCCGGCGCAGCTCGGCGGTGAGCCAGCCTCTGGCGGCCACTTCGCCCCGGAGCCGCTCGAACTCCCCGATGTCGTAGGGCACCAGCACGTTGATCGCGTCCTGCTCGATCAAGCGGTACTCGCGCGCCAACGCCTCGAAATCCAGCGCCTGGAGCGCTTCGTGGAGCTTCTGCCAGTTCTCGGTGCACTTCGAGAGCTCGTAGAAGGCGCGGAAGTAGCGGCGGAAGGTCTCCGGGTCCTCGAGGTCGAGCCCGGCCGGGCCGGCCGCGGTGAGTAGCGCCTCGGTGGCGGAGGCGGCCTTGCAGTATTCGCCGGGCGGGTAGAGGAGCTCCCCCTCCTCGGCCGCCGGCCGGAACACCACCACCTCGCCGAGCTCCGCCAGCCTGCCGTTGCGATTGCAGCGGCCCGCCGCCTGGGCGATCGCCTCGAGCGGCGCGAGCGCCCGGTACGCCACCGGGAAGTCCAGGTCCACCCCCGCCTCCACACACTGCGTGGCCACCAGCCGGCAGGGCTCGCCATTCTCCAGCCGCCGCCGCACCTCGGCCAGCACCTTCTGCCGGTGGGCCGGGCAGAGGTTGGTGGAGACGTGCAGCACTCCCTCGGCCCCCAGCCCGCTGAGCCGCGCCACCAGCTCGCGGGCGTGGCGCTTGAGGTTCACGATGCACAGCACCTGAGGTCGTTCGGCGAGCTCGCGGGCGAGCTCCCCCCAGCCGGTGGGCCTCTCCGTGCGCCACACGAAGTGCACCCGGCGCACCCGGCCGAACAACCCCGCCGCGGCCGGCACCACCTCGCGCTCGACCTGTCCGGCCCGCTCCCCGAGTGGGTGGTCCGGGTGGCGGCGGAGTTGGTCCCCTTGAGCGACTACCTGGGGCGCCACCCCGGCCGGCGGGAGGAGGTGCGCGGGCCCGGCGTCGTCGGCGAGCAGCCGGTGCTGAAGCCGGGCGGCCGCTTCGAATATACGAGCGGCGTGCCGCTCACCACCGCGACCGGCATGATGGCCGGCTCCTATCAAATGGAAGCTGAAACCGGCGAAGTTTTCGACGTCGAAGTGCCCGGCTTCTCCCTCGACAGCCCGCATAACAAGCGAATTCTACACTAGTTTCTCTCTCGTCTTGTTTTTGCCGCACCGCGCAATGGAACTTCCGACTTACTTGGGAGTTGCATGCGTATGTTTTCGATGAAGACAGCACCGAAGACCGGCCAGAAGATGCTTCTGCTCGTCGGCGATAACGAGTGGAGCGCGATAGGCTATTTCGACAAGAGGCTCGGCTGGGTCGCCGAGAAGCATCTCGTCGGCAGCAAACCGAGCCTCGTAAAAGTAAACCCGGTCGGTTGGGAGCCGCTGCGAAGC
>CALMKX010000048.1 GCA_937867335.1 uncultured Acidobacteriota bacterium
CACCGCCAGCTCGGGCGGTGTGGCCACCGGCAGGCCGGGCACCGCGGCCCGCAGCAGGGCGCCGAGGCCGAGGCCCGCGGCCAGGCCGAACACTCCGCCGAGGGTGGAGAGCAGGGCGGCTTCGCCCAGGAAGAGAGTGAGCACCTGCGCCCGGGTGGCGCCGATCGAGCGCAGCAGGCCGATTTCCTCGGTGCGTTCGCCCACGGTGATCCACATCATGGTGAGGATTCCCACCGCGCCCACCAGGAGCGAGATACCGCCGATCGCTCCCACGGCCATGGTGATGATGCTCATCACGTTGCCGAACACGGCCAGCATGGCGTCCTGGGAGACCACGGTGAAGTCCTCCTCGCCGTCGTGGCGCTCCACGAGCACCTGCCCCACGGCCGCCTTGAGCTGGCTGGCGGCCAGGGATTGGGTGTAGAGGAGATCGATCTCGGTCAGCTCGGACAGATTGAACAGCCGCATCGCCTGCGACACCGGAATGAACACGCAGTCGTCGAGGTCGAAGCCCAGCATGCGGCCCTTGTTCTCCATCACCCCGCTGACCAGGAAGCGCGAGCCGCCGATGTGGAGGAAACGGCCGAGAGGCGACTCGTCGCCGTAGAGCTCGCGCTTCACTTTCGGGCCGATCACCGCGAAGGCCGGAGCGAGGCGCGGATCGCCCTCGGGCCAGAACGTGCCCAGGCGCAGCCGCCACTGCCAGACCTCCGGGATCGCCGGCGTCACGCCGTAGATGGCCACACTGCGGCCGCGATTGCCCGCCTCCACCCGGGCGGTGCCGAAGGCCACCGGCACCAGGCGCTTGACGCCGCTCACTCGGGCGAGAGCGGCGGCGTCGTCCAAGGTGAGCTTGTGGGTGGTGCCGGCGAGGGCCCCGGGCAGGCCCACGGTCTTCGATTTGCCGGGGTGGACGGCCAGGATATTGGTGCCGAACTGGGTGAACTGGCCCAGGATGTAGCGCCGGGTGCCTTCGCCCACCGAGGTCAAGAGCACCACCGAGGTGATGCCGATGGTGATGCCCAGCATGGAAAGCGCGGTGCGCAGCCGGTTGGCAGCGAGGGCGCGCAGGGCGAGGCGGAGCAAGTCTCCCATCTCTTACCTCCTACCCAGGGCCAGCACGGGGTCCAGCCGGGCGGCGCGGCGGGCGGGCAGCCAGCCGAACACGGCCCCCACCGCCAGGGACACGCCCAGGGCCGAGAGCACCGCCCAGGTGGGGGGGCTTGCGGGCAGAGCCGGATAGAGCTTCACCAGGACCCCCACCAGCAGCCAGCCGGTGCCCAGGCCGAGCAGGCCGCCGCTCGCCGCGAGCAGCACCGCCTCGGTCAAGAAGATGGCGGTGATCTGCCCCCGCCCGGCCCCTACCGCCCGCAGCAGCCCCACCTCCGAAGTGCGCTCCGAGACCGACACCAGCATCACGTTCATGATGCCGAGCCCGGCCACCGAGAGCGAGATCGCTGCGATCGCCGCGAGCACCAGGGTCAGGGCGGTGAGGATCGACGAGAAGGTGGCGGAGAGGGATTCCTCGGTCAGGGTGCTGAAGTCCTCCTCGCCGTGGCGCTCGAGCAGCAGGGCCCGCAGATGCCCCCGGGCCCGCTCGACATCGGCGCTCGCCTGGGTGCGCACCAGGATACGGAACAGCGAGGTCTTGTTGAACATCGAGAGGGCGGTCGCCACCGGCACGAACACCACCTCGTCCAGGTTGGCGGCGAGCTTGGTGCCGACCGGCTTGTTGACGCCGATCACCCGCATGCGGAAGGCACCGATGCGCACGGTCTGGCCGAGCGGGTCCTCGCCGGGAAAGAGCTCGCTCGCCACCTGGTGGCCGAGCACCACTACCGCGGCACCCCGGGAGAACTCGGAGGCCGGCAGAAACTCGCCGCGGTCGAGCTCGAAGTCGAGAATCTCGACGTAGGAAGCCACCGTGCCGATCACCGCCACCTGGCGGCTGCGCTCGCCGTGGGAAACGGTCTCGGTGGCCATCGAGACGGGGGCCACCTCGCGGGCCTCGGGCACCCGCTGGCGAACCGCTTCGGCATCGGCCAGGGTGAGGTCGTTGGGCACGCCGATCACTCCGGGCATGGCGCCGGTGGTCTCGGTGCGCCCGGGCAGGGCGATCAAGAGGTTGGTGCCCAGGCTGGCGAATTGATCGATCACGTAGCGACGGGCCCCTTCGCCCAGGGCCGTGAGCACGATCACCGCCGCCACGCCGATCGCCACTCCACCGAGGGAGAGCAGGCTGCGCAGGCGGTGCCCCGAGAGCGCTCCGCCGGCAAAGCGCAGCAGGTCCCGGTGGTACATCAGCCGTGCGCCTCGGCCGACGCCGCCGGCGTGAGCAGGGCGGCCACCGCTTCTTCCACCCGCTCCCCGGGCACCCTCAGGGCCACGCGCCCGTCCACCAGCACCACCACCCGCCGGGCGCGCCGCGCCACGTTCGGGTCGTGGGTGACCACCACCAGGGTCAGCCCCGAGTGGTTGAGCTCGTCGAGCATCGCCAGCACCTGGCCACCGGAGCCGGTGTCGAGGTTGCCGGTGGGCTCGTCCGCCAGGAGCAACTTGGGCGCCATCACGGTGGCCCGGGCGATCGCCACGCGCTGGCGCTCGCCGCCCGAGAGCTGGGCGATCTGGCGGTGGCGCAGGTGCGCGATGCCGAGCTGGTCGAGCACCTCCTCGACGCGCCGGCGCATCAGGCGCGGCGGCAGGCCGAGGTTCTCCATGGCGAAGGCCAGCTCGTCCTCGACGATATCGACCACGAGCTGGGCCTCGGGATCCTGAAACACAAACCCGACCAGGTCGGCCATGTCGCGCGGCTGGTGGCTGCGGATCGACCTGCCCCAGGCGCGCACGTCGCCGGCCAGCGCGCCGCCGTGGAAGTGCGGCACCAGGCCGTTGATCAGGCGCAGCAGCGTCGATTTGCCGGCGCCGCTGGGGCCGCACACCAGCACAAACTCGCCCTCGCCGATCGCCAGCGAGAGATCGCGCAGGGCCGGGCGGCCGGCGCCGGGGTAGCTGTAGCTGACGCGCTCGAACTCGATCAAGGCGTGTCGGGCTCGCTCGGGTTAGCCGGCGGCAGCACTGGCACCGAGCTGAGCCCGGCGGCCTTGGCGGCCTCGATGCGGCGGCGCAGATCCCACAGCTTGGGCAGCTCGGCCTCGATGAACGCCAGGCGCGGGTGCTCCTCGGGCGTCACGTGCGAATCTTCGAAGATCTGCTCGCGCTCGCGCTCGAGCTCGACGATCTTGGCGACGACTTCGTCAATCTCCATAGGTACCTCGCTGTGTGGCGGCTGACTTCGCGCACAGTATAGCCGAGGATCGGGCGCTTGGGAAGCTGCGCGAAAAAGGCGCCGCCGCGCGTGCGGCGCCGGTGGCCCATGCCCTGCGGTAGCGCGGCCGGCGTTTTGGCGCCCTGAGGCATGCGCGCACGGCGAGGCGGCTGGCACTGGCTTGCCTCGATCCAGGCAGCATCGGCGCGGCCGGCTAACGAAAAAGGCCGGCCAGCTTCAGCTGGCCGGCCCGCGCCGTGTGTGCCCGAGGTGCTAAGGCCAATACCCTTCAAATACAGTCGGCATAGACGTTTGCTACAAAGACACAAAGTCTCGAAGGCGCGCTACAGCCACATATTCTTTGCGTCTTTGTGGCTATTTGAAGCGTATTGGTGCTAGGGCTTGCCCTCGCCCTCGTAGCGCTTGCGCTGCTTGAAGTACTTATTGACCGCGCGGCCGAACTCTTTCGACTCCTGCTTGCGCGAGTCTTTCAGCGTCGTCGGCTTGCCCGTCTGCTTGCGCAGGCGCTGGAACTGCGGCTCGTCGTTGGAGTACTCGTCGTCCTCGTGCGAGTAATATTTGCTCATGGCTGAGCGTGTTCCTTTCAATGGTAAAGCTGGTAAGATCGAACGCAGCCTGCCTACCGGGCGGCCCACCCGGCGGCACATTCCGATAGCGTATGGTTCATAGCTTCCTCCATTGATTGGCTGGTTGCGCGATACGCGATAGCGCCACCAGTATACCAGAGGCGCGCGGCCGTGTGGATCGGCAATTCGGCCGATGGTTGATTGGCGCGGCGGCGGGTTCTGGCGTATACTCAGCGCTATGCTGAGCCAGATCGCGTACATCCAACCAGTGCTCGCGGCGATCGCCCAGGCCGGCGGGCGGCCGCATGTCGTCGGCGGCGCCGTGCGCGACCTGCTGCGCGGCGATCCGGTCAAAGACGTCGACGTCGAGGTCTACGGCCTGCCGATCGACCGGCTGGTCGAGGTGCTGGCGTCATTCGGCCCCGTCAACGCGGTCGGGCGCTCGTTTGGCGTGCTGAAGCTGCGCCTACCCGGCGGCCACGAGGTCGACGTGGCGCTGCCGCGCCGCGAGAGCAAGATCGGCGCGGGCCACCGCGGGTTTCTGGCCGAGCCCGACCCGACCATGACGCCGCGCGAAGCGGCGGCGCGGCGCGACTTTACCTGGAATGCGCTGGCGCTCACGCCGGTGGGCGAGCTGCTCGACTTCTTCGGCGGCGTGGCCGACCTGGAGGCCGGCCTGATCCGCCACACCAGCGCCGCCTTCGCCGAAGATCCGCTGCGCGTGCTGCGCGCGGTGCAGTTCGCCGGCCGCTTCGATATGCGGCTCGCGCCCGACACGGCCGAGCTGTGCCGGCGGCTGCTGCCCGAGGCCGCCACGCTGGCAGCCGAGCGCGTGTGGGCCGAGTGGCACAAGTGGGCGCTCAAGAGCACGCGACCGGCCGCGGGCCTGCGCGCGCTCGCCGAGACCGGCTGGCTCGGTCTGTACCCCGAGCTCGCGGCGCTGGCCGGCTGCCCGCAGGACGCGACCTGGCATCCCGAGGGCGATGTGTGGCAGCATACGCTGTACGTCTGCGACGCCGCGGCCGAGATCGCCGGGCACGAGTCCCTGGCCGGCGACGAGCGCGTGCTGCTGGTACTCGCGGCGCTGTGCCACGATCTGGGCAAGCCTTCGACCACGGCGGCCGGCGCGGATGGGCGCATCCGCAGCCCCGGCCACGCCCAGGCCGGGCTGGCGCTCAGCGAGGCGTGGTTGCAGGCCGAGCAGGACGCCACCCCGTCTCTATACCGTATGATCGAGGAAGCCCACGCCCTGTTCTCGGCCTGGGTCGATCAGCTGGAGGCCGGCGGGGGCACTCATAAGGATGCCGAAGCGCTGGTTGGCCTGGCGGAGCGCGTCAAGGCCGGTGAGGACGTTCTGGCCGAGTCCGCCTCCGGCACAGAGCGCGTGGATGTGGACGCTGCAGGCGAGCCGATTCTGGAAGTGCCGGAAGTGGCCGGGGAGACGATCGAGTTGGGGCTGCCCGAGGAGGTCGCGCCGCCGCTGGTTGAAGAGGTGCTGGCCCTGCCGCCGGCGGACGATACGGTGACGCTCGGCGAAGCGGTGATTTCGCGTTCGCTCTATGACATGTATGTGAGCGAGGCGCGCGGACACCTGGCGGCCTTGCGACTGGACCTGAATGCCCTCAAGCTGACATCCCAGATGCCGCCGGAGCCGATGGTGCGCGCCGCGCACACACTGGCCGGCATTTCGGGCACCGTCGGCATCGATCCGGTGAACCGCCTGGCACTGTCCCTGGAACATGCGCTGCTGCGCTTGGCGCGCGGCGGCGAGACTTGCAACAGCGGCCAGATCGGCCTGCTGGGCACCGCCATCTCCACCCTCGATGCCATGATCGCCGCAGTGACGGAACTGCGCGTGCCGCACGACGCGGACGGCTTGGCGGCAGAGCTTGACGAGGTCGCGCGTGCCACCCCGCAGGCGGCGGTCGAACTGAGCATCGTACCCGCGGTCGAATCCGAACCGGCCCCGGCAATCGTTTCCGGAGCACCCCCCCCCGAGGAATCGGCCGCCCCGGAAGAAATCATTCTGGAAATGCCGGCCGAAGCCGCCGAACCGGAAGAGTCGGAACCCGCGGCCGAACCGTTGACGGAGCCGACAGTCGAGCTTGCGAGTCAGGTTGCGGCTTCCGAGCCTGCGGCGGCCATCGGCGCGGCCGCTGAATCCGCCGAGGCAGGAGCGGAACGGCGCAAGCTGCGGCTGCAGGACGATCTCGACGAGCAGCTGCTGCCGATCTTCCTGGAGGAGGCTGTGGACCTGATCCGGGAAATCGGCGTCGAGCTGCGCAGCTGGCATGAGGATGCGCAGGATCGCGATTCGGCCGGGGCGCTGGCGCGACTGCTGCACACCCTCAAGGGCAGCGCCAGGATGGCCGGCGCCATGGGCATGGGCGAGCTGGTACACAGCATGGAAACGCGGATCGAGAATGCCCTGGCGGCCGGTGCGGTGACGCCGCAGTTTCTCGAGGAGCTGGACACTTCTTTTGACCGCGCCACCTATCTGCTCGATCTTCTTCAGAAGCGGGCGGCGGGCGTGGAGGAAGAAGAGGAAGCGCCGGAAGCGGCGACGGCCGCGGCCGTCGCCGAGCAGGCCGAACGCCTGGCCGCCGATGAGGCCGAGGCGGCCGCGGCCCGGGCCATGCTGCGAGTACGCGCCGACCTGGTCGACCGCCTGGTAAACGAGGCCGGCGAGCTGTCCATCGCCCGCTCGCGAATCGAGGGCGAAATGCGCGCTCTGCGCGGTTCCCTTTTGGATTTGACCGAGAACGTCATCCGCCTGCGCGGCCAGCTGCGCGAGATCGAGATTCAGGCCGAATCCCAGATGCAGTCCAGGCTGGCCCTGGCCCAGGAAGTCAACGCCGAGTTCGACCCGCTCGAATTCGACCGCTTCACGCGCTTCCAGGAAATCACCCGGATGATGGCCGAGAGCGTGAACGACGTGACCACCGTTCAGCACGCCCTATTGCGCAACCTCGACCATGCCGATGCGGCCATCGTCAGCCAGGCGCGGCAGAACCGCGAACTGTCGCAGTCGCTGATGAGCGTGCGCATGGTGCCCTTCAATTCGCTCGCCGACCGCCTCTACCGCGTAGTGCGGCTGACGGCCAAGGAACTGGGCAAGAAGGCCAACCTCGACATTCGAGGCGGCCAGGTCGAACTGGACCGATCGGTGCTCGAGAAGATGACGGGGCCGCTGGAGCACCTGCTGCGCAACGCCATTACCCATGGCATCGAGGAAGTGGTCCAACGGCAGGCGGCGGGCAAATCGGAGATCGGCGAGATCAGCCTCACCCTGTCCCAGGAAGGCAACGAGGTCGTCATTGACATGGTCGACGATGGCGCCGGGCTGGACTTCGCGCGTATCCGCAACAAGGCGATCGAACAGGGGCTGCTGGCCGACGACCAGCAGCCGGACGAGGCGGCCCTTACCGACTTCATCTTTCACGCCGGCTTTTCGACAGCCCGCGAGTTGACCGAAGTGGCCGGCCGCGGGGTCGGCATGGACGTGGTGCGCTCCGAGACGGCAGCACTGGGCGGGCGCATCGAGACCGACTCGGTGGCCGGACAGGGCACGCGCTTCACCGCCCGGCTGCCGTTGACGCTGGCGGTCGCGCAGGTCGTGCTGGTGGGCGTGGGCGAGGACCGCTACGCGGTGCCCTCGTCCGCCGTCGAGCAGGTGCTGCAGTTCAAGCCGGCGCTGCTGTCGGCCGCGTACGCGTCCGGGCACGTGTCGTGGCAGGGTGGCGAGGTGCCGCTGTTCTACCTCGGCGCGCTGGTCGAGGTGGCCGACGCGACGCCGGTCGCCCAGGCCTATTCGCCGATCGTGATCGTGCGCTCGGGCAACGAGCGGATCGCGCTGCACGTCGACACCGTGTCGCGCAACCAGGAGGTCGTCGTCAAGAACGTGGGACCGCAGGTCTCGCGCGTGCGCGGCGTGTCGGGCGCCACCGTGCTC
>CALMKX010000049.1 GCA_937867335.1 uncultured Acidobacteriota bacterium
ATCCCGCACTCGACATTCTTACCAGCAAACGCACCGAAATGTGACAGGGGCCGGCCGCCCGGGCCCAGCGCCGGGGCCCGGGTAACCTTGAAGTCCACCGGCCCACTCCCATATCCTGAGCATGATCGCGGCAAGCGACGCCCCAAGCGGGGTCGCTACCGCAGACAGGAGGGCCGAACCCGCGCCAGGCTTGGGCGGGAGGGGTGCCTCAGGGCCGCTTCCAGGAGGGCTTCTGCCGTGACACGTATGTCCTTGCTTTCCAGTCCGCTTTTGCTCGGTTTTGACGAGATGGAGCGGCTGATCGACCGGGTCGGAAAAGGTTCCGACGGATACCCTCCCTACAACATCGAACGGATTGCCGCTGACGCCGGGAGCGAACTCCTGCGCATCACCCTGGCCGTGGCCGGGTTCAAGCGCGAACAGCTCGAGATCACGCTGGAGGACAAGCAACTGGTCATCCGGGGGCGGCAGGAGGACGACAAGAGCCGCGAATACATCCACCGCGGCATCGCCGCGCGGCAGTTCGGAAAGACTTTCGTGCTGGCGGATGGGATCGAGGTGAAGTCCGCAGAGTTGAGCAACGGCCTCCTCTGCATCGACCTCGTCCGGCGAGAGCCGGACAAGCTGGTGCGGCGGATCGAGATCGGGAAGTCCGAGGGCTGAAGCTGGTTCGACAGCCCGCAGATGAGCCTTTCAAGTGATAGCCGCAAGCCGCGAATCGATTGAAGATAGGCAACAGGCAAGTTCGGGACGACGCTTATCCAGCGTTTTCCTGCCGTGGGGATCCGTGCAGATCCCCTGAACAGAAGGAGTGAGCGTCGTGCAGAAGATCAGCAAGCAACGAAAGCCCCGCAAGGCTCCGGCGCCGCCCATCATGAGCATGAGCGATCTCGCGAAGCTCGGAGGCGGCAAGGTCGCCTACATCAAGGTCATGAGTACGGATGAGGCCAAGGAGCTGTTTCCGGCCGTCGAAGGTCTTCCCTCTGGGATCGACCTGTTCGCGCTGCATGCCGCCGATGGCACCCCCCTGGCGCTGACCGACAGCCGACAAGCGGCCGTCGGGCACGCGATGGGCGACGAGTTGCAGATCGCAAGCGTCCACTGAGCGGGATTCCAGCCGACAATGATGGCCTCGGGCACGGGCCCGGGGCCATGCGCGTGTCGAGGCTACCGAAAGCCGACTTCCACGTTTGCGCGGACTCTACGGCCGGATGGCCTTGCCCATGCGCTCGATGAGCGGCTTGGGCGATGCATACATCTTCCGCACCAGCGCCCCGACCTCCTCGCCGCTCTTGGCATTGACCTCGATATTCATCTTCTTGGCATCCGCCAGCGTCTCGGGGTCCTTGAGCAGCCAGGAGGGCGGCTTGTTGGTTTCGAGCGCCCGCTCCTCGCGCCACTGGGCGAGGGCGGCGAAGGCGCCGAGCTGGGGCGGGCTCAGGCGCTGCCAGCCGCCGAGCTTCTGGTAGATCTCCGCAGGAGGCAGCCGCCGGGCGGCGCTCGCTGCCAGCCGGGCGGATTCCTCCCCCAGCCACTCGAGCCGGCCCAGCGAGGCGAGCTGCTGCTCGAGCCGGGCCCAGGCGAGGGGCAGGTAGCGCACGTCGTCCAGGGCGTAGCTGAGCTTCTCCGGGGTGAGGGGGCGCTCGAGCCAGTTGGTGAACTGCAGGCCCTTGTCGATTTCGCGGCCGAGGAGCTCGGCGATCAGCCGGGCGTAGCCCACGGACTCGCCCAGGCCGGCGAGGAGGGCGGCGAGCTGGGTGTCCACCACGCTCTTGGCTTCCACGCCATAGCGGGCGCCGAGAAGGGCGAGATCGCCCTGGGCGGAGTGGAGGAGCTTGGTGATGTCGGCGCGGGCGACCAGCGCGAGGAGCGGAGCGATCTCGGCGCTCAAGGGATCCACGGCCGCCACCCGGGGGGACTCGCGATCCCCCCAACCCACCTGCACCAGGGCGAGCTCCGGGATGTAGCGGTTGGCGGAAAGGAATTCGAGGTCGAAGGCGAAGGAGCCGGCGCGGAGGAGCTCGCCGGCGAGTTGCTCCACGGTCGCGGAGTCGGTGATCAGGTGGGGCAGCTCGAGCTCGCTCACGGCGCTCCAGGAAGGCCAGCCCGGGAATTCGGGCCGGTTCGAGGAACGCTAGCCTACCGGAACGGCTCGGGCGGAGAGGAGCTCTGCCGCCCGGCTCGCGGCGCCTCGCTCCTAGGCCGCGGCGAGCTCGCCTTCGAGCAGCTTCTTCAGGCGGCGCATGCCGAGCAGGATGCGCGACTTCACCGTGCCGAGCGGCGCCCCCAGGCGGGCGGCCACTTCGGTGTGGGTGAGCCCTTCGAAGAAGGCGAGCTCGAGGGCCTGGCGCTGCTCGGCCGGCAAGGTCGCGAGCGCGCCGCGTACCTGGCGCCGGGCCTCGTGGCGCTCCAGCCGGGCCGAGCCGAGAGGCAGCACCACTCGGGCGGCGTCCTCGCAGCCCACGGCCTCTTCGCGGCGCGAGCGGGCGGTGTCGGACTTGAGGCGATCGAGCGCGCGGGAGCGGGCCAGCATCAGGATCCAGCCGCGCACCGAGGCACGCTCCGGCCGGTAGTGGCCGGCGTCCCGCCAGACCTGGAGGAACACCTCCTGGAGCACTTCCTCGGCCTCGCCGCCGTCGCCCAGCATGCGATGGAGCAGGCCGAGCACGCGCGAGGAGTGCTGGTCGTAGAGGGTGGCCAGGGCCGAAGCCTCTCCGGCGGCCACCTCGGCGAGCAGAGCGGCGTCCACGGAGGCTTCCGCCAGCGCCTCGCGCGAGGGCGAAGGCTCGGCGGCGAGCGTGGCGGCGCGGGGGCGGCCGAACGCCGGAATCGGCCAGGCCGGGGTGAGCGAGGACAGTGCCAGGGTGCCAGTCATGAGGTCTTCCTCCGGTGCTATGCTCGAGTCGGCTTCGGCGTCTCGCCGGCACTCCCACTCGATGCAAGCGCACCTTAGGCCCCGGTCAGCGAGCCAGTCCTTAAGAATCCGTCAAAGGACACTCAGAACCGGGCTCAAAGAGGTCTCAAAGAAGTCTCAAAGCCCGGCATGAGCGGCCCCAGGCGGATCTTCGAGTTCGACGGCTTCCGGGCCGATCTCGGCAATCACCAGCTGTTCCGCGGCCAAACTCCCATCCTGCTCACGCCCAAGGCGTTCGACACCCTGGCGGTGCTGCTCGAGCGCCACGGCCAGGTGGTGGACAAGGAGGAGCTGCTCAACCTGGTGTGGCCGGGAACCTTCGTCGAGGAGGCCACCCTCACCCAGAACATCTACACACTGCGCAAGGTCCTCGCGGAGGCCGGCGGTAGAGGCAACTACATCGAGACCCTGCCGCGCCGGGGCTATCGCTTCGGCGTGCCCGTGGAGGAAGTGCCCACCGAGCCGGCCACCACCAAGCCGATGCCGGTGGTGGTGCTGCCAACCACGGAAGAAGAGGAGACGGCACTGCCGAACGCGGAGACCGCCTCTCTTTCCCCCCTGGCCCCGCTCGCCAGCCGTCGCCGGCCGCAGTACCTCTTCGCGGTGGTGGGGCTGGTGGTGGGCGCCTTGCTCCTGGCCATGCTGATCGTGCGCCGCAGCGGCTCCCCCGAGCCCGAGGCGGCCCGGCCGGGCATCCGCTCGGTGGCGGTGCTGCCCTTCGAGCCGCTGACTCCCGCTGCCAACGAAGCCGGCCAGTCCGAGGACGCGGTGCTCGGCCTGGGCATGGCGGACGCGCTGATTACCCGGCTGTCGAACCTACGCCAGCTCTCCGTGCGCCCCACCAGCGCGGTGCGCCGCTACACCGGCGCGAACCGCAATCTCGGCGCCATCGCCCGGGAACTCAACGTGGATGCCGTGCTCGACGGCAGCTTCCAACGCGCCCAGCAGCGGCTGCGCGTTTCGGTGCAGCTGATCGCCGGCGAGACCAGCGCTCCGCTCTGGGCGGCCAGCTACGACGCCGTGGAGACCAGCCTCTTCGACCTCCAGGACTCGATCTCCCAGCGGCTGACCGAAGAGCTGCGCCTGGAGTTCACCCGCCAGGAGTGGGCCCGGCTTTCCCAGCACCGGACCTCGAGCCCGGCCGCCTATCAGAGCTATTTGAAGGGGCGTTTCTTCTGGAACCGGCGCACCGCCGAATCCCTCGAGCGGGCGATCGGCTTCTTCCAGGAGGCGATCGGGCTCGATCCGAGCTTCGCCGCGGCCTACGCCGGCCTGGCGGATTGCTACGTGCTGCAGCCCTTCGTGGGCAACGAGCCGCCCCAGAAAGTGCTGCCCCAGGCCCTAGCCGCCGCTCAGAAGGCCCTCGCCCTGGACGACTCGCTGGCCGAAGCGCATACCTCGCTCGCCTACGCCCGCTTCGTTTTCGACCGCAACTACGACGCCGCCGAGCAAGGCTTCCGGCGGGCGATCGAGCTCAACCCCGGCTATCCCACGGCCCACCAGTGGTACGCCTTCCTGCTCGCCGCCCGCGAGCGGGCCACCGAGGCGGAGGCCGAGGCCCGGCGGGCCGTGAGCCTGGATCCGACCTCCTTGGTGATCAACACCGATCTGGGCATGGTGCTCACCTTCGCCCGGCGCTCGGACGCCGCGATCGAGCAGTTCCGGCGCGCCCTGGAGCTCGATCCGAGCTTCGCCTACGCCCACTTCGGCCTGGGTCACGCCTACCAGCAGCAGGGCAAGCTGGATCTCGCGGTGGCCGAGTTCCGCCGCGCCGCGGAGCTCGCCGGCGGCACCACGGTCACCCGGGCCGCGCTCGGGCAGGCACTGGCCACCGCCGGGCAGCGAGTCGAGGCGAGGTCGATCCTCGCCGGCCTCGAGGCCCGGGCGGGGAGCGAATACGTGGACCCCAGCCAGCTGGCGTTCTTGTGGATCGGCCTGGGAGAGAAGAAGCAGGCCCTGGAGCATCTCAGGGCCGCGGCGGCCGAGCGCTCGCGCTTCGTGGCGTTTCTCGCCACTTGGTCGATCTTCGATCCGCTGCGCCAGGAGCCCGGTTGGGCCGAGCTGCTGCGGGAAGCGCAGCTCGGCCCTTAGCCGTGGAATCCTAGGCAGCCGCCCGCACCGGCTCCACCACCACGGCCGTGCCGTAGCAAAGCACCTCGGTCACGCCGTCCATCACCTCGGTGGCGTCGTAGCGCACGCCTACCAGGGCGTTGGCGCCGATCTGCTGGGCGTGCTGCACCATCATCGTGAAGGCCTCGGCGCGGGCCTTCTCGCAGAGCTCGGTCAAGATGGTGATGTTGCCGCCCACCAGAGTTTGCAGGCCGGCGCCGATGCGACCCACGATCGAGCGGGAGCGCACGGTGATGCCGCGCACCACGCCCAGGGTGCGGGTGATGCGAAAGCCCTCGAGCTCGAAGGCCGTAGTGGTCATAGCCTGGTTCATGACGTCGATCTCCTTTCAGGGGTTCGCCTCCCTTTACGGAAAAGCGGCACCCCCTGTTCCTCCGACGTCTATACCAGAAGCCGAGCCTCGGCGAGGCCGCTGGCGCCCAGCCGGAAGTGGCTGCTGTGCCACTGCTCTTCTCCCGCTCGGCGCCAGCGCACAGTGGCGAGGCCACGGAAGGTGTCCAGAGCCAGGCTGTGGCCATCCCCGGCGCGGTCCAGCCGGGTGAGCCCGGCCTGGGCCAGCCAGAGCAGGAACTCCGGGCTGCCGTAGAGAGTGGGGTCGCAGCCGGCGGCCGCCCGCGGGAAGCGGTGCACGAGGCCCTGGCACTCGCTCGGCGTGGGCGGCTGCGAGAGGGCGGCGAAGGCTTGCACCACCGGCAGCAGGCGCTTGACTCCCTGGCTGCGGGCGAAGCTCAAGCTCTTGAGGATCTTCACCTCGGGAAAGTCCTTGTCGAGGTTCACCGGAGTCCCCGCGAACGTCAGGCTGAAGCCGCGCTCGTCGGCCAGGAGGTTGCGCCAGCGATCGGCGAACTCCTGGCTCCCCACCACGGCTGCCAGCACCGGGCCGCGCCGCAGCTCGGGGCGGCCGGTCAAGGTCGAGACCTCGAGGGGGTCGTCGAGCCAACGGCGGGCAGCGCTGCGAAAGTCTTGGTTCCAGCCGGCATCGTCGAAGGCCTGCTTTTCGGACAGGCTGCGCAGCGAATCGAACCAGGCCTGGAGACCCTCCTGCCCGGCTTCGAGAGCGATGCCCAGGCGGGTGGCGAGCTTGGGTGCTTGGGGCACGGCGGCGAGCGCCGAGGCCGCGCCGTGGAAGCCGAGGCTCTCGAGCAAGAACCCGAGACCCTGGAGCTCCTCGGCGGTGGTGGCGTCGTCCCGTCGCGACACGGTGAAGCGCAGCCCGGGCTGGAACTCCCGGTCGTAGGGGTCGTCGAGCCGAAGGCCCTGGCCGCGGCCGCGGATCACCAGCCAGGTGCCGGCGCTCCAGCTGGCTCCCTCGGCTTTCTCGTGGCGCAGGAACCCTCCGGCATAGCGCGCCCGTCGCTCCTCGGCGCCGGCCGCGCCGTCGACCTCGACCCTCTCTTCCTCGATGCGCTGGCGGCCCTGGCTGGTGAGGCCGAGGAAGGAGGCGAACAGGCTCACGGCCGTGGAGCGCACCCGCCGCGAGCTCAACACCGCCGCCCGCAGGCGGTAGGGCACTGCCTCCGGCTCCTCGGCGTCCTGGGCCACTGCGGCGAGCTCGGCGAGGAAGCCCGAGACGCTGCCGGCCTGGAGCTGGGCGTAGGCGCGGCGCCACTCGCTGGTTTTCGAGAGCTCGAGCTCGGCGTCGAGCAGGGCCGAGCGGCGGCTCAGCAGCTCGAGCTCCAGACCGAGGGAGAAGCCCACCTCGCCTTCGAGCTTGGCCAGACGCTCTTTGAGCTCGTCGATTCCCTTCTTGGCCGCCTCGAGCCTGTCGTGCAGCGCTTTCGCCCAGGCCTGAAGGCGGGCCACGTCCTCGTCGTCGATCATCGCCAGGGCCTTGCCCACCAGCCTCTCGACCAAAGAACGCAGTTTCTTTTCCACCAGCTTCTCGAGCGAGGCGGCGTCGTTCAGGCCCTCGAGATCCTCGAGCACGCCCGCGATGCCCTTCTTCTCGAGGAACTTCTGCAGGCGGGCCACCAGCTCTTTGGGCAGGCTGTCCAGGAACTCGAGCCCGCTCTGGGCCTGCCGAGCGGCCCAGGTCACCCGTTCGAACGGCTCGCTGCCGAGCACAAGGCTTTCGAGGTCCACACCGGTCAGCGCCTCGAGCAGGGCCACGCTCTGGCTGGCCTGCTCGCCCACCAGCTGGGCCAGGGCCTCGTCCCGCTTTGCGTCCGTGTCGGCGGAGCCGAGGCGCGCGATGTCTTCGAGGGCGCGGCGCAGCTTGCTGCCAGCTTCGAGGTCCGCGCCGGCGAGGGCCCGGTCCAGCAGGCTCTGGAGCTCCTGGCCGAGGTTCTTGTAGGTTTCGACGATTTTCCCCGCCGCGGCCAGCAGCTTGCCGGCGAGTTCGCTGCGGGCGAGGTCGTCCGCCAGCCGGTCGAGCTCGAGGGCTTCCACCAGCCGATTCGTCAGCTTCTCCCCCAGACGGGCCTTCACGGTGGGCCAGTCGGCGCCTGCCGCCGCCCCGGCCAGGGCCGAGAGCTGGTCCGCGAGGTCGATCAGCTCGGCCACCGGCTTGAGCTCCAGGAGGTGCTCGAGGGCCGCCACCAGGGCCGAGCCGGCGTCGTATTTCACTTGCAGCGAGGCGGTTGCCCCCAGGGTGAGGCGCTGCTGGTGGACGCGCTCGAGCACCACCCGCAGCCAGCCGTCCTGGCTCGAAACAAGGGTGCCCACCGAGAAGGCCATCTCTTCGTAGAGAGCGAGCCCCAGGGAGGCGCTGAGGGCGGCCTGGTAGTCGGCCCGCACCTGGGCGTCGAGGCCGTGGAAGAGCTCCACCCCCAGAGAGCCCGAGGTGCCCGTCTCCACCTTGGCCGAGAGGTCGAGCCCCAGCCGGCTCTTGAGCAGGAAGAGCTCCCGGCGGCTGCCGTCGAAGAAGCCAGGCTCCACGGCGAACGGCAGCCGCGACCGGGCCACCAGCTCGCCCAGCGCCGAAGCTAGCACCTGCCCGCCCGGAACCTCGAGCACATGAGCCAGCTCCATCGCCGCCAGCACCTCGCCGCTGGCCGAGATCTTCACCCCCGAACTCACCGCGCTGCCACTGCCCTTGAGGCCGGCCCGACCCCCGAGGTGCAGGCCGGCGAGAGCGTGCCCCGGCCGCGGCTCGAGGCGCTCGAGTCTCTCCTCGAGGCCCAGCGCGACCTGGAGAGCTTCGCCCACCGGGTGTACGCCCACGGCGAGCTCGACCCCGGCGCTCGCGCCGATTGCGAGGCCTCGCCAGGGCGAATCCACCGTGGCTTCCCCCGAAAGCCTCGCCGGCGGATGCCAGGGCGAGCCGAGGGCCGAAACCGGCTGTGTCAGGGGAGTGAGGCCGGTGGCGTCCACCAGCGCCGAGAGCTGAGCGTTGCCGAGCAGCTTCGAGAGAGTCTCTTCTGCCATCACATTCCTCCGAGGGGAATCCGATCGAGCTCGGGATGATCGAGAAACTCTAACAAATCTCTCTAGATTCGGGAAACCAGAAATAACAGACGGGAAGTGTCAGCGGGTCTTGCCCTCACCCCCTGTACCGCCCGAGATCTTGACTAAAGTAGTCTTCTTTATTACAATCCGGCCCCTGAGCTCTTGGAAGAGCCTTAGCTTTCAACCGGAGGTGCAAGCGTGAGCAACATTGAAGCCCGTGGTTATGTCCATCCCGACGTCCTGGTCTCCAGCGACTGGGTCGCAGCCCATTTGCAAGACCCCGGCGTGCGAATCGTCGAGTCCAACGAAGACCCCTTGCTCTATCCGTCCGGCCACATCCCCGGCGCCGTCGAAGTGGACTGGACCCGCGACCTGAACCACCAGGTGCGCCGCGACTACCTCGACCGCACCGGCTTCGAGGCCCTCATGCGGCGCATCGGCGCCACCGCCGACACCACCATCGTCTTCTACGGCGACAAGAATAACTGGTGGGCCACCTACGCCTTCTGGGTGTTCCAGCTCTTCGGCCACCAGAAGACCCGCATCATGGACGGCGGCCGGCTCAAGTGGCAGAAGGAAGGCCGCGAGTTCACCAAGGACGTGCCCAACTACGCCGCCAGCGGCTACGTCGCCCGCGATCGCGACGACTCCCGCATCCGTGCCTTCCGCGACCAGGTGCTCGCCCACGTCAACGCCGGCAAGCGTCTGGTCGACGTGCGCAGCCCCGCCGAGTTCACCGGCGAGCGCCTGCACATGGACGAGTATCCCAACGAGGGCGCCCTGCGCGGCGGTCACATCCCGGGAGCCGCCAACGTGCCCTGGGCCCGCGCCATCGACCCCGACTGGGGCACCTTCAAGACCTCCGGCGACCTGCGGGCCATCTACGAGGGCGAGAAGGGGCTGAAGTCCTCCGACGACATCATCGCCTACTGCCGCATCGGCGAACGCAGCAGCCACACCTGGTTCGTGCTCACCTACCTGCTCGGCTACCCCAGCGTGCGCAACTACGACGGCAGCTGGACCGAGTGGGGCAACCTGGTGGGCGTGCCGATCGAGAAGGGCGCCTAGCGAAGAGTTCGACTCGCCGCGGGCCAGCTGCCGCCTTCCCGGCGCCCTGGCCCGCTCCCTTGAGCCACGAGAGCCCTCCGAGATCGGGGCGGGGTGTCGCCATGTCAGGTACTATGCTCGCGAGGCCGAGGCCCTGTGAAGCCGGCCCGCCTCCTATCGTCGTGCTACCCGAGAAACTCGAGAACCTGGTCGCCGCCTTCGCCCTGATGCCGGACCGCCAGGACCGCATCCACGCCCTGATCTCGATCGCCGACCGCTTCCGCCCGGCTCCTCCGGACTTGGCCACCAAGCCCTACCCCGAGGAGCACCGGGTGCCGGCCTGCGAAAGCGAGGCCTACGGCTTCGCCCGGCCGCTGGAGGACGGCAGCCTGGAGTTCTCCTTCGCGGTGGAGAACCCCCAGGGCATCTCCGCCATGGCCATGGCCGTGATTCTCTCCGAGACCCTCTCAGGCGTTCCCCCCGAACAGGTGCTCGAAGTGCCGCGGGATCTGCCGAACCGCATCTTCGGCCCCGAGCTCTCGATGGGCAAATCCATGGGGCTGATGGGCATGGTCTCCCTGGTCCACTCCCTCGCCCGCCGCCAGCTCGGCCGGCCCAACTGAACCGACTTCCCGTTCTTCTCCGAGGGGCGATGGCTTCGGCCTCTCCCCTCGGCTCGCCGCCGGACTTGGTAGACTTCTCGCTGCCGCGGCGCGGCGCCCACCCTGGCTCGTCGACCCCGCTTTCTCGGCTCTTCTCGGAAAGGTCCTGTCCCGATGGCTCAACGCTCCCGCCTTCCCTGGCTCGTGCTCGCCCTCCTGGTGGCGGGTCTCCTGGCCTATCTGGTGGCGACCGGCTTCTCTCTGCCAGCCGCCCCGGTCCTCTCTCTCCACCCCACTCCCAAAGGCATCGGCCGGCACAGCGAGACGGTGGTCACCGTCGAGGCGCCCGCCGGCAGCCTCGCCAGCGTGAGCGCGGAGCTCGTGCAGCAGGGCAAGAGCCTGCCCCTCGGCAACCTCAGCCTGCCCACCGCCTCGCCCTGGTCCCTGCGCCGCGGCGAGGCCAAGAAGGTGGAGCTGCCGCTCCAGCTGGGCAAGGACGCCCACCCCGAGCTGGTGCCGGGCCAGGCGGTGCTGCGCATCACCGCCACGCCGGCCGGAACCTGGCTGCGCCAGCCGGCGCCGGTGGTTTCCGAATTCTCCCTGCCGGTGGCTTTCAGCCCGCCGGAGCTCGGGGTTTCCTCCACGCAGAACAACGTGGCCCAGGGCGGCAGCGAGGTGGTGGTGTACCACGTGGGGGCTTCCGCCAGCCGCGATGGCGTTGCCGCCGGCGACTGGTTCTTCCCCGGCTACCCCCTGCCCGGAGGGAGCGCCGGGGACCGCTTCTGTCTCTTCGCCGCGCCCTACGATCTCGGCGATCCCGCCAAGATCCGCCTGGTGGCCGAGGACGCCCTGGGCAACCGCAGCGAGCGGGCCTTCGTGGACCGCTTCACCGCTCGCCCCCTGCACACCGCCACCCTCGAGGTGAACGACGCTTTCCTCTCGCGCGTGGTGCCGGAGATCCTCTCGCAGACCCAGGAGGTGACCGATCAGGGCGACCTGCTCCAGTCCTACCTGGTGATCAACCGGGACCTGCGCAAGAAGAATAACCAGCAGCTGGCCCACCTGGCCGAGTCGAGCGAGCCGCGCTTCCTGTGGGCGAGCGCGTTTCGCCAGCTGCCGAACTCGGCGGTGATGGCCCACTTCGCAGACCGCCGCACGTACGTTTACGGCGGCAAGCCGATCGACCAGCAGGACCACCTCGGCTTCGACCTCGCCTCCCACCAGCACGCGCCGGTGGCCGCCGCCAACCGCGGCAAGGTGGTGTTCGCCGGCCCCCTCGGCATCTACGGCAACGCCGTGGTGCTGGACCACGGCTACGGCCTCGCCAGCCTCTACGCCCACCTGTCGAAGATCGACGTCGCCGTGGGCCAGGAAGTGGAGCCCGGCGCAGCCCTGGGGCTCACGGGCGCCACCGGCCTCGCCGGCGGCGACCACCTCCACTTTTCCATACTGATCCAAGGCCTGGCCGTCTCGCCCGTGGAGTGGTGGGACGCCAAGTGGATCCGGGACCACCTCAAGGCCAAGCTGGGCAACGCCCTGCCCTTCGCCGAGTAGCCGCGCCCGGGCCTCGCGGCGCGGGGTAAGCTCCGCGCCATGGCCGGCCGCTACGGGCTTCTGCTGCTCGCCCTCGAGGCTCTCTGGCTGGGGGTGCTCTGGCTCGGCGCCCGCGGCCTCGGCCAGCGCCTGCCTCGCCCTGTGCTGCTGGCCGGTTTCGCCCTGCCCTGGCTGCTGCTCTGGCCCTGGGTGAGCGAGAGCACCCGCCTGCTGGTGCCCTCCCAATGCCTGATCGGCCAGGTGCCCGGCACGCCCCTGGTGGTGAACCAGGACCCCTACGCCGAGCTCTCGGACACCGTGTTCCAGTTCCTGCCCTGGGAGCTCGAGGTACGGCGGGCGTTCAAGGAAGGGCGGCTGCCACTGTGGAGCGACCTCGCGGACGGCGGCAGCGGCCTCTGGGCGAACCCCCAGGCCGGGGCGCTCTCGCCCCTGGCGATGGCGGCACGCCTGCTGCCCATCCAGCACTTCTTCTTCGCCACCCTGGTGCTCAAGCTCGCCACCGCCTTCCTCGGCGGCTGGCTGCTGGCGCGAAGGGTGGGCGCTCGCCGCCTCGGCGCCTGGCTCGCCGGCACCTCGTTCGCGCTGGGCGGTGGCCTCTTGGGCTGGAGCCTCTTCCCGCACTCGAGCGCGGCGGCGTTCATCCCCTGGGTGGTGCTCGGCGCCGTCCAGGCTTGGCGCCGCCCCCGCCCGAGAACCCTTGCCACCACCGCCCTCGCCACCGCCGCCCTGGCCCTCGCGGGCCATCCGGAAACCGCCCTCGCCGGCGGCCTCCTCGCCG